>JAFRUI010000019.1 GCA_017438945.1 Bacteroidales bacterium
CATTGTGACTTTATTTTTGTGGCCCCACATTGCGCTTCGCTTATGTGGGGTTATTAGCGCTTCGCGCGTTTTGCCTCTCCGAGGCTGCTCAAGGATTTATGTTTATTATAACTAACTGAAAGCGCCGTTGAGGTATTTCTGGGTGAGTTCGTGCTGGGGGCGGTGGAAAACTTGGTCAGCGGGACCCTGTTCGATGATTTCGCCGAGGTACATGAAGACGACGTGGTCGGCGATGCGGAGGGCCTGCCGCAGAGTGTGGGTGACCATGATGATGGAGTATTGCTCTTTGAGCGACACGAAAAGATCCTCCACGGTCTTGGCGGAAATAGGGTCGAGGGCGCTGGTGGCCTCGTCGGCGAGGATATAGTCGGGCTCCACGGCGAGGGAGCGGGCGAGACAGAGACGCTGCTGCTGCCCGATGGAAAGACGGCTCGCCGGAGTGCGAACACGTTCCTTGATTTCGTTCCAAAGACCCACTGCCTTGAGGTTTTTCTGCACCTGGTAGATCAACATGCGGCGCTTAGGGAACATCTTGTTGATGCGGCAGCCGTAAGCCACATTGTCGAAAATGGACATGGGCAACGGGCACGGCCGCTGGCTCACCAACCCGATCTTGCGACGCAATTCGGTGACATCGGACTCGCTGGCGAGGATGTCCTGCCCATCAACCAGCACTTGTCCGTCCAACTTGACTCCTTCCGTGGTGTCTATCAGACGGTTGAGCGTCCGCAACAGGGTGGATTTCCCACACCCCGACGGCCCGATGATGCAGGTGATCTGCTTTTCGGGCAACTCCACATTCACGTTCTTCAAAATGTGATTGCCCTTGATATGGACGTTTAGATTTTTGACTTCTATCATTTCGTTGACTATAACTATTGACTATAACTTTTACCTAATCACTGATCACTATTCACTGTTCACCATTCACTATTCACCATTCACTATTCACTGTTCACTGATCACTAATTCACACTTTATTTTTCGAGAATCTATTGGTGATGAAACGGCTGGCGATGCTGAGGACAAGAACAATGACGGTGAGAACGAGAGCGGCAGCGTAGGCGCGGTCAACCACCTCGGGGATAGGACTTTGGAGTTGGAAGAAGACGGCGAGGGGCAGCGTTGCAGCAGGTTGGGACAGGGACGTAGGGATGCTGTCGGTGTAGCCGGCGGTGAACATTACGCTGGCGGCGTCGCCGATGGCGCGGCCGACCGAAAGCAAGGTGGCTGTGGCGATGCCCGGGGCAATCTGCCGCAGCACCACCTTCAGGGTCTCCCAGCGCGTGGCTCCTAACGCGAAACTGGCGTCCAAAATGTCGCGAGGAAAGTTACGGGTGGCCTCGTCCATCGTACGAATGAAGATGGGGATGATGAGCAGCGTGATGACGATGATACCGCCCAATAGCGAGGTCCGCAGCCCGAAATAGATCATGATGGTGAATCCGAACGCGCCATAAACGATGGAGGGCACCCCAAAGAGCACATCGAAGGCCATCCGCGCGGCGTATGCCAATTTGGAATCCCGCTTCAGATAGACATTGAGGAAAAAGACCACCGGGATGGAGACGATTAACCCCAACACCGTGGAGGCACCCACGATGTAGAGCGATCCGACGATGGCATTCAGGAAGCCGCCCTCCTTGCCGATGTAGAAACCACCGCCCGGCAGCTTGCTCACCATGTCCCAGCTCATGGCCTTCACCCCTTTGGAGAAAATGGTCCAGATGACACTGATGACGAGTCCGAACACCACAAACATCGCCATCCACATGAAGGTCTTGGCGACAATCTCACGAACTTTCTTTTTGGAGGATATTTTCATTTTGGTGATTTGTGAATAGGGATTAGTGAATAGTGAACAAGGGAGTTGGCTATCTAACTGTTACCGAGTCGCTTTTCGAGCCGGTAGAGCACGATGCGGGAGATAAGGTTGAAGACGAGTACAACGAGGAAGAGGATAAGGGCGGCGAACATGAGGGCGGCCTCGTACATGGGCATGGAGAGCATCTCGCCGTAGTTGTTGGCGATGAGGGCGGGAATCGGGTAGCAAGGGTCAAGGAAGCCGTTGGGGATGCCGATGACGCAGCCGCACACCATCAACACCGCGATGGTCTCGCCCATGGCTCGGGAAATGGCCAGCACCGTGGCTGCGATAATGCCAGGATAGGTGCGCCGGAACAGCACCTTCTTGGTGGTCTGCCAACGGCTCGCACCCAGCGCCAACGAGCTCTCGCGCAACTCCAAAGGAACGGAAGAGAAGACCTCGATGAACAGACTTACCAACAACGGTATCACCATGACACCCAGCACGATACCGGCTGCCAACACCGTATATCCCGTGGAGAAGTCCATGAAATGCGGCGCGACGTGTTTCGAAATCCAAGGCACAATGACCAACACGCCCCACACGCCGTAGATGACAGACGGTAACGCCGCCAAAATGTCCAACGCCGGAAACACGAACTTCTTGACGTAGGATTTCGCGTATTCGGTGAGGAAAACCGCCGTGAGCAGCGAGATGGGCAACGCAAGGAGGATGGCGACGAACGTCACCCACAACGTGCCCGCCAAGAAGGGCAGGAAACCGAACTCGCCCTTCATGGGCTTCCATTCCGAGGAGGTCAGCAGCCCCCACAACGAACGGTCCTCCAGCACCGGTGCCGACTTCAGATACAGCCCCACGAACATCACCACCACCATAAGGATGGAGACGATTGTGAGACCGAACATGACGGCCTGCGCGGTTTTGTCTTTGATGATTCTCGATTTCTGCATGTTAAAGCCTAATTAGTTGAGTCCTAGGGTTAGCCAACAGCCAATAGCCAACTGTCAACAGCCAGGCGTTAATTCTTGACCCCCAACTTTTCCAACCCTTTCTGTAATTTCTCCTCGTTCAAGCTGATGTAGCCCACGGGCACGTTCTGCTTCTGACCGTCAGTGAGGACATATTCGAGGAAGGCGATGACGGCGGGATTCTTGGGGGTGCCGTGACTGACCAAGTAGAGGTCGCGGGCGGGCGGCGACGGGTATTTGTCCTCGGCCACCGCCGCGATGAAGTCATCCTTGGTATCGTAGAAGTACTCGTCGGAGGTGATGACGCCGTCGTTGTCACGGTCGATCGGGCAGACGAGCAGTCCCTGGTTGGGCTTCCGCGACTTCTCGTCGTACGCATAGCCGATGTTGTTCAGCCCGATGCCGAGCTTGTCGGCCTGGATAGCGGAAGCCAATCCCGGGTCACCGAAGACGGCGGTGCCCAACAGATCTTCCTGCTTCTTGCCCATCCAGAGGGCGAACGTCTCGGCCGCACCGCAAGCATCGGAGCGGGTATAGACGTGAATCGGGGTATTATCGTTAGTGCCCAGCACCTGTCCCCAGGTGGTGTATTCGCCCGTGATCCAGATTTTGGTGGCGGCCTCCTGGGAGATGCCGTGCTTCATCAGCTTGTCAGCCAAAGGGTTGTCGGCGTTGATGGTGATGACCACCGCATCCTTAGCCGAGGCGAACGGCACGGCGCCCTTTTCCAACTCAGGAGGATAAACCTCGCGGGAGACCATCCCGAGATCGACCACATCGGCCAGCACGTCGGTCATGCCTTTGCCAGCGCCACCTGCAGAAAGGTCAATGCGCACGCCAGGATGCATTGCCTGGAACTCCTCGGCCCACTTCACCGCTAAGGGATAAAGGGCAAAGGCACCGGAAATGGTAATACTGCCTGAAAGTCCGTCTTTGGTCTGCGGATTCTGCTTCTTCCCGCAGGACACACACATCATCAAGATGCTAATTGCTAATAAAAAGGTAATTGTTCTTTTCATATTCTATATTCTACATTCTACATTTAAAAGACCGCGCTTACCATCATCGTTACATTATGTCCAAAAGATTGGTCTTTAGGGTGTTGCTTGAGAGTATAGGCCAACTGCGTGCGGAGGTGCTTTTCGGGCCACCACTCCACACCGGTGGAGTAATAGAGGGACGGGGCATGGGCTGTCATGTTCTTTTCATAATAGTCGAAACGGAGCATGGGACGCAATTTCTGCTCAACATTGCTGTTTTTGCCCCAGCCGAAACGGAACCAGTAACCGGCAGTCACATAGAACCCTTGTGTGCGGGTAGGCACAGGAACGTAATCATCCGTGAGGGGATCCACCGCTGCAAAATCAGTTTTTCCCCAAAGATACTCGCCACGGAGAACCCATTGTCTGTCAGTGTATTGCAGACCTCCGGCATAACGAGTGCGCGCCCCGTCGGTATGAGTCGTAACCCCATCATGCAACATGTCATATTTTCCCCAATATCCTGAAGCTGAGAGCGTAAGCCCTTTCACAAAAGGAGAGAACTCCACTTTTGCAGACACGTCTTTGGCTAAGTTGTCGGTCTTGACGTTGATGCCGTTGCCGCCGAAGATGCCGACCCCGTATTGCAGGATGGGGATGCGCTCGCCACAAACCTCCGCAGAGGCCAACGTGCCCGTGAGCATTGCGCCGATTTCGCGGCCGTTGGAGTACGAACTGATTCCCGTCACATCCTTATAGCCCGATAATGCACTGACAACTTGGGCGTTTTCCATCAGTTCCAAGTCCAATGGCGATAATTTGTTCTCCAATGAGAACGGAATCTTGAACTGTCCGATCTGTAGCTGCACCTGCTTGCAGAAATTCACCTTCACAAAAGCGTCTATCAACCTCGGATTAGGGGCGAAATCGACTTGTAGCCGATAGTCCACCCATTTTGAGGGACTGCCTTTGATATCGAGGCGGGCGCGGCGTATTTGGAATACACTACTTTGATTATCAGCACCATAGTACTCGTATGCGTACTGCGCGTCAATCCAGCCGCCCACCTTCAGGTATTTCTGAATCTGTTCCAGCACATTTTGCGACTTGCTCTTGATAGTATCCTGTCCATAGGCAGATCCATACAAAAAAAGAAATGGAAAAGCTGTAAAAAGAAGTAAAAATTTTCTCATCATGCAGATTTATATCAATGAAAACTGGCGGCAAAAATACTCCCTTATCGGCGAACGAATGTCATAATTTGCAAAAAAACGTGTCATAAAACAGCAAAAACAGTGTCAGAATACCGCAATTCTTGTCCAGAAATGATATTTTTGGTATTTTTGCCGTCATGAAACCGATTTACATTATATTATCTGTTCTGGCGATGTCGAACATCTTGTTCCTGATCCTGTTCATCCACAGCCGCTGGTCATACAGAAAGCTGATGCAGAAGAGTCTTGAAACCGAGGAGAAGAAAAACGCACTCGTGGAAACCGCTTCGTACAATATCGAGGTTGTTCCCGACGAACAGGAGCGGCGGATATTGAGAGACCTGCAGAAAGCGATGGAACAAGGAAAGGTTTTTCTTGATCCGACCATCAGTGTTCAGGATTTGGCCAAACGTCTCGGCACCAACCGAACCAGTCTGTCGCACATCATCAACACGCATCTGAACCAGAATTTCGCATCTCTGTTAAATAGCTATCGGATTAAAGAAGCGGTCAATCTATTGAGCGACCCGCAGCATTTCGACGACAAGATGGAAGCCGTGGGCGAGATGTGCGGCTACAACAACCGCCAAGTCTTCCACGCGGCATTCAAGAAAGAAATGGGCATCACCCCCAGCCATTTCCGCAACATCAACAAAAACAGAATCAAGGAGAACATCTAAAAAAATTGTACCTTTGCGGCTTCGAAAAGCATGAGAGAAAGAGGCAGCAAATGACAACGAATTCATTCCTTGAGCAGCCCCGGAGGGGCAAGACGCGCGAAGCAAAATTAACCCCACACAAGGCGGAGCCACAGTGTGGGGGACGTGCCCCGCGTAACCAAACGCTGACGGTCACCGCCGGGGAAGTCCCCGCGCTGGAACCGCTCGTCAGCACGCCGGACGACCTGCGCTCGGGCTTCCGCGACAACATGCTCGTCAACGGCGACCTGCTCGAATGCCTCGACCTCATCCCCGACGAACACTTCAACCTCATCCTCCTCGACCCGCCCTACAACCTCGACAAAGACTTCAACGGACGGAAGTTCTCGTCCATGAAATCAGACGAATACGAAAATTTCCTGCATAGCTGGTTCGGCAAGGTGTGCGACAAACTGAAACCTACGGGCTCGCTCTACATGTGCGGCGACTGGAAATGTTCCTCCTCCATGCAACGGGTTATCGAAGAGCGACTTACTATCCTCAACCGCATCACCTGGCAACGCGAGAAGGGCCGCGGGGCAAAATCCAACTGGAAGAACAGCATGGAGGACATCTGGTTCGCGGTGAAAGACCCGAAACACTACACCTTCAACCTGGAGGCCGTCAAGATGAAACGCAAGGTGATAGCCCCATATCGAGTGAACGGGAAGCCCAAAGACTGGGACGACACCGCCGACGGGAAATTCCGACTCACCCACCCTTCCAACTTCTGGGACGACATCAGCGTGCCCTTCTGGTCGATGCCCGAGAACACCGACCACCCCACGCAGAAGCCCGAGAAACTCTACGCCAAGCTCATCCTCGCCTCCTCCAACCCCGGCGACCGCATCCTCGACCCCTTCTCCGGCAGCGGCACCGCCGCCGTCGTCGCCAAGAAGCTCGAACGCCGCTTCTGCTGCGTCGAACTCAACCGCGAATACTGCCTCTGGACCGCCAAACGCCTCCTCCTCGCCGACACGAATCCCACAATACAAGGATACGCCGACGGCGTCTTCTGGGAACGAAATTCAATAAAAATGTAGAATGAAAAATAGTGGCATGAACGTAAAAGCCCCAATTTAAAACATAATTCCTTAAGCAGCCCCGAAGGGGCAAGACGCGCGAAGCGCTAATAACCCCACACAAGCGAAGCGCAGTGTGGGGCATCTATAACCCATAACCCATAACCCATAACCATTATGATAGAAATCTTCCTCCGCTCCGTCTTCATTGACAACATGGTCTTCGCCTACTTCTTGGGCATGTGCTCCTATCTGGCCGTCTCCAAGAACGTGAAGACCGCCTTCGGGTTGGGACTGGCCGTCTGCTTCGTGCTGACGGTTACCGTGCCCGTCAACTACCTGATTGACAAATACCTGCTCCGCGAGGGGGCCTTGACGTGGCTGAGTGCAAGCTTTGCCGACACGGATCTCTCGTTCCTGTCGCTGATCATCTTCATCGCGGTGATTGCGGGCATTGTGCAGCTTTTGGAGATGGTCTTCGAACGGTATCTTCCGGCGCTGTACATGACGTTGGGCATCTTCCTGCCGTTGATTGCCGTGAACTGTGCCATCCTTGGCGGCTCGCTCTTCATGCAGGAGCGCAACTTCCCCACCGTGGCGCACAGTCTGTCCTACGCACTCGGCTCCGGTATCGGCTGGCTGTTAGCCATCACCGCCTTCGCCGCCATCCGCGAGCGCCTCAAATACGCGAAAATCCCGTCCAAACTGCAAGGCAACGGCATCGCTTACATCATCACGGGACTGCTGGGCATGGGGTTTATGGCGTTCCTGGGAATGTAATTTTGAATTTTGAATTATGAATTATGAATTATGAATTAACCACCATATCCGCAATCATCATCTTCCTGGTAATCATCTGGTTACTGGTCGGAATCTTATTGTTCGCCCGCAAGAAGATGATCCCCGAGGGATCGGTGAAGATCAACATCAACGGAAAGAAGGAAATCGAGCATGAGCGCGGGTGTACGTTGTTGCAGGCGCTGGCCGACGCCCAGGTTTTTGTGCCGTCGGCGTGCGGCGGGGGCGGCTCCTGCGGCACGTGCCGCGGCAAGGTGCTCAGCGGCGGCGGCGAGATCCTGCCCACCGAGCTAGCGCACATCTCCCGCAAGGAGGCCGCCAACCATTACCGCCTCTTCTGTCAGGTGAAGGTGCGCGAGGACATGGAAATCGAGATTCCCGAAAGTTTCTTCGGCATCAAGAAGTGGGAGTGTACGGTCGTCTCCAACCACAACGTGGCCACCTTCATCAAAGAGTTGGTGCTGCAGCTGCCCGAGGGCGAGGTCATGGACTTCCGCTCCGGCGGCTACATCCAGATCGACATTCCCGCTGGCACCGTCAACTTCTCCGACATGACGGTGGAGGAACCCTACCGCGCCGACTGGCAGAAGATTGGGCTCTTCGACCTGCGGATGAAGAACGGAACCCCGACGGTGCGCGCCTATTCGATGGCCAACTACCCGGCGGAGAACGGCATCGTGATGCTCAACGTGCGCATCGCCACCCCACCCTTCAATCGCAAAAAAGGACGGATGGAGAAGGTGAACCCAGGCGTGGCGTCATCCTACATCTACAGTCTGAAACCGGGCGACAAAGTCTATGTCTCAGGACCTTACGGCGACTTTTTCGTGGAAGAGACCGACCGCGAGATGATGTTCATCGGCGGCGGCGCAGGCATGGCCCCCATGCGCTCGCACATCTTTGACCAGTTCAAAGTGAAACATACACAACGGAAAACCACCTTCTGGTACGGCGGTCGCTCGCGCAAAGAGCTCTTCTACATGGACGAGTTCGAGCGGCTCGCGGCGGAACACGACAACTTCGAGTTCCACGTCGCCCTCTCCGATGCGCTACCCGAAGACCACTGGACCGGTCCCACGGGCTTCATCCACGACGTGATTTACGAGCAGTATCTGAAGAACCACCCTGCCCCTGAGGACATCGAGTACTACATCTGCGGTCCGCCCATGATGCTGCAGGCCGTTCTGAAGATGCTGGACAGTCTGGGCGTCACGAAGGAGATGGTGCATTACGATGATTTCGGAGGGTGAACACCGTAATTAACGAATTTTACAAATCTTATCGGTCAATAACGATGGACAGCGCTAATCCTGCGAAAACAATTTCAGTGCCACTCATCGTTTATCATCGTCTCATTGCGCCATCCTTATTTCCCTTTCCGAATGGGTTCGCAAGTGAGTCCTATCCCTAATTTTTTGAAAATCTTGTGATCAATCTCGCTCAACATGACGGTGGTATGCGCTTGACAACCATCCAATTGCGGTAAACAGGCCAATGCCTTGCGACAGTTCTCGTCGTTGAGACTGAGCATGGAGAGCGCAACGAGCACCTCATCGGTGTGCAGGCGCGGGTTGTGACCATGCAAAAGGTTGACTTTGGTCTCTTGGATAGGTTCGATCATGGCCTGCGGGATCAGTTTGACCTCGTGGTCAATGCCCGCCAGATGTTTCGTGGCGTTGAGCAATAGTGCAGCACTCGGTCCCAACAGCGTACTGGTCTGGGCGGTGATAATCGTGCCGTCGGCCAATTCGATTGCGGAAGCGGCCACCCCACTCTCTTCCTTACGTTTCCGCGCCGCAGTGATGGCCTTGCGGTCTTCCACCGTGATCTGCGCACGCTTCAGCAGCAGCGAAATCTTGTTGACCTCCTGCTCAGTGGCTTTTCCGTCCACCACATTGCACAGCGCGGTGAAGTAACGGCGGATGATCTCGTCTTTGGAGGCCTCACAACACACCTCATCGTCGGAGATGCAGTAGCCGGCCATGTTCACGCCCATGTCGGTGGGCGACTTGTAGGGATTTTCGCCGTAGATGCCCTCGAAAATGGCGTTCAATACCGGGAAAATCTCCACGTCGCGGTTGTAGTTGACCGCCATCTTGCCATACGCCTCCAAATGGAAGGGGTCGATCATGTTGACGTCATCCAAATCGGCGGTGGCGGCTTCGTATGCGATGTTGACAGGATGCTTCAGCGAGAGGTTCCAGATGGGGAAAGTCTCGAATTTGGCATAACCAGCTTTGACCCCGCGCACGTTTTCCTGGTAGAGCTGGCTCAGGCATACCGCCATCTTGCCGCTGCCGGGACCGGGCGCCGTCACGACCACCAACGGACGGCTGGTTTCCACATACTCGTTGCGGCCGAAACCGTCGGGTGAGTCAATGAGATCGACATTGGTGGGATAACCCTCTATGATATAATGGTAATAGACCTTGATGCCCATGCGCTCTAGACGCTCGCGGTAGGCCATTGCGCTGGCCTGACCGTTGTAGTGCGTGATCACCACGCCGCTGACCAAGAAGCCGCGGGCGATGAAGATGTCGCGCAGACGCAGAACATCCTCGTCGTAGGTGATGCCCAGGTCACCGCGCACCTTGTTCTTTTCGATATCCACGGCACTGATAACGATGATGATCTCCGCATCGTCCTGCAGTTGGGTGAGCATACGAAGCTTGCTGTCCGGCTGGAATCCTGGCAACACACGACTGGCGTGGAAATCGTCATACAGCTTCCCACCAAATTCCAAGTAAAGTTTGTGTCCGAATTGAGCGATGCGCTCCTTGATGTGTTCCGATTGGATTTTCAGATACTTCCCGTTATCAAAACCGATTTTCATATCATTACTGGTTTAAAATACGGGATGCAAAAATAGGATTTTTTTGGACACTCCGTCAACAAGAATGAAAAAAAAATCTACTTTTGCGCATAAAAACCAAATCTGTAAATCTAAGATTATGATAAAACAAACCTTATACACCGTCATTCTCCTTTTCTGTGCGACCATCTCCTTCGCACAAACACCTTCCAACGTGTCTGTCGCAGTCCGAGACACGGTGTATGACCACGGTTCCGACGTGGTTTTTCCTGAAATAACCCCACAATTGGTGGACAACCTTGAGCTATTAGGTCGTGTTTGGGGCTTTCTGAAATATCATCACCCACTTATATCCAAAGGCACTTACAATTGGGATTACGAACTTTTCCGTATGCTGCCCGGCTACCTGCAAGTTACGGACAACAAGCAGCGCGACACATACCTAGTCAAATGGATTTCTCATTTCGGGAAGATTCCTGTCAACAAAGACGTTAAACCCGTTGACACGAACGCTGTTCTGAAGCCCGATTTGTCATGGATTAATCCTGACAAACTCTCCCCAAAGCTTTACAAAGTGCTGATGAATGTTTATCAGAACCGCAATAACGGCTACTATTACGTAACCTATGAGTCTCCGTGGCTGAAGGTGGCGAAATTCATCCACGAGAACCCATACGAGGATATGGAGTGCCCTGACGCCGGCTACCGCTTGCTGACCCTGTACCGTTACTGGAACATGGTGAATTACTTTTTTCCGTATAAGCAACTCACTGACACAGAATGGAATACAATTCTGAAAAAGCACATTCCTTCTATCCTATCCGCCGATGACAAAAAATCCTATTGGCAAGCAGTCCGGCAACTGATTGCCCAATGCGACGACACGCACGGAGTGGTCTGGTCCTCCAAACCGGCTAAATCGTCGGAGAATTACCGTCCCCCGTTCAAGGTGAGGTTCTTGAAAAACGACACGCTGGTGGTCTCCGGATATTGGGATGCGTCAAAAATCGACAGTTCGGGACCGCACATCGGGGATGTCATCACGCACATCGACGGGAAACCGGTTTCGTATTGGGTTGACAGCTTGGCTCCGCACTATGCGGCCTCCAACCACCGCGCAAAACTGCGGCAGGTGGCGTGGTGGGTCTGCGCCGGCCTTACGCCCACCGTCAGTCTCAAATTCCTGTCGGATAACGTCCAGAAGGAGGTCACCATCGCCCGATATAACAATGAGGAGATGGCTCCCAGTTTCGCAACCGACAGTGTTTGCTACAAAGTGTTTGGCGACAGCATCGGATATGTATCGATGGATGATATCACCGAAGCTTGGGTGCAACGCATCGCGGACACCTTGCACACCACGAAAGGGCTGATTTTAGATTTGCGGGAATATCCGAATGAGACCATCAATTATGCGTTTTACCGCATTTTGTCTGACAAATCAAGGCCGTTTTTCAAATCTACGACCCCAAACTTAAGCAACCCAGGTGAATTTGTCCTCACAAAGTCGGTTTACACAGGACGAGGTAAAGAGGCCTATGAGGGTAAAATCGTCATTCTCATCGATGAGAACTCGCAAAGTCATGCGGAGTTCTGCACCATGATGTACCGCACAATCCCGAACAGCACCGTTATCGGCAACACGACGGCAGGCGCAGACGGCAATGTGGTGGGAATCCAGCTTCCGGGCGGGGTCTGCTCCTATTTCTCCGGTATCGGCATTTACTATCCGGACGGCACGGAGACCCAGCGCGTCGGCATCATCCCCGACATATATGTCTGGCCCACGGTCAAAGGCATCAAGGACGGCCGGGACGAGCTGTTGGAAAAAGCGTTGGAACTGATTGGCGAATAAGGACTCTTCTTTTTGGAGGTGGACTTTCAATCTATGTTATGAAATGACGTAAAATCCTTATTATTTCCGCATTCTTGGTTTTGTCCATAGCCGTAATAGCAGAAGTTGTTATGTATTGTCAAACTATTGAAACGGCAAGCCAAACCTCCAATTCAAAAATTTATTAAAAGATTATATAACAATATCCAAAAATTTTATATCTTTGCCGCACTAAAAAGAAAGAACTCTAAAACAATCTACCATGTCCGAAATCAGTCGATTTTATGGCATTATCATCACCATGTATTTTCCAGACCACAACCCACCACATTTTCATGTCAGGTACAACGAATTTCGTGCTCTTATCAACATCTCCACAGGCGAAATGACAGGATCCATGAGCAGAAGAGCTTTAGAATTCGTATAAGAATGGATGGATTTGCACAAAGATGAGTTATGGGAAAACTGGAGAAGAATGGAAAACGGCGAACCTTTGAAATCAATTAAACCCTTAGAATAAAATGGAAGATAGCAACAATATTATATGGGTTGTCGCAGCGGAAGCGCTTGACAATTATTTGCTGCGGCTGACTTTCAACAATGGCAGCGTGAAAACCTTTGACTGCAAGCCACTAATACAGCAATTCCCTGTTTTCAGCCCACTGCAGGATAAACAAAAATTCCACAATATCATATTGGATGGCTGGACAGTGACTTGGGAGAATGGCTCCATAGACATTGCCCCCGAATACCTTTACGAAAAGGGAGTTGCCATTTACGAGACTCAGGAAACGACGGAGAATCTCGTGGCGGAGGACAATGCGCCGTATAATCCTGAACAATAAGACCTATATCCAATCATCATGAACCTCGAAGAATTCCGTGAATATTGCCTCTCGTTGGGCGAGGTGGAGGAGAAACTGCCCTTCGCGAAGATGCCCGGCGGCGACTCCGTGCTGGTGTTCTACGTCAGCGGGCACACCTTCTGCTACTGCGACCTCAACGACCTCAGAGTGGTGGTGAAATGTCCGCCCGAGCG
Organism: Bacteroidales bacterium; assembly: GCA_017438945.1. Lineage (GTDB taxonomy): Bacteria > Bacteroidota > Bacteroidia > Bacteroidales > WCHB1-69 > F23-D06. The sequence continues at coordinate 13,194 of JAFRUI010000019.1, forward strand.
CATCCCCGAACTGCTCGACACCGCCGAGGGCGTGACGCCCCCCGACAGCCACTTCAGCGTCAAGTACTGGATCGGCATCCACCTGCCGACCATCGCCGACGAACTGCTCAAAGAGCTGGTTGCAGGGTCGTTTGAGATAGTGAAGGGGAAGTATGCGAAGAAAAGGGAGAGGAATCAACGATAAGAAAAAAATTCACTTTTTTGTGAACGTGGCGAAATTTTATTATTTTTGCAGTCTAAAACTTACTAAGCGATGAGAGTGTTTTTTGAAAAAGACTATCTTCAAAACCTATACGAATATGGTGAAAGCGGCGACAAAAAGCATCACTACCAACCTTGTGTTATCAAAAAATACGCCAAAATAGTTGATTTGATGTTCACATCGCCCAATGTTTTGTCACTTGCTCGATACAACTCGTTGCATTATGAAAAGCTATTAGGTGACAAAGCAGGTCTTTCCTCAGTCCGAGTCAATGACAAATATCGAATAGAGTTTGAAGAACACGTAGAAGGACCTGAAACCATCGCGACCATTGTGAATATCACTGAATTGAGTAACCATTATCAGTAATCATTATGAAACAGAAAGAAGTCAGCATGTTAGAACCCTATACCCCCACACACCCTGGCGAGGTAATCAAGGACGAAATAGAATATCGCGGCATCTCGCAACGGAAGTTGGCGACTGAAATAGGTGTTTCCTACACGCAATTAAACGAAATCCTGAATGGCAAGCGACCACTTAACACAGAAATGGCTATTTTGATCGCCACTGCTCTTGATCTGGATGCCGAGCCTTTGCTTGCTCTACAGACACGTTACGACATGATCACCACCAAGCGCGACCGTTCCTTCCTCCGCCGTCTCTCCGCCGTCCGCAAAATCGCCTCGGTGCTGTAGCATGGGTCATTCTGGTTCCATGATAGTACATTTTGCCTGATTCTTCCTTTTTGAATTGTCGAAAATCCGTGCAAAAGCATACAATATTCATCTCTATTTGATTTCTAATAAAGCACTAATATGAAACGACGCAAAATCATTATTATCTCTGCATTCTCATTTTTGTTCATAGCGGTAACAGTGGAAGTTATGATGTACTTGACAGCTATGCTTGATGGGAAATACGCTTTAACTGAATCGACTTACAATTCCCACATCAACGGTTTGACCATTGCGCTTGTTATAAGTAACATCGCCATTTTGGGTTTGTTGATATGGATTGTCAAACTATTGAAACGGTAAACCCACTCACCTAATCCACTAGGAAGTCTGCGATGGAATCAATATCTTTTTCAGCAGTTTCTCAACTTTAACATTGCATGTTTTCATATTACAAACCATTCAATTTGCGAAAATACATTTTTTCCGGTCATAAAACAAACTCACCCTGAAAGAACATCCTTGCTGCTACTCTATCCACGTCGAGACAACCTTCGCGACCCGCCATTCACCCTGCTCTTTCAGCAATGTGGCCTGGTAACCGACAAACCGATAATAGTACAGAACCACCGCGCGCTGAAATTGGGAGTCAAGAATGATCCCATACACACAAGGACCGGTTTGGTAATCCCAACTTATGTTGTGCCGACGAACCAAAGCCATCCAGCTGAGAAAATCCGAACGTATCCCACTTTCGTACCCCGGCATTAACTCTCTTAATTTGTTAGGATCTCGACTATTACCGGGCTTTTCCATGAACTTATCCAACAACACACGATATTCCGGAGTTAAATAGACCACTTTCTTTCCCTCAAAATGCACATTCGGGCAAAACCGGATGGCAGAATCGATCCGTCGCGACGGCACATACTCAAAAGGAGGAAAACTTGGATATTCATATCGGGGTCTATACTCAAAAGTGTCACGAATCACCTCCTCCAAATCAATCCACGGGTGCTCAAGCTTATATTCCCGCGCACGAGTCACAAGAAAAGAGTCTCGTTCTGCTCTGGTGTAAGGAATCCCATCCGCCACCCGAACCTCCCAAAGGGTTCCTTGCACAATATAAAACGGCTTGTTCATGAAGAGAGTCGTATCCTCACCGTAAACAGAATCCGTAAGCAACTCAAGCTGCATCGGCTGGTAGAAGGCCTTGAACACGCGATAGGCTTCCGCAACCGTGTCGTTGGTCACCTCCGCCTCGTTCTGGGGTATCTCATCGGCCCAGTTTTCAAAAAACTGCTGTAAGGTCTCCACAGACTTTTCCCAATATGCCCGATCCAAAAGTTCCTTCTGCCCTTCGCGCTGCGCCCAACAACATGAGAGCGGGACGGTCAAAGCAAAGGCCATCAAGAGAAACGTGCGCCGAACGGAAGAAAGGTTATCCATAACAACATTTTCGATTCGCGAAAATACAATTTTTCGACACATAACACATAACAATCAAGCAATACAGCAATACAAGGCATTGCTGGAGTACTTCAGAATTAAGTACTGACAGGAATGGCGCAAAATTATCCAGAATCAATCTGCGAAATCACAAAAAATATCGGCACTTTTTCAGACTTCACCCGAAAAAATCGTACTTTTGCGGCATGAATGACCATACCCTTCCCCGCATCATCCTGCGCCCCGGCAAGGAGAAATCCCTGCAACGGCGGCACCCGTGGGTCTTCTCCGGCGCCATCGCCCGAAAAGACAAAGACTTGCGCGACGGCGACATCGTGGAGGTCTATGACGCACAACGCCAATACCTCGCTACCGGACACTACCAGCCCACCACTATCGCCGTGCGCGTTTTCAGCTTCGAGCAGCGCGACATCAACCGAGACTTCTGGCGCGGGAAACTGCTGAACGCCATCGCATTCCGAAAAACCATCCTGCTGCCGAACCCGCAGACCAACATGTACCGCCTCGTCAACGGCGAGGGCGACGGCATGCCGGGTCTCATCATCGACGCCTACAACCGCCACCTCGTCATGCAGGTGCACTCCATGGGCATGTACCGTCTGCGCAAAACCCTCGCGGAGCTGCTCGCCGAGCTGCTGCCCGACACGAAGGCCATCTGCCTCAAAACCGCCATCGAGACCGCTGAGGACGAGGAGATTGCCATGGAAAACGGCTGGATTTACGGACAGCCCGACGGGGAGGTCATCGCCTCCGAGCACGGCATCCTCTTCAAAATCGACATCCTCAACGGACAGAAGACCGGCTTCTTCCTCGACCAGCGCGAGAGCCGCGCCATGGTGGGTGAGCTGGCGAAAGGGCACACCGTCCTCAACATGTTCTCCTACTCCGGCGGCTTCTCCCTCTACGCCCTGCGCGGCGGGGCGCAACACGTGGATTCCGTCGATATTTCGCAGAAGGCCATCGACCTCGTGGAGGAGAACGTGCGCCTGATGGGCGGCGACTTCGCGGGACGGCACAACGCCGTCTGCGAGGACGTGTTCGCCTACCTCGACCGGATGCCCGAACACCATTACGACCTCATCGTCCTCGACCCGCCGGCCTTCGCCAAGCACCACCGCGTGAAGGAGCAGGGCATCAAGGGCTACCGCAACATCAACCGCAAGACGATGGAGAAGATCCGTCCTGGCGGTCTGCTCTTCACCTTCTCGTGCTCGCAGGCCATCAGCCGCGACGACTTCCAGACACTCGTCTTCTCCGCCGCCGCCCTCGCCGGCAAGAACGTCCGCGTGGTCAGCCGCCTGCAGCACGCCCCCTGCCATCCGGTCAGCATCTACCACCCGGAAGGGGATTATCTGAAGGGGCTGCTGGTGGAAGTTAGTAGTTAGTAGTTAGCAGTTAGCGGTTAGCAGTTAGCAGTTAACCGTACCCTTACCTTTCTAACCGCGACTACCAGCGTGCCTGCCGCTTCAGGACCTGCGTCATGCAGTGGGCGGCACCGTAGCCGTCGATGAGGCTCTCTAACGGGATCCATTCCACTTTCACGCCGGCTATGGCAAAACGCTGTTGCAAGGCCTTTGACTGACCGCCCACCGCCATGATGTGACGCGGCGCGATGGTCAGGAAATTGTTGGCATAGTGCATCTCATCTTCGCTGTCAATGGGAATAATCCCAAAACGATCCTGCAGGAATTCCACGAAAGAGCGGTCCTTCTGCAAAAGAGTGTATTTTTTCGTGCCGGGCGCACGCACCCATAGGTCGCAAGTAACGTATTCCGGATCGTCTTTCTGTGCATTCAACCGACTGGAAGTCAGCGTGCAAAGGTCTTTATCAATAATGTTGAAATAGGTATCGAGGTGCATCTGCATCTGCCAGAACTTGTGGTCGCGGACCACCACCACGGTGTCGTGGCCGAAAGCGTCCGCCTCCATCAACTGCCGGATGCCCTCGTCGTTCGTGCGCATGCCGCATCCGATGAACGACAGGGTTCCGGCGGGCAAGTAGTCGCCTCCCTCCAAGCGCCCCTCGCCTTGGATACGTAGAATCGGCTTCAAACCAAGGTGCGCGTAACACAGACTGATGATATCGGCCTCGGGTTCTCGCTGGGAAGAGTTCATGTTGCAAATCACATGGCCTCGCGGAGTGGTGATGCTCTGGTCGCGGGTAAAGTAGAGATTCATCAACGGATTATGCACATATTGGGCCTCAAATCCCGTATTAAGACCCGTCTTGTAGAGCACCACCGTGGGTTGCAACAGGATGCAGCGTATCAGGTCGGCACGGCTCATTTTGGCTAGCACCTCCTTCTTGTAACGGGCGGCATCAGCCGCTGCGTCATCATCCAGCGTGGTGACATCGTATTGGAGCAGTTCACCCGCCAGGACGCGCAAGCTGTCAATGCCCGTCTCTTCCAAAATCTGCCGCACTGTATAGACCTTGATGCCGTTCTTCTGAAGCATTTTGATGTAGTTCCGATGTTCTGCTGCCGCCTTATCTACATCGAAATAGTCCTCGAAAAGCCCCGCCGAAGGATGAATCACCCCGTCAAACAACTCCTGACCAGGAGTGTGCATCAAAATGACCGCTGCCTTCGACCACTCGGCCTGCGGGTAATCCACCTTGTTCTTCTGCGCAAAAACACAATTTATTGAATTACAAACAACTAAAATGACAGTTAATGTCCAAATCCTCACTTTGTTCATCTTCCAATATCCTTTAAATTTACAATCGGCAAAAGTACGTTTTTTTCGCGTGTGTTCAAAAGCGGCAACAATCTGACGGAGTGAATTTTAGCGAACAAGCCACAGAAATCCATCCGAATCTCCGGAAAAAATCGCCAACAAACTGCAACCTTTCGGAAGATTTGCATCCTATTACAATAAGGAAAATTGCTAATTTTGCAGCGTCACTCTTTTTAATTCTGTTTAACGGACCTCGCAGAGACTGGGTGTGACGCGAAAGCAGTAAATTAGAGGTCCTCGAAAGAAAATGAGAAAAACAATTCTGCTATTAGGCGTTCTATTCGCGACCACAGCTTTCGCGCAAGAACAGCTCTCCGACCTCATTGTCAGGAAATACATCGGTTTCCCGTCATTTCGCACCGAAGATGAAGTGAACCGATATATCTGGTTTACCCGTTCGTTTTATGGGGAATTCTACGATGTCGGGCTCTCCATCCTGCCTAAATCCGGCGGGGCGGGACGGGAAATCCTCGTGAAACGTCCGGGCCAAGCGAAAAATCAGTTTTTCTGCTTGCTGGCTTGTTATGAGGACAACCAGAGCGTGATTTCCATATACGACTACTACACAGACGACACCTACAACATTTGCTATAATGCCCTTCCCAAAGACGCGGAAAAATATGTCTGGAGCCCCACCACGGTGTTTTCAGTGCCCATTGACAAACGCATAACGTTCGAATCCGTCGGTGTCACTTCCCCTGACAAACGCAAGGCGGGTGTCGTCATCTTCCAGATGCAGTTCAACACGTCCAATTTGCAAAGTGCCCACATGCTCTCGTTCGATGAAAACGGTCTGAAGTGGGAGCACCCCATTGATTTTGACTTCGAGAACAAAACCCTCAAACTTTTGGACATAGCTATTGACGACAACGCCGACATTTACACCGCTCTCATTTCATTTAACCCAAAAGAGGAGGGCGACAGGGAAATTTACGAAAACGAAACGCTTCACTTCTACCAATGCGGTCAATACGGCGAACAGAACACCGTGGAGGAGCCTGTGGAATTCGGGCATATTTCCAGCAGCAAGTTGCTGATCACCAAGGACAACCGATTAGCTTTAGGAGGCTATTACGCCACGGCACCCGATGAGAAAGAAACTGGCTGTTATATTGCCACCTCACTGCCCTCCCTAAACCGCATTCATCTCAATCTTCAAGAGTTCCCCGCCTCCTACTACGCCTACCAACACTCGGCCACAAAGCAATCGGCGAAGGATTTCAATGCCTATACAATAGATTTTCTTGAGTTTTCCGACAGCAGTCTAGTGCTGTTAGGTGAGATGCAGACGCTACACAGGGGGATTGAGCTGCAAACCGCCGGCGGTCCCATCCTTGTGCACTTCGCCGACAAAACCGGTGAGTTCAACGACTTCAAGACAATCAACAAGAACCAATGTGTTGTGGGCCATTCCTCGTCTCCAACGGGACTTCGTTCAAGAATGTTTTCCTACTATGCGATGATGTACCAAGACAAGATACACCTTTTTTTCCACGACAACTGCCAAAACTACAATGGAGAAACAGACAAGCACACCTTCATTTCCGAAAGGGTTTTCGGGGTTGGTCTCGACTACGATAATGTTTGTGCAGCGCATTGCACCATCAACAGCAAACACGATATTTCCCGCCCGGAAATGCTCATGAATTACCAAGAACACAAATGCTATATGATCGAACCGTTGTTCATCACCCCGGAAGGCCTCATATTATGCCGTTCGGATAAAGTCTCGAACCGAATCGCGAAGCTGAAACACACATTCTAATCATTTCGAGTCCTGACAATCGCGTTAACCCCCGTAACCCAAAAAAATATATTTTTGCACCGCAAAACCAATACTGCAATGAAGAGAATAACGCTCATAATCGTATCCCTTTTCGCACTGACCGCTTTTGCCCAGCCGCAGCTCTCGGTCAACAACTACGCACCGATAGAGTCGCAGGGCAGTTTCCCCGCCGATCTGAAGAAGGCCGCGAACACCCCGAAGTCGGACAAGGAATACAGCCCGTTCCTCGTCTCCATGCTTAATCAGGGCAGAATCCTCTACGGCACCGAGATGAACCAGTATCTCGACAACATCAAAGAGAAACTGCTGGTCAATTACCCGCAACTGCAGCAGGAAGTCCACGTCTATATCCTGCAGAGCACCATCGTGAACGCCTACTCGCTGCCGAACGGCACTATCCTGGTGACCCTGGGGATGCTGGCGCAGGTGACCAACGAGGCGGAACTGGCCTTCGTGCTGGCGCATGAGATTGCCCACTACAGCGAGCGCCACAGCAAGGCCGACAACTCGAAAAGCAAAGACAAAGACGCTGTGAGCCGCTACATGCGCCACCACCAGTTCTCCCGCGAGCAGGAATTCGCCGCTGACCGCGTCGGACTGCTCACCTACTACAAGGATTCCCCCTACAGCTACGACATCCTCGACGGCCTCTTCGACGTGCTGCTCTACGCCGACCTGCCTTTCGATGAAATCCCGTTCCAGCGTTCCGAAGTGGAGGCCGGCTTCTATCAATTCCCGGACAATTACTTCCTGAAAACGGTCGCCAACATCCCCGACCGCTCCAACATGATCGACACGCTGCTCACCCACCCCAACGTGGAAAAACGACGCACGTTGGCCAATGGCTTGGTGAGCAAGTTCTCCAATGAAGGCCGCAAACGCTTTGTGCAACCCGAAGAGCAGTTCACACGCCTGCGCAACGTGGCCTGCTTCGCCTGCATCGACCGCTTCCTCATCAACCACGACTACGACAAGGCCATTTACAACATCCATGTGATGGAACAGCACTTCCCGGACAACGCTTACCTGTGCCGCGCCAAAGCCACCGCCTACTACGGAGCCGCCAAGCACAAGGGCTCCGGGCAAACCAGCTCGTACATGGAGCCCTACCGCGATGTGGAAGGCGAGCAACAGCAGGTCAACTACTTCCTTTCCAAAATGAACCGCAACGAGTATGCCGTGCTTGCACTGCGCAATGCGTGGACAGCACTGCAGGCCGCTCCTAGTGACGAATATCTGCAAAACATCGCCAAGGACCTCATCAACGACATCTTCGTGAAAAACAAAATGCGGTTTGTTGATTTCTGTGACTACCCGCAAGGAACCACCCTGGAGGAAATCGCCAAAACGGGCGGTGACACGACGCGCCCCGCAACCACCAATTCCAAGTACGACCGCATCAAGCAGCAGAGCGTGAACGCAAAAGTGCTGCCTGACCCTAAGTTCAAGACTGTCAACTACATGCTTGTGGACATCCACAGCGACTCGCTCTTCAAGGCCTGGGTCAACGATGCGGTGGTGAACGCCGAGATGCAGGCTGTTTTAGAGTCTGTTTCCGATGCCAAAATCGGGAACGAAAAGTCGGTTTTGGTCGCCACCCCAATCTACCACATCTACGACAACTACCATCACGTCAAGAGTTCTTCCGCCGACAAACGCAATGCCGAGCAGCTGCAGAAGCTGATGTGCCGCGCCCTCAAAGGTCAAAAAATCACTCCAGTCACGCTTTCCATGGACTTCTCCAAACCGGAAACGGAAAAATACAACAACTACGTGAAAATGCGCCTCTGGAACGACGACTTCACCAACGCCGGCGGTCTTGACATGCGCTACCACACCTCTGAATACCTTGATGACATCGCCGCCGAGCTGGGCAGCCGAAAGCTCTGCTTCGTGCATGTGACGGACGCTCCCGGCCGCAGTTTCTTCGGCAACAAAATCTCCCTGCCCTGGCTCGCCCCCATATTCCCCTACTCCCTTCCCGTCGTGGCGGCCGTGCTGAGTCTCCGCCAACACGATGTCGATGTGAATTTCCGCGTCATCGATGTGGTGGATGGCAAGACAGAAGTCTCCAGCCACTATTCCAAATCCGAGGTGATGCGCAAGGCGTACGTGAACGGGTATGTCTATCAGAAGGTCGAGGATTACGTGAAACCGAAGATGTACAACTTCTTGGGCAACCATGTGATCCTGAACATGGAGGGTTACATTTCACCCGCATGGCTGAACCCGAATCCGGTGAGTTCGGGCTGGGACATCTCTAAAGGAGCGCAACGTTATCTGGGGCTCAACTACTTTCTTACACCCAACATCGAGCTGATGGTGTGGAAAAAGGGAACGGTGGGCGTCGGATACAACTACTACAATTCGCCCTTCAAGGGCAGCGACTGCCGCCTCCGGATAGGACACCAATACTATGGCTATACAGATTGGGGCGAAGCTGAGCTTTACGGGAACATCATCGCACACGGCTTTAACGCTTACTACAAACAATATGTCGGAAACCGTTTCGCACCGCTCGGACATTACTTCAAGTTCATTTTTGACGGCTTCTTCTACCATTATAAAATGGACACCGAAGGCATACAAATCGGCATCATCGAAGGTACGCAAGAGCCATACGAGGAAATCATAGAGAACAAAGGCAACATTTTCGGCCTAAAAATCGAATACGGCTACGACTTCATCTTACTGAACCGTCTCAAACTCACGCTGGGTGCAAGTCTCGGCACCACCTTTGGCGGCTACAAGGTGCCTTTTGCCAGAATAAAGGACAGTTCGGCTATTTACTATGAAGAATCCACCTTGCGATATGACCATTACGCACGTACTCGTATTCTCGGCGCTTATTGCTTCGGATTGAAGCTGGGGATTGGATTTATTCCGTTTTAATTAGAGAATAGGATGATTAGATGATTAGAGAATTAGAGAATTAGATGAAAAGACAAGGTATTGATGTTATTGCGGCAATGATTATTTTGGCGGCGTTTTTCGCGGGCTGTGCGAAGATTTCCAGTCCGACGGGCGGGCCAAGGGACACCACACCGCCAAAGGTGTTGAAGATGACTCCCGAGAATCAGTCTGTGCGATTCCAAGACAAACAGATCCGGATTTTTTTTGACGAATATGTCACGCTGAACAACCCGACAACAAATGTACTCATCTCTCCCCCGCTGTCGGAATCACCGCAATACACCTTGAAAGGCAAGTCCCTCGTCATCAAGTTCAAAGACACTCTGCGGGCCAACACCACCTACAACATGGTCTTCTCTGATTGCATACGGGATTACCACGAAAACACGCCCCTGAGCTACTTTCATTATAGTTTCTCCACCGGTGACAGTCTGGACGCTTACATGATTCGGGGCAACATATTGGATGCCAAGAGTCTGGCTCCTTCCAAGGATTTCTACGTGCTGTTGTACAAAAACACAGCCGATTCCCTGCCGCTCACCACAAGGCCTGATTACGTCACCAAAACCCATGATGACGGAAGCTTCCTTTTTCAAAACATCACGGAAGGAACTTATAAGATATTCGCCCTCAAAGATATAAATTCCGATTTACTTTACAATCTCCCCAATGAGGAAATTGCCTTCCTGGAAGAGACCGTCACCGCATACCATGCACTGCCGGACAGTGCATCCGACTCCCTCAAAGCAACACTCCCACTGTTGACTTTGTACTCCTTTACAGCCACAGACACCTCACAAAAACTGCAACGATACGAAAATCCCGCTTCTGGAGTTTACATATTCCCTTATAAATCAGCAGTTAATGTTTTCTCCGCCACTCCTGCTGACAATCATTTGGAATATTTTGAACGCTTCAACGAGACCAAAGACTCCATCACCTGGTATCTAAAATCACCCTTGTCGGACACCACCGTCTTTTACTTCAACGCCGACAATTATCTTGACACCGTGCGTCTTGCGCCTTATCATGAAAAGGCGACAAGCGGACGAGGACGTTCAAACCAGACAAAAAAATTCAACGTGACTTTCCTGAATGCGGGCGAATACCATAAACCGTTGATGTTGAAATTCCCCTACCCCATTCGTCCTTCCGACACCTTCGATGTTTATGTGTATTCTCAACAACAATCCGTTAAAGACACAGTCATCTATCGCTATTCCGTCCCTGACACATTTGTGATGGAACTGCCTCTCCCTATGCAATATATGGAGAAGAAAAGTTATACGGTAATGATCCCCGATTCTGTTTTTTACGGGTATAACGGACTCACAAACGACACTTTGACGACGCAATTCTCCGCCAAATCCATCAAGGATTACGGTACGCTTATCATAAACTATGAACTTCCGGAAGAAGGGAAGACGTATGTCGTCACTTTATGGAAAGGGGATCGCAAAATGCAGGAAGACCGGCTGACCGGTGCGTCAACAATCACCTATTCATTCCTGAACCCCGACACATACCGCATCAGCGCTTTCCTTGATGAAAATGAAAATGGCATTTGGGATACCGGTGACTACTCTACTAAATGTCAGCCGGAGAAGATGTTCGCCTTCCCGAAGAGTATTTCCATCCGCGCCTATTGGGACACGGAGGAAACTTTCAAAATTGGTAGCAATAACTAGTTATCAGCAAGGTGTTGAACTGTTTGTTGATGACCCTTCCATAGACCCAAGTGGGAATACGGACAGGGATAATTGAATTGCTGAAACGCAAGTTGACACTGTGATGATCCGCAATTTTCAACGATAATCCCGCCATACCGGAGAACTCAAAACGCCGGAAAGGAGGTCTTCCGACAATCAGTCCCGTGGCTTCCCATTCCTTTTGCAGGACGACCACTCCGAACGCAGGTCCAACTTCCAGCTCAAATTGGAACGGTTTGCCCCAAAGTGTCCATCTCCCGACAGCCCATTCCAACAGCAGAGGCACTTCCACATAGCCTAACCGCAAGGAGTAAAATTCCGTCTCGTACTGCTGTTTGGGAGGAGTGTAGGAATGACTTCCTTTCATCGTGAAATCGAGTTCCAGCTGCAGCTTCAGGCTTCCCGAAGCATTCACAGCGTGGTTCACGAATAGTCCCGCAGATGCGCCCAGCTGGTGAAAACCCGACAGGTCGTCGCCGGAAATCTGCGACGCCGTGAAACCGACACGAACACCGCCATAGAACCGCGACACATCCGGTTTCTCCTGTGCCACAGCCGACAAAACCACGGCAAATATTGCCAAACAAACAATCAGTTTTTTCATTGCGGCAAAAATACATAAAATATCGTATTTTTGTCTTTTGGATCCAAACTCCTCGTTAACAATATAAAAAATTGATTATCAGTTAGATTGAAGAAAAATATTTGGACATATCGTTATGAAACCGAAAAGATTCTTCTGGTTGACCGCATTATTGCTGACGCTAACCAGTATCCAAATCCCTATGGCCATGGCACAAGTTTCCCCATTTGATTTCGGATTGCGCGAAGCGGAAAATGACACCGCCCGCTATTGGGCTCTGTATCACGCACATGCCGAGGCACTTGCACGCGGCCTGGAAGTAAACTACGAAGGCATTGACACCCTTGAAATCGAGCTTCCAGCCGACTTCAAGAGCATCCCTCTCGGCACACACACCGATTTCGGCGGACTGGTGCTCTATGTCACCAATCATGCCCGGCACGGCGCTCTTTTCACCATGCCCAACCGGCAGCAAGAACTGACGCTCTCAAAACACCGGATTGAGAATGGGGATTTCCGCATGATGCCGGATCTGGCTTCCGGAGACAAGCTTCTGGTCCTGAAAGACGACAATCCCTGGACGGAGCGCATCGGCTACGGTTACCGCGTGTTCCGGCAGGACCTCATCTGGATTCACGACGGGAAGGGCATGAACAAGCCCATCGCTCCCTGGAACACAGACTCCACCCGCCTCAATGCATCCTTTTACAACGTGGACACTTCGGAGAAAGTTTTCCGCGGACTGACCTTGCACCGCCGTGAAGGCTCCACATTCAGAACGGGTTGCCTCTATTTGAACGGTCAGTTCAATGTGCTGGTGGAAGACGTGCATGTGACCACACCCAGAAGCCGTATGATTGCCGATGGTGTGTTCAGCGTGAGCAACTCGGCGCGCATCACCTTCCGCGATGTGACTGTGGACGGCACCTATTCCGGATACGGACGTTGGCGCGACTATGGCTATGCCTTCGCCCTCAATAACCTGTGGGATACCCGTTTCGAGCATGTAACTGCCGACGGTAACTGGGGCGTTTTCGGCACCAACAACCTTTCCAACACTGTTTTGACAGACTGCGACATCAACCGTTTCGACATTCACTGCTACGGACGGGACGCCCTGCTCAAACGATGCACGCTTCGGCAACGGCAGACCCAGTTCTCCTCTATGTACGGCACCGTCACCTTCGATTCTTGCCGTTTCGTGGACTGCATCCCCGTGCGCATCCGCTCCAGCTACAACGCCTATACCCCTTTCGACATCGTGATGCAAGACTGCACCTTCGAGCTCACCATGCGCCATCACTCACTGGTCAATGTGATGCTGCTGGATACCGCCGCGAACAATCGTCCCGAGCTCAGCCGCAAGTGCTGGCCCAACCTGACCGTCAACAACATGACCATCATTGTACCGGGCACTGTTCGCTCCATGAACCTCTATGAGCCCACCGGCACCCTCAGCGAACTGAAAAAACCTGTTGACTATATCAGCAAGGTGAAAGTCATCGGGCTTAAAATGCTGCGCCCCAATGGGAAAACCGCAAACATTCCTGTCCGACTCTCCTCACGAGAGTTTTTCACCCTGCAGAAAATGGAAATCACCTTGCCTGACGACAAGGCCGAGACGCGACAATAACATTCCGTATTGTCCGTGATTTTATTCAAAGAAATGATCGGCTGTCGGATGCAGCACACTGTCGGAAAGTGTACAAACGGAAATTTCCCCATTACCCGCCAACCTCTGTAAACGGGGCAGAATGAAGTTCGCTTCCTGAAATTCACGACGATAGACTTCATCTTCCACCAAGATGTAATCATAGTCGAATGTCAGCGCATGGTTGACCACGTTGGTATCCGTCCACATGACTGCGTAGCCTTCCCTGTCCATCATCACGAAAGGAGTGTTCTGTGGATAAGAAAACAGCGTCAAGAAACGCAAGTCCTTTGATCCATAGCCCGTTTCCTCCAACATTCGGTTTGCGTTTTTGTAACGGACGGCGGTTGCAAGGGCCTCAACGCCTTCCAACCGGCGAGTCCGTTGCGTATGACAAGCCACAAAGGTCATATAACCAGTGAGGAACAACACCATAACCAAGGCACCTATACGGCTCCATTGTTTGGATGGATTGGGGAGAATGCTCAACAGACCTGCAAATGACATTAATATTGGAAGATAGAGGCTGTCAAGAAAATAGTAGTCATGGTCAGAGTATTGCTGTGACATGGCCACGGCAAACAACAACTCACCGAACATCCAGATAGCCAGTAACCACCACAAAGAGAGCTTTTTAGTTTCCGTGTCGGACTTTTTCCCTTTGACAATCAAGGTGATGATGGCACCGACCGCCACCGCCACATAGAGCCAATGCTGGATCCGCTGGTAATATTGGAACTTCCAGCGATCATGGACATACTGAAGCACTTCACGAGCTTCATCCATATTTTGTACAGGGAGCAAACTGCCAAGGAACAGCGATCCATATTGCTGACGTAAATGCATGCTCCACAACCACCATGCGGCGAAAAGCACCGCACCAATGGTGAATGGCAGCCATGAGGTCCGAAAGCGTGCCTCACCACGCCAAATCCTAAGCATCTGGAAACATCCGACCGCCACCCATAACACAGCAAAGGAGGTGCGTTCCATCATCGACAAAGTCAGCAACAATATACTGACGAATAGCAACCACGTTTTGTCGCCACGTAAGTAAAGCGCATAAAGCAACAGCCCGCCCACAGCCAGTGAAAGAGCGGGCACTGTAGGGATAAAAGAGCCGCTATAATAGGCGAAAGAGGGAGATGTTGCCATGAAAATGGCGACAAGCAGCGACTTGGCCCTCGAACCCGACAGGACAAACGTCAGCAGATAGAGTGCCCAAAGTCCCAAAATTGCGACCAAGAGGGTGAGCCCACGGAAAACCCATGGTTGATTGCTGCCCGTAACCTTCATCAACACAGCAGCCAGCCAATGGTGCAACGGCAGATCGCAGCCGGTAATCAGAGACTCTGGATCCTCAAAACCATATTGCTGTTTGTTGAAAATTAGCGTCTGCGGATGAAAGAAGTCACAGCCGTTATGCCGGTAACCAAGCGCCAACGAATAGTTGTCCGCCTGCGCCCACGCATGAATATATGCCGGTGGCTCATTCAAGTGTCTGACACTGATAACCAAGGCCACCACCGCAATGACGAGCAATGGCAATATATGTTGCTTAAGAAAATGCACTGTTTTTCCACTCATATTCTGGCAAAAATCTATTTTCGGCGACAAAAATACAATTTTTACGTAAGCAATAACAATGACTATTACAATGACTATTACAATGACTATAACTTGTCAAAGAATAATTATTATTTTTGCACTCGAAAAAATAAAATCAAATTATGAAAAGAACAGGCGCTCTCATCTTGTTGTTCACGGCAATTCTAACATTGCCGTCATTCGCCCAACATTACCCCAAAGCACCCGCCATGCCGGCAGATGCACTGACGCTGCAAAGTCCTGACCGTCAGTTGGAACTTAAGTTCGCCGTGGTGAACGGGCAACCACAATACTCGCTTCTCCGCAACGGCAAGCCCGTGGTGCTGCCCTCGCGCATGGGCTTCACCCTCGAATGGCGCGATGATCTGGCACACGCCTTCGTCATCAAAGACAAGACATACAGCACGTTCGATGAAACCTGGGAGCCCGTCTGGGGCGAGGAAGCCCGCATCCGCAACCACTACAACGAGATGCTAGTGACCTTGGAACAGCCCATCGGCAGTGTGGAGAGCATGGATCACTCCACCGAAAAGAAAGCCACCGTGATGCAAATCCGTTTCCGTCTCTATGACGACGGTCTCGGATTCCGCTACGAATTCCCGATTGAAAACGCGCTCGTCTGCTTCTGGATCAAGGAGGAGCTGACCGAGTTCGCGATGGCGGGCGACCACACGGCTTGGTGGATTCCCGGTGACTTGGACACGCAGGAGTACAACTACACCGAATCGAAACTGTCGCAAATCCGCCATCTGTGGGAAGCGGGACACAAGAACGGCGGCTGGCCCTGGACCGCTTTCTCCAAGACCGGCGTGCAGACTGCTTTGCAGATGAAGACCGCTGACGGTCTCTACCTCAACATCCACGAGGCCGCCACCCTTGACTTTCCGACCATGCACCTCGACCTCGATGACACCACGATGGTGTTCCGGGCATGGCTCTGTCCTGACGCCACGGGCTACAAAGGCCGCATTCAGGCCCCGTGCGTCACTCCCTGGCGCACCGTGATGGTCTGCGAGAAGGCCACGGATGTGCTCGCCTCGCGCCTCATCCTCAACCTCAACGAGCCGTGCGCTCTTGAGGATGTTTCGTGGATTCACCCCGTGAAATACATGGGCGTCTGGTGGGAAATGATCTCCGGCAAGAGCACTTGGAGCTACACCAACGACTTCCCGTCAGTGAAAATCGGCGAGACTGATTTCGTTCATGCCAAACCCAACGGCACTCATGGCGCGAACAATGCCAACGTGCGCCGCTACATCGACTTTGCGGCTGCTAACGGATTTGACGGTCTGCTCATCGAGGGCTGGAACGTCGGTTGGGAAGATTGGTACGGCAAGCAGAAGGTGTTCGTGTTCGATTTCCTCACCCCCTACCCCGACTTCGACCTGCCCGCGCTGAACAAATACGCCCACGAGAAGGGCATCCGCCTCATCATGCACCACGAAAGTTCCGCCTCCACAGGCAACTACGAACGTTGGATGGAGCAGGCCTACACGCTGATGAACCAATACGGATACGATGCCGTGAAGGGCGGCTATGTGGGCACCATCATCCCGTTTGGCGAAGGTCACTACAGCCAGCCTATCAACAACCACTACCATTACGCCATCGTGGAGGCCGCCAAACACCACATCATGGTCAACTCCCACGAAGCGGTGAGACCTACCGGTCTTTGCCGCACATGGCCCAACATGATCGGCAACGAGAGCGCCATGGGCACCGAGTTCCGCGAGCGCATCCATCCCGGACACACCGCCATCCTGCCGTTCACGCGCCTGCAGGGCGGCCCGATGGACTACACCCCCGGCATCTTCGAGCCCGACATGGGCAAAATCGTGCCATGGGGAAAGAAAATGAGCCACACCATCTGCAACCAACTGGGACTCTACGTCACCTTCTATTCCCCGCTACAGATGGCCGCCGACTTCCCCGAGCATTATGAACCCTACATGGACGCCTTCCAGTTCATCAAGGACGTGGCGGTGGATTGGGACACCAGCATCTATATCATGGCCGAACCCGGCGACTACATTGTGACAGCCCGTCATCCGAAAATCGCTTCGCTGAACAAGGCCGCCGACGGTGTCGGCACTTTGGCGGACGGCAAGAAGGGCGTGATCGCCAACGCGACACGGTTCGTCTATGCCATTCCCGACAGCGTAGAGACGTGCCATGGCGCGTCTCTACAGCAACCCCGTGATGTCTGGTACGTCGGCGGCATCACCGACGAAAACGCCCGCGAGGTGGAGGTCAAACTGGATTTCCTGAAACCCGGCGTGAAATACGAGGCCACCATCTATACCGATGCGAAAGAGGCCTGCGGTCTCCCGGACGATTCAGAATTCAGAGATCCAAACGCGCAATTGAAATACAACCCGCAAGCATACTCCATCACGAAGAAAACCGTGACAAGCAAGAGCGCCTTGAAGCTGCGAATGGCGCCGTGCGGCGGCTTCGCCGTGTCACTGCGGGAGAAATAATAATTGTGATTTGTGATCAGTGATCAGTGATTTGTCTATGGACTAAGTCTATGTCTAAGTTTAAGTTTAAGTCTATGTCTAAGTCCAAGTTTAATCTTTAGTCTTAATCCGAGTCTATAATACAATATCGGTTAATGTGAGCATTATGAACAAAAAGCACTGGATAATTTTGGCTGCAAGCGTAGTTTTGCTAGCAATCGTACTGCTCTGGCCAGCGAAGAAACAGGAAAAAACGCTGCCGGAGAAAAGCGAAATATTAGGTGTGCTGCAGGCCCAGTCGCAAATCGCCACCACGGAAGTCACCATCCGCAAAATGGGCATCTACGACTCCGAGACACAACTCACCTCGCTGAACCCTACCAAATGGAAACTCGGCAAGCGGCTCTGCGTGATCCCCGTGGATGTGACCATCCGCTACGGCATCGACCTCAACGAACTCAAAGAATCCGACCTGCAGTTTGTCGGGGACGACTCGCTGATGATCCGACTGCCGAAACCGAAAATCATTGACAAATCGTATAACCCCGTCACCAACCAGAATGAAATCGTGACACTCTCCACCGGATTGCGTGACAAGGTGGGTGAAACCACCATCCAGCAAATCAAAGCCATGGCCTTCGAAGAGGTGGTGAACCAGGACAAGGAGCTCCAAGCGCAGCTCGCCGACGAACTCACCCACAATACCGAAGCCGTCTTCACCTCTTTGCTCAACGCCATCGGTCTCCACCCAGTTTTCCAGCAATAACAACGAAAATGAACAAAAAAATCTTAACATACGCCATCATCATCATCCTGCTGACAGCAGGAGTGGTGCTGCTGAGCCGTCTCAGCCACCGTCAGGATTCAGACGAGCTCACCCTGAAAGACACGCCGACAGTCATTGAAGCCACACGGCCAATCGGGGTGCTGTACCTCTACACCACCGTCACGGAAGACTATGCCAAGGACGCCTTCTACGGCAGCGGCATAGGCAGTTCCTTACTTGGGAAAGACAACGGAATCCTCAAGAAAAAGCACGATTGCGTGCAGATTCTGCGGCAACAGGTGAGTCTGACCATGAATCTGGACAAGGTTCAGTACCATATCGTGGAAAACTCTGACACCGTGCGAGTCACATTACCCGATGTGGAATTCACGCAATCGACCCTGAAAGCTTGGTTCAAATCGGACAGCGAAAGCGAGGAAAACGCGGTGCAATACGAGGCAAAGCCCCTGATTCAGAAAGTGGAGCGCAAAATCAGAAACCGCTACAACACACCTGAAAACCGAGCGAAAGCCGAGACGAAAGCGAAGGAGACCATCTCCGACTTCCTTAAGCAATGCGGAAAAGTGGCGGTGTTTGGCTATTAGCTATTGGCGATTGGCTTTTGGCGATTAGCTATTTGCCGTTTCCTTTTTCTTCGGAGGGAAGAGCACTGACAACAAGATGCTGAGGGTCAGGATAGAAATAATGACCACCAGGGAGGCGACAATGCTGACTTCCACCCCAAGGAGCGGCAGGAACATCTTCACACCGATGAAGGTCAGCAACACCGACAGACCGATGCGCAGATAGGCAAACTTGTCCATGATGCTCTCTAACATGAAGAACATGGAACGAAGGCCGAGAATCGCGAAAATATTGGAGAAAAACACGATATGCGGGTCATGCGTCACAGAGAAAATGGCGGGAATGGAGTCAAAGGCGAAAATGATGTCCGAAAACTCGATAATCATCAGCACCACGAACAACGGCGTGCAAAGCCAACGACCATCCACCTTCGTGAAGAAATTGTGTCCGTCGAAAGAAGGGGTACTCAACTTTCTCTTTGTCAAAAATTTAACCACAGGATGATGTTCCGTATCAATTGACTCGTCTTTGTTCCGGTCGAGGAACATCTTGATACCCGAATAAATCAGGAACGCACCGAATATGAGCAGCAGCCAGTGGAACCGCTGAATGAGGGCGCCTGCCGCGAATATGAAAATAAATCGCAACACTATCGCCCCAAGGATGCCATAAAACAACACCCTGTGATAATACTGCTTCGCTACCCCGAACGACAGGAAGATCATGATCATCACAAAGACATTGTCGATGGAGAGAGACAATTCAATCAGGTAACCGGTGATATATTCCAACGATAGCTGCTTCTTGTAATGCTTGATGTTCTCGTCCCACGAAAGGGCGTCATCGTACGTCACTTGATGGTCATACAGCTGATTCTGCGCCACAAACTGCTCTTTGTCATGCACATCCACCACCATGTCGCCCTGCAAACGCAGGAACACGAAAAACAACAGCGACAGTGTCACCCAAATGGCTGTCCAAGTGGCAGACTCTTTGAACGTCACCACATGGTCTTTCTTGTGCAAGATGCCCAAATCCAGAAACAGGAGGAAGGCGATTACTACGATAAAAATCAGGAGGAATAGATTTTCTGTCATTTCTTTAATGGTTATGGGTTATTGGTTATGGGTTATTGATGGTTATTGGTTATTGGTTATTGAAGTTAAAAGTTGTTATTGTTTAAGTTTAAGTCTAAGTCCAATTAAATCAACAGCTAAAAGCTAATAGCCAAAAGCTAATAGCTAATAGCCGATTTTCAAATAATCGATATAGGGTTCTATTTCATTGACGAGCAGGTCTTTCTTGATGACCACTTTGTTTTTGTCGAGGAGGAACATGTAGGGGATGGTGCGGGTGTCGAAGAGATTGTTGTCATCGATGGATTGATCGTAATTCCATCCTTGCAGGTAATTCGGGTTGGCTTCTTTGGATTTGATGTAATTGTTCCAAACCTTCGGGTCGTCTTCAAAATAAACCATCACGACTTTCAGCTTCCCCGAGGCGATGGCCTTATTAAGTTTATCGAAATCTTTCATCCGATTGCGCACCTGATGACAAGTGGGACAGGTGGGATGCTGCAGATAGAGCAGCGTGTATTCGCTCTGGATATCGTACATGGACGTGGTGTCGCCGTTTGCAAGCACCATGTTGAAATTCGGGATGGTGTCGCCGGCATGGTTTTTGTCGATGAATCCCATCTCCCTCTTGTATCGACGTTCGCGATTCTCATCCAACTTCGGATACTGAAGCGCATCTTTGAGCATGGCGATGTAAGTATGTTCCACCTTGTATGGGGAGATATTACTGCCAAGAACATGCTCCAGCTCGTCAAACAGATATTCGTATGAGGTTTGATTGACCTTGGCGCGATTCAGCGCATCCACCACCAGACTGTCATATTCGGGATTGTCAATCTGGTAAATCATGTTACAATACTCCTTGAGCTTATGTGCAACTATCGGAGTGTTGAAAATGCGTGGATCATTCCATGCGAAATTGTCGAAAAAATGCTCCAAATAGTATTTTTGGAACAGACGCCGATTGGTGACAATCTCCTGCGGCGGGTCCTCGATATAGGTGGAAGTCGCGATGACGGAGCCTAGCAGTGTGCCCGCATTCTTGGCAGCCGTCTGCTTCTGATACTCCCGCATCTCCATGTTAATACGCCGCGCGGAAGCCGAAAGGGAATCGACAAACACCTTCAGCATGTACTGCGGCATGTTCTTCTGGGCATCCTGGAACAGCGCATTCAGCGAATCCAACCGATTGCTGAACGCCGCCATATCATGGATATAGTTGATATATCCCGTATTCTCTTTGGAATTCGAAAATACGACATCCTTATCATCAATCTTCAATGAGAATTTTTGATTTTTTTCCGATGGAATCAAAATCATACTCAGCATCGTGCTGTCACCGATAATCTCATACATGCCCGGTTTCAGGGACTCTTTGTCCTGCAGAGTCACCGACGGCGCGAAAGCAGCCTTCAGCAACTGTTTGGTCTGCAATTTGGCCGGACTCTTCACAAAGATAGAGTCGTATGACTTGTCACTTTTGACTTCGATGTGAATGCTCACCTGAGCCATCACGGCCGTTGCAAACATCAGCATCATTACTGTGGTTATGGTTTGCTTCATCATATTGTTCTTCGTTTGTTCATCGTTCATTCATCGCCAGAATCGCCTTGGAGAAATACCGTGGCAAGTCAGAGGCGATGAGGGTGCTGGCGGCATTGTCCTCGGTGTATGCATCGCCGGCGGCACCATGGAGATAGACACCCAACACGGCTGCATGTTTAGGGTCATAACCTTGCGCAAGCAGGGCAAGTAGAAGTCCGGTAAGCACGTCGCCGCTGCCAGCCGTGGCCATTCCCGAATTGCCTGTGGTGTTGAAGAACTGCCGGCCGTCGGGGAATGTCACCACCGTGTGATGGCCCTTGAGGACAAGAATCACTGTATAACGCTGTGCAAACTGCTTGGCCCGTTCCAGCCGGTCGAAGTCGTCGGAAGGTTTTCCGGCAAGACGTTCAAATTCAGCAAAATGCGGGGTCAAGATGCTGTATGGCGGAAGGAAAGCCAGCCATGTCTTATTCTCCGCTAGCATGTTCAGCCCGTCAGCATCGATGACGAGCGGCAGCTTCACCGTGTCGAGAATGTCCTTCATAACCGACACCGTTTGTTTTGCCGTCCCCAAACCTGGGCCGAAGGCCACCGCCGAGATATTCTCCGGCAGCTTATTCCAGTTGATGTGGCTGACATACTGTTCGTTTTCGTCAATGTCGTGAATCGCTTCCGGCAGGGTGACGGCGAGGATGTCGCGGACTGACCTCACCGTGTGGACGGTGAGTTTCCCGATGCCGCCACGCATGGCCGCCGTGGACGCTAACACCGCCGCGCCGGGCATCCGGTCGCAACCTGCCACCAAGAGCCCGTGTCCAAATGTACCCTTGTGGGCGAATTTCGGTCGGGGGCGCAACACTGTACGCACATCCGATGAGGTAAGCAACCACTTTTCAGGCAACAGTTCCGCAGGGGCTTCCATTCCGATATCCACCACCTCGACATCCCCGACGAATGGGGAATTCTCGGGCAGGAGGAAAGCGGTTTTCATAAACTGTATAGAGAGGGTTCTGTCGGCGACCACTATTGAACAGTTGTCTGGTGTGTGTTGATCGGCGAAAAGTCCCGACGGGGTATCGATAGAAATGGTGTAGGCATCAGAGGAGTTGATGTGGTGGACCACGTCGGCGTAGAATCCAGTCAAGGGCTTGTTGAGCCCGATGCCGAAGAGGGCATCCACAATGAGGTCGTTTTTATCTATAGATTGCTGATTATCAACATTATAATAGACTATATTTGCATTTTCATACTCTTGAGAGACGGTCTGCCAGCGTTGCAGTTGATATTCCATTTCACTGCTGAAGTGTGCGCCTTCGGGGGCGCAAATCACAAGGTTGACCTGATTGTCTATATGATGCTCCTCTAACAACTGAATGGCGATGACCACTCCGTCGCCACCATTATTGCCGCATCCAACATAAAAATGAATTCGGTCAACATCTTCCCGCCATATCTCACTGACGAGTTCATCCGCACAAGCGCATCCTGCCTCCTCCATCAGCTCTAAAGGAGAGATGCCGCGTTTATTCATGGTAAAACGCTCACATTCACGAATTTTGCCAACTGTAAACAGTCTGTTTTCAACCATTTCTCCTGTTGATGTAAAATGGGTGCAAAGGTACATATTTTTCAGAATCCACTCACTTCAAATCGAAAATATTAAAAAAAATCAAATCTTTTTGAAAAACGGGGAAAAGCATTTTTTTTCACAATTCTATTAAAAAAATAGTATCTTTGCAGCGTGAATTTTTGTGCGATAAAAGAATTGAAATTATCAAATAAACAAATTTAATTAACCTTATTATTCATCAAAACCAAAAAAAAATGAAAAAGATTTTTAATTTGACATTGGTCTTCCTGGCCATGATGTTCGGCGCCAACGCCCAATATCTGCTGCAAGAAGGCTTCGAATCAGGAACTCTGCCCACTGGCTGGACTACCGTTGACGCAGATGCTGACGGTTACGCTTGGGAAGGAAGTGCAAATCCCGCTTCTTACTTTGTTGCGGGCACCAGCCTTACCGGTTCCGGTCACAACAGCTCCAATGGCTTTGTCCTTTCTGGTTCTTACAGCAACAACTATGGCGCTCTCACTCCGGACAACTGGTTGATCACACCCGCCATCAACCTGACCGGCAATGCCGACCTTACTTTCTGGATTTGCGCACAGGATGCCAGCTATGCCGCTGAACACTATGGCGTGTACATTTCCACGACTGCAGGAACAACCCCGGCCGATTTCACCCTCATCTATGAGGAAACTATCGACGCCAACGGTGGTTCCCGCGTTCAAGGCACTTGGAAACAGAAGATCGTTGACTTGTCCAGCTACACTGGCCAAACGGTTCGTATCGCCTTCCGCCACTTCAATTGTACTGACATGTTCGTCTTTAATTTGGACGATGTGGAAATCCTCGCTCAACCGACCGATCCGACCATCTCTGTCGCTCCTGCTGCTATCAACTTCGGCAACACCATCATTGGTACAAGCAAGACCTCTTCCGCTGTTGTTACCTGTTACAACCTCACCACAGACGTGACAGCTACGACAACCGCTCCGTTTGAAGTTTCCGCTAACGGCACCACCTATGGCACTTCTGCCACCATCGCTGCCGCCGGAGGCACCCTTTACGTGAAATACACCCCCACTGCTATCAGCACTGACAACGGTACGGTCACCCTCTCTTCTACTGGCGCCACAAACGTCACCATGACGGTGAGCGGTACGGGCATGGACTGCAATGCAACCATCCCTTACAGCTGTAACTTCACTGATGCTGCTCAGAATATGTGCTGGGATATTATCGACGCCAACGCTGACAATAACACGTTTGAAATCGACGATGCTGAAGGTTACATTTATTATTCTTACGACGTGAGCACTCCCGCTGATGAATGGGCATTGTCCCCTATCTTCACAATGACCAGTGGACTGCTCCTCTCTTTGGACTATTATGTCAGTAGTGAAAGTTATCCTGAAGCTTTCCAAGTATTTGCCATCGGTGCTGACACTGTGGCTCTGACTTCTGTGATGACGGTCACCAACACCACCCCCCAAACTCTGTTTGTGGATCTGAGCAACCTGTCTGGCAGCTACCAAATTGCTATCCACTGCGTTTCTGATGCCAATATGTGGAACTTGTATTTCACCAACTTTAGCATCGCCACCAACGCACCGAGCCTCATGGTCAGCGAAGAGACCATAGACTTCGGTATCGCTGAAATGGGCAGCACCTCTGGCGAGCAAATGGTTGTGGTCACCGCTTTGAACATTACGGATCCCATTTCCGCTTCAGTAGCTGCTCCTTTCGAAATCTCTGCTGATGGTACCACTTTCGGTGCTTCACTGACTTTCCCGGCCACCACTGCTATGGTTGTTTATGACACTTTCTATGTTCGCTTCGCCCCGACAGCTGCGGGTACCTTTACCCAGAATATCACGGTGAGCGCCGACACATTTAACAAAATCATTGCTTTAACCGGTGAATCTGTTGATTGCACCCCTGGCATTACGGTTCCTTACACGAATGATTTCAATGCTGGCATTGCTCCTCCCACCTGCTGGTCTGTCGGCAATGACCCCGAAGTCATCTTCCCTGCCGGAACCGGCACTGAAGGCGATTACGCTATTGGCATGGAAGGTGTAGATTACATCGTCACCCCCGAGATTCACGGCAACGCCGCCTTGTTGGTATCTTTCGATTACATCAACTACTTCGGTACAACAGCCACAGCTCCCACCTACTTCCATGTTGGTTACTCCAGCACTGATGCCAACGCCGCCAGCTTCACATGGCAAGGCGATGTCCTCTGCGCAACAGATGGATTTGCTTCTTACTCCACCGTTGTTCCTGCTGGCACAAAATATGTGGCTGTGGGTGTCTCTCAACTCGGTTCCGGATTATATTATGGCATGTTTGAGATGGCAGACGCTTTCTACATTGACAATTTCTCTTTGGCTGCGCAAACAGATCCCCTTTTGACTGTTTCTCCTGAAAGCATCTCATTCGGCAGCATCATGATCGGCGCAACCGCTCCTGTACGGACCGCTTCTGTGGTGGGTGCTTTACTGACTAACGACATCAACGTGACCGCTCCTGCCAACTTCGAGGTTTCCGCTAACGGCACCTCATACGCAGCCACCGCTACTCTGCCTCAAACCGGAGGCACACTCTATGTCCGCTACAATCCGAGCGCTGCTGGTAACCACAATGGCACCATCAACGTGACTAGCGGCAGCACCACCAAGACCATCACTGTCTTCGGTAGCGCTGTTGACTGCTCCAACCCGAGAACACTGCCCTTCTCTGAAGATTTCGAAAGCGGTATGCCTGCTTGCTGGACCATCCTTGATCAGGACGGCGACGGCATTACTTGGGAAGATAGCTACAACCCGGTTTCCTACTACTCCGGCGTTGACCTTTCTGGCAGTGGCTACGGTGATTCCGACGGCTTCGTCCTCTCTGGCTCTTACAGCAACGTCAGCGGTGTACTTTATCCTGACAACTGGTTGATCACTCCTGCTTTGGTGATTCCGAGCAACGGCGCTAAACTGACATGGTATGTAGCAGCTATCGATGCCAACTATGCGGCCGAATATTATGAAGTGATGCTGTCCACCTCCCTTGACCCCAGCACCTTCACCAGCGTGTTCAACGAAACACTTCAGTCTGACCAATGGGAGCAAAGAAGTGTCAACATCAGCGGCGACTTTGCCGGCCAGAATGTATATGTCGCATTCAGAAACTATAATACGACGGACATCTTCTTGATGAAGATTGATGACATCAACGTAACTTCCGGTACAGGTATTGAAAACCATGAGTTGAACGCCACCATCTTCCCGAACCCCGCCAACAACGTGCTCAACATCAATGCAAACTCCAACATCAACCGTGTTGAAGTTTACAACATGATGGGTCAAATGGTCGGTTCCTACAATGTCAACGATGTGAACACCCAAATCAGCACCATAAGCTTCGCCAATGGTGTTTATACGGTGAAAATCGCCACCGAAAACGGCATGTCAACCCAGAAATTCACGGTTGCCCGCTAATTTTTCGGAATAATATCATCCTTAAAGATCCCGGACCTGACGGCCCGGGATTTTTTTTTTCGCCCATTCATCGCCCATTCATAGTCAATCTACCCAAGGAAAAGAGCACTATATCAACCGGGTTAAAAAAAAATGAAAAAAACATAAGCAACTTATGAGCAAAAAAATATATCTTTGCAGGTTCATATATAATGTATAAACGAACATATAGACATATAAGATGAGTTATATTGCATTTGACAAGGAGAAATTGGTGAACATCAATTTCGCGAAGGAGAGAGAAATTTTGCGCTGCAGCAGAACAGGTGCTTTTGCCACTACGACTTTGTGTGGACTTAACACCCGCAAATATCACGGGCTGTTCATCGTGCCTCAGGACAACATCGACGGCGAACGCCATCTGCTGGTTTCCGGCATCAACGAGAACATTGTGGTCAACAGCATGGACTTCCATCTGGGCATCCACCAGTACAAAAACAAAGTCATCGACCCGAAAGGCAACAAATATCTGCAGAAGTTCTCCGCCGACAGTGTTCCGGTGTATGACTATCGCGTTGGGAAATTCAACTTCCAAAAATCGCTGCTTTTCCAACACGACGCCGACAGGCTGATCATCAAATACACCTTCCTGGACGAAGTTGAGGACGTTTGTATGCAGATAGAACCCCTGCTGGCCTTCCGCAGCATTCACCAACTCACACACGCCAACAATAATGTACATTCCGGTTATCAAACCGTTGAAAATGGTATTGGCTTCTGCATGTACGACAATTACACGCCAGTCTATTTCCAGTTCTCGGAACCGATCCAATACCAGCATCATCCGGACTGGTACTATAATATTGAATATGAAGAAGAGCTGAAGCGCGGCTACGAAGGTCATGAAGACCTGTGGCGTCCCGGCACTATCACGGCAAAGGTGGCTGACAAGGAATTGTACCTTTGCATCAGCACCGAACCGGTGGAGGCTGCCGCGATTGCCAACATTTACGCCAAAGAGGCGAAGAAGCACCCCACACGTTCCACCTTCTCCAACTGTCTGCAAAATGCAGCGGAACAGTTCATCGTGAAACGCAACGGCCGCACCGACATCATTGCCGGCTATCCTTGGTTCGGACGCTGGGGTCGCGACACATTCATCGCCCTGCCCGGCCTCACCCTGCCGCTGAAAAAAAACACCCTCTTCGAAGAGATTGCCGACACCATGATCGCCGACCTCAAGGACGGGCTATTCCCCAACATCGGCGCAGGCAATGCCGCTGCCTACAATTCTGTGGACGCCCCGCTCTGGTTCATCCGCGCCTTGCAAATCTACTTCGACCATGTCAATAAGCCGAGGATACTTTGGACAAAATACGGCGACACCATCAAGAGCATCCTCTGCGCCTACCGTGACGGCACCTTGAACCACATCCACATGCTGGACAACGGTCTCATCTATGCCGGCGGCGAAGGCCTTGCTCTCACCTGGATGGATGCCATCGTGGATGGTCGCCCCGTGACCCCACGCACTGGCTGCCAAGTGGAAATCAACGCCTTATGGTACAACGACATCAAATTTGCCATCGACCTTGCGAGCAGAAGCCACGACAAGGAGTTTGTCGCTGATTGGGATCCGGTTGTCGCCAACTTCCCCGCCGTCTTCAAAGAAACATTCTGGTCAAAGGAAATCGGCTACCTGGCCGACTATGTGGATGGCGACTACAAGAATTTCCAAGTCCGTCCCAACATGCTCATCGCCGCCTCCCTGCCGTTCGCACCCATCAGCGAGAAAATCCGGCAGCTGGTGCTCAAATGCGTCACAGAAGAGCTGTTGGTCGACAAGGGCATCCGCAGTCTGTCGCCCAAAGACCCCGAGTACAAGGGACACTACATGGGCACACAGGCTGAACGCGACGCCGCCTACCACCAAGGTACGGTTTGGCCGTGGCTGCTGTTCCCCTTCACCGACTGCATCCTCAAGGTGCATCCGGAAAGCGCCCCGGATGTGCTCAACCGCATCCTCTACCGCTTCGACAGCTGCATGAGATCCTACGGTCTTTCCACGATTGCCGAAATTACGGATGGAGATCCGCCATACAAGCCCAACGGCTGCATTTCGCAGGCATGGAGCGTTGCCGCACTGCTCTATATGAAATGGAAAATTGAACAAGTTAACAAATAAGATGACATCCTATTGACTATGGCTATAAAAGTTTTAATGTTCGGATGGGAGTTTCCGCCACACATCTCCGGCGGTCTGGGCACGGCTTGTTACGGGCTCACCAAAGGGCTCGCGCTCAATGGCGTACACGTGACTTTTGTAATGCCCAAGGCCTCCGGCGACGAGGACACTTCATACGTCAAAATTGTGAACGGCAGTGACGTGGAGGTCGATCCGCGCACTTCCGAATATTTCCTTCACTCCAAAGAGACCTCGTACATCCAAGTCAACAGCAGACTTGTCCCGTATGTGGGTATGGATGACTACTACAATGTCATCAGCCAGATTGAGAGCGGTGTATTTCAATCTACAGGGGAGAAACGCAAATACGTTTTCTCCGGGAAATACGGTCCCAACCTGATGCAGGAGGTGAACCAGTATGCCAGCATCGCCGCGGAAATCGCCAAGAACGAGGATTTCGACCTGATCCACGCGCACGACTGGTTGACCTACCGTGCCGGCATCGCCGCCAAGCGTGCCTCGGGGAAACCGCTGGTGGTACACATCCACGCCACCGAATTTGACCGCAGCGGCGAGAACTACAATGACATCGTCTATGGCATGGAGAAAGAGGGCATGAGCGCCGCCGATGCTGTATGCGCAGTGAGTGACCTCACCCGGAACATTGTCATCAACAAATACGGCATCCCCGCCGAAAAGGTTTTCACACTGCATAACGCCGTGGAACCCAACGACAAGGTCGTGGAACGCAAAAAGTTCGTCAAAGAGAAAATCGTGACGTTCTTAGGGCGTGTAACCTTCCAAAAAGGCCCTGACTACTTCGTGGAAACCGCCAAGCGTGTGCTGGAGAAAGACCCCAATGTGCGCTTTGTGCTGGCCGGGGACGGTGACATGATGCCACACATCATCGAACGTGTGGCCGAACTGGGCATCTCCGACCGCTTCCACTTCACCGGCTTCCTGCGCGGTGACGACATCAACAAGATGTTCGGCATGAGCGACGTGTATGTGATGCCCTCTATTTCGGAACCTTTCGGCATCTCACCGTTGGAAGCCATGCGTGCAAAAGTGCCTGTGGTCATCTCTAAACAATCCGGTGTTTCCGAGGTGCTCACCCACGCCATCAAAGTTGATTTCTGGGATATCGACGCTACTGCCGATGCCATATACGGCCTGCTCCACTACCCCGCCCTCTCAAAACTTTTCGCCGAAGAGGGCGCTGCCGAGGTCGACCGCCTCAAATGGGAGCATGTGGCCAAGAAATTAGTCAAAATTTACGAAAAAACGTTGCATTATGAATAAAATATGTTTCCACTTTCAGATTAGTCAGCCGTATCGTCTGCGCACGTACCGCTTTTTTGACATCAACCAGGACCATCACTACTTCGATGACTACCAGAACCAGTATCTGACCAAACGTCTGGCGGAACGTTGCTATCTGCCGACCAACAAGATGCTGCTGGAGCTTATTCGCCAGAACCCTGACCAATTCCGCTGTAGCTTCAGTATTTCAGGCAGTTCCATCATGCTGTTCAAGAACTATTGTCCGGAGGTCATCGACAGTTTCAAAGAGCTGATCGCCACCGGCTGCGTGGAAATCACCGGCAGCACCTACACCCACAGCATTGCTTCGCTGCACGGCGAGAGTGCCTTTATGGAACAGGTTCACCTGCAGGAGCAGCTGCTGATGGACACGTTCGGGGTGAAGCCGGTCTCTTTCTGCAACACTGAAATCATCTACTCCGATGAAATCGGCGAATGGTTGGGTAATGCCGGCTACCGCGTCATCCTCACCGAAGGCGCACGGCACATCCTCGGCTGGAAGAGTCCTACCTACCTCTATTGCAACCCCTATCAGACAGATGTTCGGCTGCTGCTGCGCTCCTACCAGCTCTGTGACGACATCACACTGCGCTTCTGCGACCAAGGCTGGGACCAATACCCCCTGACCGCTGAGAAATACCTGCGTTTCCTTGACAATGTCAACACCGAAAGCGACACGCCACTCATCAACCTGTTCTGGGACTATGAGACCATCGGTGAACACTACACCGGCGATACCGGCATCTTCGAGTTCTTCAAATCGTTGGTCAACACCTTGATAAAGCACGAGAACTACGCGTTTATCTCACCCAAAGATGTGATAGACATGGATTTGAGTCCCGCCACGATGTATGCGCCTTGGCCGATTTCCTGTTCAGGTGAAGAGAAGGACACCAACGAGTGGCTTGGCAACGAACTGCAACAGGAAGCTTTCAACCAACTCTTCAAGTTAGAACCTCTGTATCAGAAATCCGACAATATGGAAGCGAAACTGAGCTGGCTGCGACTCCAAGCCGCCGACCATTTCAACTTTATGAGTTCCAAATGGTTCGGACACAGGTTCGTGAAACGTAACTTCGAAGTATATTCGTCACCTTACCAGGCATTCATCAACTATATGAATGTGCTGAATGATGTGAAAATACAACTTGAAGGTTAAAGACTTGAGACTTAAGACTTGAGACTTAAGATTGATTGTTACGAAGATTATTTAATAAGGGTTGAACGCCAGAAATATGTAAACCCAGGGTGAGCGTCTGCGAGCCCTGGGCTTTTAATCACAGAACAATGCTATTAACCGAATTACAACAATACAAAATCTACCTCGCATCGAAATCGCCGAGGCGGCGAGAATTGCTCGCGGGTATGGGCGTGGAATTCGAAGTAATGAAAACGGATGTGGAAGAGACGTACGACCCGTCATGGTCTCCCGAGCAGATTGTGATGCACCTTTCCAGACTGAAACTGTCGCCCATCGACATGGCACAATACAATCCGAAGACCCTTTTCATCGCATGCGACACGATAGTGGTAGTGGACGGGGAAATCATCGGCAAACCGAAGGACAAGGCGGATGCAATGCGGATGCTGAACATGCTGTCGGGCCACACGCACACGGTCTACAGCGGACTGACCGTGGCCACACCACAAAAACAGTTGACGGATTATCGCAGCACCGAGGTGGTGTTCGACACCCTTCCGGATGACATGATACAATATTATATAGAGACCTACAAGCCTTTCGACAAAGCCGGATCCTACGGCGTTCAAGAATGGATCGGCTATGTGGGCATCCGCGAGGTGCGCGGCTCCTACTACAACGTGATGGGGCTGCCCACGAGGCTGTTGTGGCAAATGCTAACGGAAGTTTGTCGTTAGTAGGAAACTAAAATGCATATCCTATGGCCAATTTCAAACCATTGGAAAACCGCATGCTGTGAGGCTCATCCAGCCACTTGATGTTGATGACACGCCCCTGTTCCTCGCTGCGGGTGGGATCATAAATCGGCACCGCGTAGTCCACTCGGATGACAAAAAATTTGAAATCCAGCCGCAGACCTACGCCAACGTCCACGGCCAACTCTTTATAGAAGCGTTTGAAGGAAAAATCCGCACCAGGCATATCTTCATATTTCCGAGCCAACCAAATATTTCCCACATCGGCAAAAATGCCATACTTGAACGATCGATACAATGTTCCGCGATACTCGATGTTGAACTCCATCTTGACATCGCCCGTGTACAAAGTGTCAGAACTGCGCACGTAACTTCCCGGGCCCAATCCACGATAACTCCAGCCACGCATACTGCTACTGGTTCCCATGTAAAACCCCTTCTCGTATGGGATATAGGAATCCTTGCCTATCGGGACGATAAATCCCAAATCAGCTCGCATAGCCAAGGCGTTGTTATTGTTAATCTGATAGGTATAATTCCATAAGACATCCAATTTCTCGAAAGTCGAATAATTGTATCCCACACTGTCCAATTTATTCATACCCATCGTCCAACGGTTGTTCGGAGAGAACAATGCATTCAACCCCATCAGGAAAAGGCCCGAGGATTCAAAATTCACCCACAAGTGCATATTATGCCGTTTGTCGTCCATCAATTTAGGAATCGAGTAATTGAATGTGTACTTGAAGGATAACAGGAAGAACTTGCCGAACTTGTTCTGATAAGAATCCGGATAATCCTCATAATTTAACAATCGAGTGAAACGTTTATCGCTATTGTTGATGGTAACAACATCTATCGGACTGATACTATGGGAGATATAATAAGAAGGATTCCATTTGTAGGTGAGACTCGTCGCATACATCAGACGGCGGTACAAACCCGAATAATTCACTCCCACATTAAGAGATGTGCTTTTAGAAATAGAATTCTCGCTGACATGTTGTCTGAAAAGGAATAGCCTGTTCGGGAAGTCCAACGTGGCCGAAAAGCCGAATTCCGGATAGGAATATGACTTGTTCTTGTGAAAGAGATTGTTCAAAGAATAGTAGAAATAACCACCGGAAAGATTGACCGTCAAATGTTCCGCACCTTTGAACAGGTTCCGGTTAGTGTACGAAAGCGAGATGTTGGACTTGTCATTGCGTAATTCCAACTGTCCACCCACACTGTGCGGTTTTTTGCGCGAGAGACGATATAGGACATCCAAGTAGCCTTTTTTGTTGACAGTGTCCAGCATGCTCTCATCTTCCCTAAAGAGAATACTGATATAATCGAAATTGTCCAGACTGGTCAAGGCACGACTGCTGCGGTTGCGTGCCATCTGTGAATAAGCATATCCTCTATGTGTGTATATGGCATTTGACAGGATCTTGTATGAAAAGTCCTGATAAGGAGGAAAACCATAGTACGATGTCCGTATAAAATAGACATCGTTGGTGTCATATTTTCTGTTTAGATGATAATAAACGGTATCGAATGACAGACCTTCCACCCCGGCAGGTTGCGCGTCAGGGTTCACGAAATTGTCCTTGAAATAATATTTATACAGATAGCGGGAAGCATTCTCATTCTGCGGGATATTCATCATAATATTGAGGGACACAGACTTCGGATCATTTCCGAGGCTGTCGGGTGAATCATACGACACTTCGCCTCTGATAATTGATTTTTCCACATAATAATAGCCTTCATCACGTATAAGATTGATAATCCGGGTGAATTCTTGGTTGATGAGCGACTCGTTATACTGCATTCCGTCTGAGAGCAGTGTCCCCTCTTGGTTCAGCACCACGATTCGCTTATAATCGTAAATGGGGATGTCGTATTCAATATGGCTGATCGTATAGGGGGTTCCCGCCGTCACGAAATAGTCCACTTTTGACTTTTTCTTTTTCTTCCCCCTATATTTGACTCTGTAATCCACCGTTGCGTCAAAATAGCCAAGCTGTCTCATCACGATTTTCAACTGGTCTAGGGAATTGTCAATTTCCACACTGTCTAGCAGGGTTGGCTCCTCTCCTAGTTTTTCTCTCAAGAGGCGACGGAATTTGCTGTCTTTGGTTTCACCTTGTTTATTGTATGTCGGTTGTCCCCAGTCATAAAAGACGGTCTTGACACGGAACAAGTCCATGAATTTCTTGTTGGTGACCGGGCGCACATAAGTTTTCAGGTTGTCGAAATCCGGGTTTTTGGCGTCTTTCACCTCCACATTGTTTTTTACCAGCATGCACTGCCCGTCAGGAAGGTGTCTGACCGAGCTGCACGAGCCGAGGAGCAACACGCTGGCCACCGCCAAGAGTAAAGCACGGATTTTAGGATTCATTCCTGACTTTATTATAGAAAATATATTCAACGCAGAGGACCACAAACACAGTGAAAAGGGTGTTGCCAATCATAACCAGCAATGTGTGTCCGAAATTCCGGAAGGTCATCGTTCCGAGAAGAACAGAAATGACCTGATAGATGGATGTCAATATCAAGGTGTACAGAAAAATCCATCGGAAATCTTTCACGCCCGGCATAGGACGTTCAATGCTTTCAAATCGGTTGAAATTCGTGCCGTTGAGGAAACGGACAATGAAAGGACGGAGGAACATCATCAGGGTGCAGGAGAAAGAAGAGACTCCCAAAGTGTGTGCGAATGCATCAACCACAAAACCTGAGGCAAACCCGATGAGATATTGCAACGAAAGCGGCAGTTCCAAGGGAAGGAGGAACAAGGCCAACAGAAAGAGCGCCGGTGTCATATAGCCGAACAGACATACGTGCTGGCATATCACAATCTGGACAATCAAGAAAACCAGAAACCGCAAGATATTGGAGATTATGTTATTCATCTTTGAAATCAGCTTTTAAGGAGTCTATTTCCGATTTGAACAGATTTTCCACCAGATAGACGGTATATACATCCGCATATTTTGTCGCCAGATTCACCTTGATGGTCAGGAAGCTGGCGTTATTACCGACCTGTACCTCTTTCACGGTGCCGATAAACAATCCTTTCGGGAAAATATTGGAGAATCCGTTGGTGAACACGGAATCGCCGATATTGATTTCAGAATGCTGGGGGATAGCCTCGAGATATGCCACATGCGGGTCATCACCCTCCCATATCAAAGTCCCGTTCTGGTTTGCAGGGTTCACCACCGCACTGATCCGGGATTCGGGATGCAGGATCGGCCGCACCGTGGCAAAATTGGAGGAGACATCCGTTATGACTCCCGCCACACCTTCCGGCGACAGCACCGCCATATCACGGACAATGCCGTCTCTGGATCCCTTGTCAACAATCATGTAGTTGAACGCGCGATCCACCGTTTTGAAGATGACGTGAGCGAATGTGTAATCATAGAGGCGCACCTGCCGGCGGTTGGTGGAGTCGGGCTTGCTCATTTCCGTCAGGACAGTGTCCACTTTCTCTAGGAACATGTTCTCCTGCTCGCGCATCAGACGGATGTTTTGCTCCACCAGTGCCTCGTTCTCCGGTCCCAAACGGAAACGGTGCACCATACCCGCACCGCTCTTCTGAATCGGCCCCACAATGCCCTGCACCGCCCGGGAAAGGCGATATTCGTTGAAAGCCAACGACTTGCCAAGCATCACAACGCTCAGAATCAGAAGAACGGCGAGTACGATGATATGAAATGCCTTCTTGAAAAATTCTATGAGATTATTCATTCGGCAATGGGAGAAAAACTATTTCTTTTCAGCGAGTTCGCGGCCAGCCTTCATGCAGGCGAGGTTCACGTTCACGATATCCTCACCCTTGCGGGCGAAGTTCTCGCGCACGGCATTCTCGATCTCCTCGTAAGGCAGTTGCAGATACGGGGAAGCGGCACCGAGGATTACCATGTTGGAGGAACGGGCGGAACCCAGATCCTTGGCAATCTGGTCAGCGTTGATGGCCACGCAGTTCTGCACCTTGGCTAACTCGGCCTTCAAAGCGTCAAAATCGGGATAGTTCGGGATATTCACGAAAGGCTGGTCATTGGTGATCAACCAACCGTCCTTCTTCAACCACGGCAGATAACGCAACGATTCCATCGGCTCCACGGAAATGATCATATCAGCCTTGCCCAGCGGGATAAGGTCGGAAGCGATGGGTTGGTCGGAAAGACGGAAATGGGACTGCACATCGCCGCCGCGCTGGCTCATGCCGTGAACCTCGGCCTGCTTCATGTACATTCCTCTTTTGATGGCGGCTGCACCCACAATCGTGGCGATGGAAAGGATACCCTGGCCGCCTACTCCTGCTAAAATTATATCGATTTTCATATTTCTTAATTGTTTTGGAACGAGCAATACGTTCTTGTTTGTTATTTTAATTTTGCTTTTAGCTATTAGCTATTGGCTGTTGGCTGTTGGCTTCAATAACCCATAACCAATAACCCATAACCATTATCCATTACTTCTTCGCGGCCTGTTGTTTTTTCATACGACGGCTCAAGGTCTGGATACATTCGCGGGTCGGGATGATAACCGAAACGCCTTCGTATTCGATCTCCTTCTCAATGATGGCGACATTCTCTTCGAGATGACCCTTGAGCGGATTGATACGGTGGATGTGTTCCTCTTTCACACCGAGACCCTTGCAGATTTCGCCGAGCACGCCAAGCGCGTGGGAATCCTGACCGCCAGTCATGCCGGTGGTGCTGTTGTCGAGAATCAGCACCGTAACCGGAGTGTTCTCGTAGATGCAGTCTAACAGGGAGGTCATACCGCTGTGGGTGAAGGTGGAGTCACCGATGACGGCCACACATGGTCTGAGGCCTGCATCGGCGGCACCCTTGGCCATCGTGATGGAAGCACCCATATCGACAGTGGTGTAGATGGCGTTGTAAGGCGGAAGCGCACCGAGGGTGTAGCATCCGATGTCGGAGAAGACTTTGCCCTTGCCGTATTTCTCCATCACCTTGTTGAGGGCGGTGTAGGAGTCGATGTGCGGGCAACCCACGCACAATGCCGGCGGACGCGGAACGACCAGCTCCGGAACAGGGGCACCGTAAGTGTCGGGCAGACCGAGGGCTTTGGCCACGAGGTTCGGGTTGAGTTCGCCGTCACGAGGCAGCTCGCCACTCAAACGACCCATGATGTTGCCGGTGCGGTTCAGCACGCCGCGGACCTGTTCCTCGATGAAAGGATAACCTTCCTCAGCGATGAGCACCTTGCCGCATTCGTCCACCATCTTGGCGATGAGCTTGGACGGCAGCGGGTATTGGGAGATCTTCAGCACGGGATACGGGCATTTGCCACCCTCGAAGTTCTCCATCAGGTAGTTGAAGGCAATACCGGAAGCGATGATACCCATGCTCTTGTCGGTGCCGTCAATGTATTTGTTGAACGGAGAATTGAGAGAGTCGTTCTCGAAGTCGACCTGTTTGTCCAACAGTTTGCGGTAGTGCTTGCGTGCGTTGGCAGGCAGCAGGATGAACTGCTTCGGGTCTTTCTCAATGTTGAGAGGGTTCTGCGGACGCTCAGCCTTGCGCTCCACGCCGGAACGGGAGTGGGACAAGCGTGTGGTGAGACGGATGACCACCGGAGTGCGGAATTTCTCGGACATCTCGAACGCATAGTAGGTGATGTCATAAGCCTCCTGTTGGTTGGAAGGCTCGAAGCACGGGATGAGCGCGAACTTGGCATAGTAGCGGGAATCCTGCTCGTCCTGTGAAGAGTGCATGGAGGGGTCGTCGGCGACCACCACCACCAGACCGCCATTGGCACCAGTGATGGAGGAGTTCATGAACGGGTCTGCAGCCACGTTCAAGCCCACGTGTTTCATGCAAACCATCGCGCGCTTGCCCGCATAGGACATACCGATGGCGGACTCCATAGCGGTCTTCTCATTGCCGGCCCAAATGCTGTGCACCTCGCCTGCTTTGCCCTGCTTGGAATTCTGGATAAACTCGGTGATTTCAGTTGACGGAGTGCCCGGATAGGCATACACTCCGGATAATCCGGCGTCTAAAGCGGCCTGTGCCACCGCCTCATCGCCCAAAAACAATGCTTTTGACATAATCTAAAGTACTTTATTGATTGTATAATAATGATTTAAGTCCCTTATATATTAAAGTTGCAAAAGTACAAAATTTTATGCAAATAGACAAGTGTTTTCATTCGAATTTCTAAATTATGAGTAGCGAACCCTGATTGTACATAGTGTCAGCTATGGTTTTTGCCTAAACATGAGTCATAGACAGAAGCAAAAAGCGAACAAGTATGAGCAAAAAAATAGTACTTTTGCCGCGTATTATGAAAAAAGAGAAGAAAAACTGGACTTTACCTGTTGTGATGGGGATTGTGCTGCTCGGCAGCATGCTTGTGGCCACGAGTATCGGAGTGATTTCAATCCCAATGGAAGTTATCCTGCAAAGCACTGGACAGAAATTCGGCTTTTTAAGAGACATACAAATCGCTGATTATTATCAGGTTACGATTTGGCAACTACGTATTCCACGCATCGTGATGAGCGTGCTGGCCGGTGCCTCGCTGGCCATCTGCGGCGGTGTTTTCCAGAGTATCTTCCGGAATCCTGTCTGTGACCCTTACATCCTAGGCATATCTTCAGGTGCCTCGTTGGGCGCGGCCATCGCCTTCATCCTCGGCTGGGACGCGGCGCTTTTCGGCATCACCCTGCCGGCTCTGGTCACCGCACTGCTCACCCTTCTGCTGATTCTCGGCATCGCCCGCATAAAAGGGAAACACAACACCAACACCCTGTTGCTCATCGGTATAGCCCTCAACTTTTTCATCTCCGCTGTCATCACCCTGCTGGTGGTCGTCAACCAGAAGGAGATGCACAAGATCTATTTTTGGACCATGGGCAGCCTCACGCACGTTTCCTGGTTGGAAATCGCATGGCTGCTGCCCATTATGATCGTTTGCATATTCATCCTCTTTTACTATTCCAAATCTTTGAATATCATGCAGGTAGGCACGGAAACAGCCCAGACGCTGGGCATTGACACACAGAAGACGACCTACATCGTGCTCATCACCTCTTCCGTCTTGATTTCCGTGGTGGTGTCGTTCTGCGGTTCCATCGGGTTCATCGGACTCATCATGCCGCATGTGGCGCGATTGCTCTTCGGCAGCAACAACCGGCGACTGTTCACCTATTCGCTCTTCTTCGGCGCCTTTTTCCTGCTGATTGCCGACACATTGGCACGCACCATCGCCGCTCCGGCGGAACTTCCTGTCGGCAGCATCACCGCACTGGCGGGTGCCCCCTACTTCATCTATCTGATCCTGAAAAAATGACAGTGTCGAAAGAATACCGCCACATTTCCGTGAAAGGTCCTAAAAGTTGTCCGTTTCTGAACACTCTTGCCACGAACCTGCTTTCTGAAGAAAGTTTGCAACTCAGTTGCGGTTTGTTTTCCGTACTTTTGCCCCCGAAAAACCATGTCAGAGGAACACTTCCCCGGCATAGAGAAAAACACGGAAAAACAATAGTTTATGGAACATATTCATCATCATTCAGAAAAATCACATAGCCACCATCATGAAGGGTGTGCCGGCCACTGCCATAATCACGGGGAGGATGGCCATCATCACCACGAGCACAATCTGAAGGGACAACTTGGCAAAATCGGTGTCACGATTGTTTTGCTCATAGCTGCCGTCCTCATTGAGAAACACTGCGCATTGTCCACATGGCAATTACTGCTGGTCTACCTCATCCCCTACCTGTTCATTGGTTTCGACACCTTGAAAGAGGCCGTTGAAGGGCTTGTGCACGGGAATGCGCTCAACGAGCACTTCCTGATGACCATTGCCACTGTCGGTGCATTGTGCATCGGTTTCCTTCCCGGAGCCGAGACACAATTTCCGGAAGCGGTCATCGTGATGCTCCTCTTCCAAATCGGGGAACTTTTTGAAGGATATGCGGAAGGCAAAAGCCGCGACAGCATCGCCCATCTGATGGAAATTCGCCCTGACACCGCCAATGTGGAACGCGATGGTGAAGTCATCACCATGAACCCGGAGCAAGTGTCTGTCGGTGAGACCATCATCGTTCGTCCAGGCGAGAGAATCCCCCTCGACGGGGTGGTTCTGGAGGGGCAGTCGGCGCTGAACACTGTGGCTCTCACCGGTGAAAGCATTCCCAGGGA
The DNA here is from genome assembly GCA_017438945.1 of Bacteroidales bacterium. Classification (GTDB taxonomy): domain Bacteria; phylum Bacteroidota; class Bacteroidia; order Bacteroidales; family WCHB1-69; genus F23-D06. Next base: position 53,575 of record JAFRUI010000019.1, read on the forward strand.
GGTTGGGGTTGATGACGAGGTCTTCTCCAGCTGTGTCAACTTGTCAGGGGTCATCCGGGTGCGCACCACCAAAAGTTTCGGTGAGAGCACCGTATCCAAGATCATAGCGCTGGTGGAGAATGCCAAAGACCACAAGGCCAAGAGCGAATCATTCATCACCCGGTTTGCCCGCATCTACACACCCGTTGTCGTGCTTGCGGCTGTTGGGTTGGCTCTGCTGCCGCCGCTCTTCTCGGGTCATTTCGCCACGACCTTCCCCATCTGGCTTTACCGCGCCCTTCTATTCCTTGTGGTCTCATGTCCTTGCGCTTTGGTCATCAGCGTGCCGCTCACCTTCTTCGGAGGTATCGGTGGCGCATCGCGCAACGGCATCCTCATCAAGGGGGCAAACCACATCGACACGCTCTCCAATATCGGGACCATGGTCTTTGACAAAACCGGAACGCTGACACATGGACAGTTTGCCGTGGAGGCCATTCATCCCGAGAAACTTGACGAGCAACAACTACTTCATCTTGCCGCACATGTGGAACACTTCTCCACACACCCCATAGGAGCTGCCTTACGCGATGCTTTTCCAAACGAAGCAGATGACGGATGTACCGTCACCGATGTAGAAGAAATTGCCGGACAAGGGGTTAGCGCTAATGTGAGCGGCAAAACCGTTTGCGTGGGCAATGCGAAAATGATGAATGCTTTGGGGGTCACATGGCATGAATGCCACTTGGTCGGCACCATCGTCCATGTGGCGGTGGACGGCGAATATGCCGGACACATTGTGATCAACGACCGCATCAAGGACGACAGTGCGGAGGGTGTCGCCCAGCTGAAAAATCTCGGCGTAAACCGTATCGTGATGCTCACCGGCGACCGCGAAGAGGTTGGCAAGGATGTGGCGGAAAAGCTCCAAATCAGCGAATATCACGCGAATCTGATGCCCGCCGACAAAGTCGCCCACATTGAACGTCTTCTGGCCGAAAAAAGAGACAAAGAAGCGGTGGCTTTCGTGGGTGACGGCATCAACGACGCACCGGTGCTGGCACGTGCCGACATCGGCATTGCCATGGGCGGTCTGGGCAGTGACGCGGCTGTTGAGGCAGCCGACGTGGTGCTGATGAACGACAGTCCTTCCAAAATCGCCCTCGCCATCCGTATCGCACGACGCACCCTGCGCATCGCACGCCAAAACGTCTGTTTCGCCATCGGGGTGAAGCTGGCCGTGCTCCTTCTCGCCGCAATTGGCGTCGCCACTATGTGGATGGCCGTTTTCGCCGATGTGGGGGTGACTGTGCTGGCGGTGCTGAATGCGATGAGAACACTAAAATGTAGAATGTAAAATGTAGAATATAAAATGTAGAATATAATTATGAATAACGTAAATACAAAGATCATTTCAGATGAACAGACGTTACGGGATGCGGGCATAAGAGTGACGGCGGTGAGGCTGTTGGTTTGGCGGACGATTCACCGTGAATTTTCCGGCATATTCAACCTTGCGGATTTGGAGGAGAAATTGCCGACAGTAGATAAATCCACACTCTTCAGAACGCTTAATTTACTAAGCGACAATCATCTGCTGGACACCATAGATGATGGATCCGGCTCTCAAAAATACTGCAACCGCGATTTGCATGACCCACAGTCGAAAATCAAGCACATCCATTTCAACTGCCGGGTTTGTCACCAGACCGTATGCTTGACGGATGTCTCTCTGCCGGAAGTGACCCTACCTGACGGATACACTGTGGAAGACACGGAATACGTGGTGAAAGGCGTATGTCCCAAATGTGCCGGCAAATGTTAATGACGGCAGAGAACACTGCTATCCAAATAATATTCGTAAATGAATCAGAACAAAGGATTTGCCACCAGCTGTTCAATCTCCTTCTGCAACTTTTCAGAAACAGGGACTAACGGCAGGCGCAACACATTATCTACTTGATTTTGGGCGGCCATGATGGCTTTCACGCCGGCAGGGCTGCCTTCCTTGAAACAGTCGATCGTCAGCGGCACCAGTTGCTGATGGATGCGGCGGGCGTCATCCAATTGCTGATCCATCACATGATGCACCATCTGGGCCACTTTGCCCGGATAGGCGTTGGCCATTACGGAGATAAGCCCGTCAGCGCCGGCGGCCATGAGCGGCAACGTCAGCAGGTCATCACCGGAAATCACCAGGAAATTGTCAGGACGTTTGCATATCAACTGCAGGATTTGCTTCATGAAGCCGGAAGCTTCCTTTATACCGACTACATTCGGGCATTCCTCCACGATCTGTAGCGTGGTAGCCAATTCCAGATTACAGGAGGTGCGACCCGGCACATTATACAGAAACACAGGCATATCCGTGGCTGCGGTAAACGTTTTGTAATGGGCCACCAATCCCGCTTGTGACGGCTTGTTGTAGTAAGGGGTGACCGTCAGGATAGCATCCACCTCGAAATGGGCGAGGTGCTCCAGTTTGCGGATCATAAACTGCGTGTTTGGTCCACCCAGTCCAACCATCACCGGAAGACGTTTGGCATTAGCCTCCAAGATGCAGCTCAGCACATCGTCTTTTTCTGGCGGGGAAAGCGTGGGATACTCACTGGTTGTACCCAAGGCCAGCAGATAATCCACCCCCTCCTCCACCACATGGTTGACCAAGGCGGAAAGCCGTGGAAAATCAATCTGACCGTCTTCCTTGAAGGGCGTTATCAAAGCGACGCCCAATCCTCTGAACTTCTGTTGAACACTTTTTCTCATTTCCCGGAAAGTTTTTGGGTGTAACTGAAAGCGGAATTCAAAAACTGCATGTAGTTTCCACTTTCTGTCTGGATGAAAAGGTCGTAAAGTTCCTGATAGTCGGCACAGCTTCCGATGATGAATTTAGCGGAGGCAGTGGAGAGAATATCCTCAATAGGAGCATGGTAACGATAGTTGAAATCAAGAAGAATGTCAAAATCACGGTTGATGAAATCGTTTACCTGAACCACATTGGGTTCGCCACACCAAGTGAGCTGCTTCTGACAGAAATAGTCGGCAGAAAGCTGCTGCAAACAATAAAAAGGCACGAACTTCTCATCAATATAGCCGATAAGATGCACCATTTTCCCACCCTGCTGCAGTTGCGTGAAGATCCGGAAGATGGCTTTGTAGGAATCCTCATCCGTGATTTCGCAAATGATGCCGATCGAGCTGGCTTTTTCCAAGGCGCAGACCTCCCTGATCTTATTCGGCTTTTTCGCCGCAATTCGCTTATGCAGGAAGTATTTCTTTATTTTGTCAAACATAAATAAATGGCATTACTGATGAAATGGCAAAAATACAAAAAAAACACTTATGTTGGCATAATTTTTGTACATTTGCCACCAATTTTTAAAGGCCCTTTTTATGGAAATCAAATATTCCGAAGAAATGAACTATATCTTGGCTGAAGCGCATGAATTAGCCAAGAGTTATCACTCTCAGCAAATTGGATTAGAGCATCTTATGATATGCTTGCTCCGTTATTCTGGAGAAAGTGTCACGAAAAAAGTGTTTTCTGTTTTTCAAATAGATCTTGACGGCTTACGCACCCGTTTGGAACAAATGTTAGAGATGCCGGACAGTCAGGCTGACAATCCTGCGGAAAAAATCCCCATGAGCGTGCAAGCTCAAGGACGTTTGCATCTGGCTTTTCTGTTTTCCAAACAATACAGGAACGAATTTGTGGAGTCCTACCACCTTGTCCTCGCCATCCTGAAGCCGGCGCAACTAGACAGCCAAAACACGATCAAGATGCTGCTCGGTCAGGCTGGCATCACCTTTGAGACCTTCGAGGACGAACTCCGACACGAGCTCCACCTTTCAGAGCCCATTGCCACCGCAGGAGCCTCTCATGACGATGACGACGACGAAAACGAACGCCGTACTGTCAGAAAAGGGAAAGACGGCGGCAAATCGGCCACTCCTATGCTCGACAGCTTCGGCAAGGACCTCACCAAGATGGCAGCCGAAGGCAAAATCGACCCTGTGGTGGGCCGCCAGAAAGAGTTGGAGCGCATCGCCCAGATTCTCTGCCGCAGAAAGAAAAACAACCCCGTGCTCATCGGCGAGCCAGGTGTCGGAAAATCCGCTCTCGCAGAAGGCCTTGCCCTGCAAATCTCGTCCGGACACGTGTCGCGCACACTCCTCCACAAGCGCATTGTCAGTCTTGACATGGCCGGCCTCGTGGCAGGCACCAAATACCGCGGACAGTTCGAGGAACGGGTGAAAACCATTCTGGAGGAATTGGAGAAGAACACCGATGTCATTCTCTTCATTGACGAACTTCACACGATGGTGGGTGCCGGCAACGCCCCCGGAAGCATGGATGCCTCCAACCTCTTCAAACCCGCCCTCGCACGCGGAGAACTGCAATGTATCGGCGCCACCACCCTCGACGAATACCGCGAACACATCGAGAAAGACGGTGCCCTTGAGCGCCGCTTCCAGAAGATCATCCTCGAACCCGCCACCCCGGAAGAGACGTTAGACATCCTCAACAACATCAAGGACAAATACGAAGACCACCATGCGGTGAGATACAATGACGAAGCCATCAAAGCTTGTGTCACTATGTCAAATCGCTATATATCAGATCGTTGCCTCCCAGACAAAGCCATTGACGTGATGGATGAGGCAGGGGCTCGCCTCCACATCCAGAACATCCATGTGCCGGAAGAGCTCGTGGCCGCCGAGACCGCCATCGCGGAGCAAGAAAAGCTGAAAGAGGAAGCCATCCGGAACCAGCAGTACAACGAAGCCGCCAAATATCGCGACCAGATCAAAATGCTGGAAGAGCAACGACAGCTAATCCAAAAAACGTGGGAGAACAGCGTGAACGAAAACCGTCCTGACGTCACGGAAGATACTGTGGCAGAAGTCATTGCCATGATGACAGGCGTTCCCGTGCAGCGCATCGCCAAGAACGAGGGCGAACGTCTGATGCGGATGGCCACCGAGCTGCAGGGTGTGGTCATCGGGCAGGATGAATCGGTGGTGAAGGTTGCAAAGGCTATCCGCCGCAACCGCGCCGGCCTGAAAGACCCCAACAAGCCCATCGGAACCTTCATCTTCCTCGGGCCCACGGGTGTCGGCAAAACCTACTTGGCGAAAGTATTAGCCGAGTATCTGTTTGATTCCCAGGATTCCATCATCCGCATTGACATGAGCGAATATATGGAGAAGCACACGGTTTCCCGTCTCATCGGTGCACCTCCGGGCTACGTCGGCTACGAAGAGGGCGGTCAGCTCACCGAGAAGGTGCGCCGCAAACCCTACTCCATCGTGCTGCTTGACGAAATCGAGAAAGCGCATCACGATGTCTATAATGTTCTGCTGCAAGTGTTTGACGAAGGGCAGCTCACCGATGGCATGGGCCGTAAGGTCGATTTCAAGAACACCATCATCATTATGACCTCCAACGTGGGCACCCGCGAGCTCAAGGACTTCGGCACCGGCATGGGCTTCAGCACTGACGCTACCAAGGCGGCGGAGCAAAAAGTGGCGCAAGGCATCCTCGAAAAGGCACTCAAAGCCACCTTCGCCCCCGAATTCCTCAACCGTGTGGATGATGTCATCTACTTCAACAGTCTCGATAAAGAGGATATTGGCAAGATCATTGACATCGAACTCAAGAAGGTGCTGCAGCGCGTGAAAGACCTCAACGTGGAGATTAGCGTCACCGAGAAGGCGAAGAACTTCCTGGTCGATAACGGCTGGGACGCCAACTACGGCGCACGCCCGCTCAAGCGCACCATCCAGAAATACGTCGAAGACGTCCTCGCTGAGGAGATCCTCAACATGACGCTCACTTCTGGCGACTCCGTCCAACTCGACTACGACGACCTGAAAGAGGAAATGCTCGTCGAACATGTCAATTAAGAATGCAGAATTAAGAATTAAGAATTATTCCTTAAGCAGTCCCGAAGGAACAAAACGCGCGAAGCGCAAGTAACCCCACACAAGCGAAGCGCAGTGTGGGGCATCAAAAACGAAACAATGAAGAACTATAAAGAGAAACTGAACAAAATCCGCGCCTTCATCCTGGACTTTGACGGGGTGCTGTCGAACGGGATGGTCTATGTGACGGCCGACGGCGAGCAGGTGCGTGCCACGAATGTCAAAGACGGCTATGCGCTGCATTACGCCCTCAAGAAAGGGTACAAAGTGGTTGTCATTTCCGGCGGCTATGCCGAATCCATGAAGCTGCGATTCAGAGATTTCCACGGCATGGAATTTTTCCTGCATGTCAGCGACAAGATCAAAGTCTTCAACGAGTACCTGGCCAACAACGACCTCAAGCCCGAGGAGGTGCTGGTGATGGGCGATGACATTCCCGACTACCCGATGATGAAGCTAGCTGGTGTGAAATGCTGTCCGGCAAACGCCGCCATCGAAATACAGGAGCTGGCCGACTACATCTCCATACGCAACGGCGGCGACGGTGCGGTCCGCGACGTCATCGAACAAACGATGCGCCTCCAAGGAACCTGGTTCGACACCGACGCACACATCTGGTAATTCTCGGCTTTTACCTTGAACTTTGAACCTTGAACTTTGAACCACCCCCCCAGCTTCAATAACCAATAACCCATAACCTATAACCATTCAATGTTATACACCATCATCTTCAGCATCATCGGTCTCGCCATGGGCGGGCTGGGCGGAGCTTTCGGGGGATTCCTGATCGGCTCCCTGTTCGACAGCATCCGCAACCGGCGCAGAGCGCAAAGAGCGCAGGAGGAGTTCAACGAGAGCCGTCAGCAGTATTACAACAATCCAGAACAATTTGAAGAGCAGCTACTTACACTTATCGGATATGTAGCCAAGGCCGACAATAACCGCCTGCTCCAATCCGAACTAAACTATTGCAAGCAATATTTCCAGAGAACATTCCCGCACAGCGACATCTCGCAACTGATGCTCAAGTTCCGCGACATCCTGAATGACGACGACACCGACAGTGCGTGCCAGAATGCCTGCGAAAAGATCCGCCAGTATGCCACCATCCATGAGAAAATGGCCATCCTGCAGTGTCTCTTCGGTTTCGCCACCGCCGACGGGAACGCCCATCAACAGGAGCTGGAAGCTATCCGCAGGATTTCCGGCTGGTGCGGTGTGGACAATGTCACCTACGAAGCCCTCAAGATGATGTATGTCAGCTTCTCCGCAGGGAGCAGCTATGGCGGAGGATACTCCGGCGGCTATGGTGGCGGGTATTCGGACGGTTACGGAGGAGGTTACTACGACCAGTCCGGAGGCAGCACCTACACCCCGCGTTCCGGTCCGAGCTTAGACGACTGCTACAAGATTTTGGAAGTCTCCCCTGACGCCACCGACGAAGAGGTGAAGAAGGCCTACCGTGTGGCGGCCATGAAGCACCATCCCGACAAGGTGAGCCACCTCGGCGAGGATGTCCGCAAGAAAGCCGAAGAGAAATTCGCCAAGGTCAACGAAGCGTATGACAAGATCAAGGCCGCACGAGGAATGAAGTAATTCAGAATTCAGAATGCATAATGCATAATTATATGAAAAGGGACAATATCCTTATCGTTGATGACAACGCGGGCATCCGAACCACATTGCAAATTCTGTTAGACGGGAAATGCGCGGCCGTGGAGACTATTGCTTCCCCGAAAGTGCTCGTCAGCACGGTGCAGCGTTTCCGCCCCGATGTGATCCTGCTCGACATGAACTTCGAGTCTGACATCAACACCGGCAACGAAGGATTGTATTGGCTCGCTGAGCTGAAGCGGCAATTCCCTGACATTGTGGTGATTCTGATGACTGCCTACGCTGACATCGCCCTTGCAGTGGAAGGCATGAAGCGCGGGGCCTTCGATTTCATCGTGAAACCCTGGGACAACGACAAGCTGATGGAGACTCTTGAAGCCGCCAGCCAACAACGCAAAGGCAAGGTTCCTTCCCAGCAGTCCGACACCGCGATGCCCATGCTGTGGGGAGATTCCCCGAAAATGACCGATCTTCGCCGCATGACGGAAAAAATCGCCCCGACAGAGGCCACCGTTCTCATCACCGGCGAGAACGGCACTGGAAAAGACATGTTAGCGAACGAAATACACCGACTATCCGCACGCGCTGGAAAACCCATGGTGAGTGTCGATATCGGTTCCTTATCGGAGACCCTTTTCGAAAGCGAGCTATTCGGACATGTCAAAGGGGCTTTTACCGACGCCCGCACCGACCATACGGGCAAATTTGAGCTGGCCAACGGCACCACCCTCTTCTTGGATGAAATCGGTAACATCCCGTTGAACCTGCAAGCCAAGCTGTTACGTGTCTTGCAGAACCGTTGTGTCACCAAAGTCGGCGACACCAAGTCCGTGCCCATTGACATCCGGCTCATCTGCGCCACGAACCGCGACCTGCCCGCCATGGTGCGCGAAGGCCGTTTCCGCGAAGACCTCTACTACCGCATCAACACCGTGACCCTCCAACTGCCGCCGCTACGTGAGCGAACTGACGAAATTGCCGCATTAGCCAACTCATTCACAATTCGTTACGCCAAGAAATACCGCCGCAATGTAACCGGCATCTCCGATGAGGCGATTGCGCTGTTGAGTCACTGCCGCTGGCCGGGCAACGTGCGCGAATTGCAAAACTGCATTGAAAAGGCCGTCATCTTGGCGGACAACACCATTCTTCAACCCGAAGACCTGCAAATTGATAAATCCGCATTAAACACCAGCACCTCTTCTGTTGCGGAAACATTAGAAGATGCCGAAGAACAGGTCATCCGCAACGCCGTGAAAAAGTACAACGGCAATCTCTCTTTGGTAGCCAAAGCATTGAACATCAGCCGTCCCACATTATACAATCGGTTGAAAAAATACGGAATATGAGTACATGGCTATGGATAGTCCTCTTGTTGGTAACCGCACTGGTCGCCATTGTCGCGACCGCATGGTGGGTCAACAAGCGCAACCGTGAAAAGGTGGCCTACATGATGGACGCTCTGGAAGACGGCGAGTCCAACTTCCGTTTCCGGAACGACTCCGCCATGAACCGCGAACTCAACCGGATTCGTGACATCATGGAACGCCAAAGCCGTAAGAACGAGGAAGTTTCATGGAAAAAACTGTTCCGGGTCATCACGCACGAAATCATGAACACCGTCACCCCGATTGCCGCCCTCAGCGATGCCCTCTCCAAAGACAATCAGCTGGACGTGAAAGCCGGCCTCAAAACGATTTCCTCCTCATCCAAAGAGTTAATCCGATTCGTGGAATCGTACCGCAACTTCACCAAAGCGGTACCGCCGGTCTTCAAAGCCGTGATGGTCGATAATCTGGTGGAGAATGCCATCCGGCTGAACAAAACCCGGACACAGGAAAAAGGGGTAACGCTGACTTATCAGGCCAAAACACCAGACCTATTGCTATACGTCGATGAAGGGCAGATTATGCATATCTTCAACAACCTGATAAAGAATGCGATAGAAGCAGGAGCCACGGCCATTACCATTTCCGCATACATGGACAAAGAGGATCGGACCGTCATCAGTGTCAGCAACAACGGACAAGCAATTCCGTTGCACAAGACGGAGGAGATTTTCGTGCCGTTCTTCACCACAAAGCCGCAGGGAACGGGAGTTGGACTGAGCTTGTCACGCCGCATCATGTCCGCCCATCACGGCACCCTCACACTCGTCCAAAGCGACGCCACCCAGACGATTTTCGCAATGGTGTTCGCTTGATTTGTAAAATCCCCTTACACCCTGTAAGATTTTCTTACACTTTCCTTTCGCCTTCTTTCGCTGAGTATCTCACAACCAGCACATTACGGTTTTGGCATCTTTTTGGCATTGTTTTCGTCAACCGCAGAGACGCGCCATGGCACGTCTCTACAGCGTCAAAAACGGAAAAACATGTCAAGAAGAACGACCATAGCCCTATTGATGACACTCTTGTGCGGGACGGCGCACGCGCAAGACACGGCAGTGATGACCCTGCGCGACTGCATCCGTTATGCCCTGTCGCATTCGGCGGAGATGCGCGTGCTGCAGGCCGACCTCGGCGACGCGCAGCTCTCCCGCCGCAACGCCATCCTCAACGCCTTCACCCCGGTAGTCAGCGGCGATGTTTACGCTTACTCCAACTTCGGCCGCTCCATCGACCCGGAAACGAACACCTACAGCACCACCACTTCCTTCCACAATGGTTACGGTATCTCTGCCGGCATCACCCTCTTCAACGGATTCAGAGCAGTCAACAACTTGAAAATCACGAAACTGGCGGAGTCGACGGGCGTGACGAGAATCCAGCAGAGCGAAGACCGGATCCGGCTCGCCACGATGGAGGCCTACTGCAATGTGCTCTATTACACGGAGTTGCTGAAAACGCTACAATCGCAGACGGAGACAGCCGAGGCGGCCTTGCGGCTCGCGCAACGGCAGAAGGAGTTGGGACAGAAATCGCCGGCGGAGGTACTGCAGATGGAGGCAGACCTCTCCGACCGCAGGTATAGGTTCATCGTCTGTGAGAACCAACTTCAGAACTCCTATATCACGTTGAAAGACATTATGTTATATCCAACAGAACAGCCGTTCTCCGTCGCGGATGTGGAGGCTGACACGGTGCTGTCGGATGCGGTGCGCACGATGGAGGTGAGTCGGGCGGCGGAGCGTCTGCCGGCCGTAATCATAGCCGAAAATGAGCGGCAGACCGCCCGCCTCGCCCTTAAAACCGCGAAGTGGCAGCTGTTGCCGTCGATGTCGCTGTACGGTGGCTGGTCCTCGACCTATTTCACCTACCCGGGGCGTACGGAGTACGTGCCCGTTCCCTATTGGAAGCAACTCTCCGACAACGGTGGCGAGTACGTGCAGTTGTCGCTGAGCATCCCGATTTACGACCGGCTGTCGCGGCAAACGGAAATCGCGCGTCGGCGCAACGACTGCGACCGTGCGGAAGCCCGATACGCACAGGCCCGGCAGACCGTGGAGGCCGAAATCCACCGCGTCCTTGCCGACCGCGACGGGGCCGCCGCCGCCCTCCGTCAGGCCGAGCAGCACGCCGCCCTCCAGCAGCAACTCTATGCAATGAGTGCCAAGCAGTTCGAGCAGGGCCTCATCTCCGCCCTCGACTACCGGACCGTCGCCGACAACCACCTGAACGCCACCGCCGAACTGCTCAACGCGAAGCTGCAGTTGTTTCTGAAGACGTGGGTGGTGAGATATTATTTTGGAGTTAGTAGTTAGCAGTTAGTAGTTAGTAGTTATGGACAGACATATAGAACCAGCAAAAGGAATCCGCAAACTTTTCACCCGCAAGGCGCTGCCCTACTGGGGCGGGGCGCTGATGCTCGTCTTCATCGGGTGGCTGGCACTGCGCGACGACGCCAGGAAGCTGCGTGTGGGCGGAGAAGCCATCACCGTCAGCGAAGTGCGATGCGGCGAGTTCAACGACTACATCCGCATCAGCGGGCGCGTGGTGCCGATGACCACCGTGCAACTCAGCCCGTTGGAGGGCGGCGTGGTGCAGGCAATCGTCGCGGAGGAGGGCGCGCACGTCCGCGAGGGCGACGTCATCCTGGTCCTCAGCAACGAGAGTCTCGACATGCAGATTCTCAACGCCGAGGCCGACCTCGCCGAAAAGGAGAACATCCTCCGCAACACGATGATCGCCATGGAACAGCAGAAACTGAACCTCCAGCAGGAGAAGCTGCAGCTGCAGATGGAGGTGCGCCGCAAAAAACGCACCTACGAGGCGAAAAAGTCGCTCTATGACGACAACCTCGTCGCGAAGGAGGAGTATTTGCAGGCTGAGGAGGAGTACCAGTTGGCCACCGACCGGCTCAAGCTGGTCGAGAACCGCGCCAAGCAGGACAGCCTCTACCGTTCCGTGGAAATCCGGCAGATGCGCGAAAGTCTGGAGAACATGCGACTTAACATGCAGATGATACGCAAACGCAAGGAGAATCTCACCATCAAAGCCCCGATTGACGGCGAACTGGGCCTCGTCGATGTGGTGCTCGGACAGTCTGTCGCGATGGGCAGCAAGGTCGGACAGATCAACAATCAGGACAACTACAAGATCGAAGCCCTGATTGACGAGCACTACATCGACCGGGTGACAGCGGGGTTGGAGGCCGACTTCGAGCGGCAGGGCGGTAAGTGCAACGTGCTGATACGCAAGGTCTATCCCGAAGTCCGCGACGGCAAGTTCAAGGCCGACTTCAAATTCGCGGACGGCCAGCCGGAGCACATCCGCAACGGTCAGACGTTCTACCTGAACCTGCAGCTCGGTCAGCCGGTCGAGGCGGTGCTCATCCCGCGCGGCGCCTTCTACCAGAAGACCGGCGGCAAGTGGATCTACGTGGTCTCCCCAGACGGCAAGCGTGCCGTGAAACGCGACATCCGCATCGGCCGCCAAAACCCGCAGTACTACGAGGTTTTAGAGGGGTTAGAACCAGGGGAAAAGGTGATCACGTCATCGTATGACGGGTATGGAGAGGCGGAAGTGTTGGAAATTAAGAATTAAGAATTATGAATTATGAATTATGAATGATGGGGATAGTATATGCTTTTTTAGAATAGAATTCGAAAATACACTTTTCCGAAAAACAATCGCATGAAATAATACACTTTTCCGTCAATCATACTTATTTCTACCAAAAATAATATCTTTGCCATTATGAAAGTTTCAATGATGACCTTTAATAAAATGATGATACCTGTAAAGAAACCTTACACCTGCTGTAAGAAATCTTTACAGCGGCCTTTTTGTTTGATGTTTAGATGATTGACAACCAAATGTTTATGTTTTTGGCACGGAAAATGATAATGACAATGAAGAATGTAGAATTATGAAGAGTTACCTCAAATTCCTAAGCAGAAACAAACTCTACACCGCCGTGGAGGCGGTGGGGCTGAGCGTGTCTCTCGCGTTTGTCATCATCAGCTTCTGCTACGTGATGCAGCAATATGCCGTGCCGCGTGAGAACCCAGACCGCGAGCGGATATATGCCGTGGGCAGCGAAAATATGACCAATCCTTACGGCATGAAGGAAATCATTGGCGACAAACTTCCCGAA
>JAFRUI010000043.1 GCA_017438945.1 Bacteroidales bacterium
ATTGATGTATCTTGCAGGAATGCCCTTTTTGTTCAATGCTTTTACCTGGTCTCTCATCAGGGCTATCAGAGGAGAGAAGATGACCGTAATGCCATCGAATTGGGTGGCTGGAAACTGGTAGCATAGTGATTTACCAAAGCCTGTGCGTTGAATCATCAAAATGCGTTCGCCGTTGAGAATTCGTCGAATAGCCTCCCATTGTTCGTCGTAGAAATGGTCTATGCCGAATATACTTTTCAGTTCTATTTCAGCGTTTTCTCTGTTCATGGCATTCAAAAGAATTCAAATGCAAAGATAATCTTTTCTCCGATATTATATACAGAAATATTCGGAATGTTATAACAAACCATTGTTAATCAGCTTGTTCTATGTTTACACACCCTTTCCCATTTCAAATGCCTCCTGCAGCTTAGCGGGCGGGCAGTTGCCTCTATTCTTTTGTGAACAAATAAACTGCCACGGTTGGCAGAAGGACCAGCAGCCATAACGTGACCTCTACCAAGGCGTATGACCCGAAAAGGTCCACCAGCGTCTGGAATTTCAGGATCCCGTCAACTAAAATGACCAGAAAGGCAAGCCTGCAGAGGAAAAAGATGGCTGCGAACTTGATTTTACGTTTCTTCAGTTTTATTATGCTATATTGGATTTGATCACATGATGGATTTCCCCATCTCAAACACCTCTGCAGTTTGGCGATGCCGGTAGCCGATTCCTCAGGAATAAAGGCAGGCATGGGAACAGGGCCACATCCGAAATTCCCGCTCAAAAATCTATCAATTTGCGCTGTTAGTCGTCGTAGTGGAGGAAATTTCCATTCTGGTCAAACACCAGTTCAATACCATTGCGGAGTTCCACTTCGAACTTGGAGCGTTCTTTGTTGATTTCGATGATGTTAACCCCGGGGAAATTTGTGGCGACATAGTTCGTCAAGGCTGTAGGCAGAAATCCAGTGGGTATACCATCCTCATCGCGATCTCTCACCTCATCCCAATCGCCTTTGCTGGTAAATTCTATTTGCGCTCCATCGCTGAAACACACTTCGTACTCATTATTTCCGTGGGTTTCTTTAAAAACCGCAGATATTTGTTTGTCAGAAAAATACGTTTTTACAAAGGTTTGTGAACTTTGTGGCAGTTCGCTAAAGTTGATGGGGCGCTTGTCATCGTCGTTGCAGGCACAAAGGTTCATAAATATTGAAATTGTTAATGCAATAAAGGCAAAGTGTCTCATTTTTTTGTTTTTTGATTAATAATTCTGATCAGTTTTTCTTTTATGAAGATTTTTAAGACTACAAATATACAAAAAAATAATGAAATACAATCAGGGACTATATTTCTTCTTGGACTATGGATTGCATTCTGGCGAATGAATGAAATCTGGAAGACTATTTGTGAACAGAAATCAGACATTCTTTCCCATCTCAAACGCCTCTTGCAACTTGGCGTTGCTGGCAGTCTCGTTCGGGCCGCCCACGCTGCCACAGAAGAGGTGGCCCTTGAGCGTGGACTTGCCGTAACAGTCGATCCAGCCGGTGAGGCCGCCCTCGGCGCGCTTCGGCACGAACTCCTCGTCCTCGGCTGCCGTGGTCAGCAGATAGACGTCGCGGAACTTGTAGTCCTTGGGGTACATTTCGTTCATGCGGTCGATGAGGGTCTTCATTTGGCCGCTCATCTCGTAGTAGTAGATGGGCGTGGCCCAGCAGACCACATCGGCGTTGAGCACGCTCTCCATGATGGCCGGCACATCGTCTTTGATGACGCACGCGCCCGTCTTCTGACACGACAGGCAGCCGATGCAGAACTTGATTTCCTTGCCTCTCAGCGAGACAAACTCCACTTGATGCCCGGCGGCTTCCGCGCCCCTGACAAACTGCTCCGCCATCGCGTGGCTGTTCGAGCCCGGGCGGAGACTGGTTGAAATTACGGTTACTTTTTTCATTTTGGTTGTTTGTTAAAAATAATTATTCTTAATACAATTGTTTAGCCACCTGCACCTTGCTAAGCTCGCCTTTGCTTTGTGGCTGCGCAGGCATTTCTATTAGACAGGATTATTGTTGATTTTCAGCACCGTTTTTCCGTTGGACCCGCCTGCGGCCACCTTCTTGAGGGCCTGGTTCACCTCATCCAGTGCGAAAATAGTATCCACGGAGGCGGTGATGTGCTTTTCGGCGAAAAGATCCGACACCTGCTGTAGGCCTCGGCCGTCTTCGTGCACGAAGATGAAATGGTAGTGTTGTCCGTTCTTGGCGGCCATCCGGTCGTATTTAATTCCCGCCATCTTGAAGAGCAGGCATTTTATGAACGGCATCCCCACTCGACGGGCAAACTCGCCGTTGGGCAGTCCCCGAAGCGACACCAATTGGCCGCCTTGTTTCAGGATACTGAATTCCTTGGGCAGCTCGCTGTCGCCAAGAGTGTCGATAACGCAGTCCACATCCTTGAGTGTTTGGGCGTAGTCTTCCGTTTTGTAGTCGATAAAACGGTCGGCACCGAGAGCCGAGACCCGCTCCTGTCCGGCGGCGTTGCCGTTGGTGATAACGTGCAGTCCTTTGCTCTTGGCGATAGGAATAGCCATTGCGCCGAAGCTGCCCGTACCGCCGCTGATGAAAAGCCTGTCACCGGCTTTGGCCTTCAGGAGCTCCAATGCCTGCAGTGCGGTAAGGGCCGTGAGCGGAACAGCGGCGGCCTCCTCGTCGGAAAGGTAGTCCGGCACCTTGGCAATGGCTGAAGCCTCTACCGCCACCTGCTCAGCGAAAGCACCGATACGGTTGAGTGGCAAACGGCCATAGACGCGGTCGCCTGCCGAAAAGCCGGTGACATCGGCACCCGTTTTCTCCACGATGCCCGCGAATTCGTTGCCCATGACAAGCGGCATCTTGTATGGGGTAATCAGTTTCACCTCGCCCCGTATAATCATGTTGTCGAGCGGGTTCACACCAGCCGTCCTCACGTTGACGAGCACGTCACCACGCCCCATTTCCGGCACGGGGACCTCACGGATGACGAGATCCCCGCCTTTTTTGCTGTAGTTTTCTAAGATTGCAGCTTTCATATTGTTTCGATAATTTATAAGTGTCTATTTAGTTATTTATCTACTTTGTGATATTTTCCCGCTATGCGCCTGCCTGCATTGAATGCTTTTGTAGGTCTTCCTCCCAATGCCCCTCGCGATACTTTCGTTTGGACTCCTCGGTAAATGCTGCCAAACCAGTCAGCACTATGGGCATCCGCTCAGAGGCGTCAGGCTATGGTTGCTATTTAAGATTCTTCCCGAAAAACTCCGCCAGCGTGTCCCACGGGATGTAGTTGCCCTCGCCGCCGTCGTAGAGGTCGCAGTGGGTGGCACCGGGGATGATGAGCAGCTGCTTGTTGTCGGGATTGGGATTCGTCTTGCCGATGAAGTTGTAGCCCTCGGCCTTGCCATCCACCATGTAGTGGTAGGCCGCCTCGCCGAAGTAGCGGCTGTGGGCCTTCTCGCCGTGCATCACGAGGACGGCTGAGCGTATCTCATTGATATAGTAGAGGAAACGGCTGTTAGCAAAGGCCTGTGTGCCGATGACACGCCAGCCGTCGTTGCTGTTGCCGCTGCGCACGTGGTAGCCGCGCGGGGTCTTGTAGTAGGCGTGATAGTCCTTCACAAACTGCGGGGCATCGTCGGGTACCGGGTCGATGACACCGCCGGCCATGGCCAATGGGTCGGCGAGACGCTGCTTGGCCATTGCCTCGCGGGCGGCGTGACGGGCCTCCTCGTTGTTGTCGCTGTCGTAGTAGCCGTTGCCGCTGATGCGGGTCATGTCGTACATCGTGCTGGCCACGGTGGCCTTGATGCGGGTGTCGGCAGCGGCGGCGTTCAGGGCGATGTCGCCCCAGCCGCAGATGCCGATGATGCCGATGCGCTCGGGATCCACATTTTCTAACTGCGACAGGAAATCAACGGCAGCCATGAAGTCCTCGGTGTTGATGTCGGGCGAGGCCGTGCGACGGGGTTCGCCGCTGCTCTCACCCGTATATGACGGGTCGAAAGCCAATGCCACGAAACCACGCTCAGCCATGCGCATGGCATAAAGACCGCTGCTCTGCTCTTTCACAGCTCCGAAGGGACCGCTCACAGCGATGGCGGGGAGACGTGTGGGCGAATCATTATTCGCCCCTACGGGCGTGTAAAGGTCTGCGGCCAAGGTCAGGCCGTATTGTGTTTCAAACGTCACCTTGCGGTGGTTCACTTTGTCGCTGAGGGGGAACACCTTATCCCACTCCTGCGTGAGGTTCAGTTCTTGTTTCATATTCTCGTTGTTTTTTGTTTCTTGCTTGTTGCCGCAGGCGGCCAGTGTCAGCGCCGCGAGGGCAAGGATGATGAGTTTTTTCATTGTTATTATTCTAATTTGCTGTCTATAAATTGCTTGAAATGCAGTATCTGTGCGCTGCGCGAAGGGTTGAAGAGCAGATGTTCGAAGTCTTTCTGCTTTAGTTCAAGGTCAGTGGTGTCAAGTTTGTCGGATAGCGCTTTCTTCAACATTTGGGGACTGTCGATCCCACACCGTTGGCGAAGGAATTCGTAGTCGGGGTCGGTCTGTTGCCAGAGGAAAATGGTGTCGTAGAAGTCGCGTCCTTTGCCCCGGGCCAGCAGTGCCGCAAGTTTCATGGAGAGCATGGTTCCCTTGGCCGGAACCGTCACGGGGAAAAAGAAGCCGTTGCGGCTGACCATCGCCGTCTGCGGTATGTAGTCCACCCCTTGGTCCTGGGCTTCGATCTTCATCAAAAACCTTTCCTCCCGATGACCGGTGAGATTTAGGTCGAACAGCAGTTCCGGGAAGTAGATGTTGCGGCGGAAAGCCGTCAACCGGGGATTCTCCTTGTCGCGCAGCTCCACGCGCAAACCGTTGAGTCGAAGGTGCTCGACCAACGCGTCGGTCATCGAGACAAACTCGTCAGCCGTCAGTCGCTTGCAGTCGAAGTCCAAATCCTCGGAGAAACGGTCTAATCCGAGGACAAGGCGCAGGTTGGTTCCGCCGATGAACACCAATTTGGGCGCGTAGGGCGATTGCGAAAGGTGTTCCAACGCCAACAGCTTAATGTATTCCTTCAAGATGTGCTTGTGGAAAGCGGCATTCGCGGCAAGTTGCGGTGGATAGTAGGCCAATATGGACTGTAAATCAATCATCTGTATAAGTTTTCATCAACAATTGTATTCGTTCTTGCAGCGCTTTGTTGCCGCTCTGCGTTGCGTAAGTCGTCAGTCGATCCTTGTCCAGTTCCTCCCGCATCCACCATTCGTCGAAACGCAACTCCAACAAGGCCTCGGCGGTGTTGTATTGCGGGTAGAGGTA
>JAFRUI010000020.1 GCA_017438945.1 Bacteroidales bacterium
GCTTTCGGCCACGCCGCTCAACAACACGCCCGAGGACATCAAGAACCAGTTGCTGCTGTTTCAGGATGTCGCGCGCTGCACGATTGACGGCGTCAGCAACATTGCCGACACGTTTGCCCCGTGGATCAAGGAATTCAAGAGTCTTATGTCACAGCGTCGCACGATGAGCGCCGGTTTCCTCACCACCCGTATCGATGCCATCAATCAGGAACTTCGGCACAAGGTGTTGGAGAAAGTGATGGTGCGCCGTACCCGCAGCAATATCCAGCACGAGCCCCGCTATGCCCACGAAATCCATTTCCCGCAGCTGCTTGACCCCACCGACCGTACCTATCAGATGTCGCCCGAATTGCTGAAACTCTTCATCGACACCTACATAAAATTGGTAGATACACCGTCTGCCAATCTGAAAGAGGTGAACTCGGACATCTTCAACGGAAGCGGTCTGCATTACGCCCGTTATCGTGCGGTGGAGTATTGCCCCTCGTACAAAGTCCCTTCCGGCAAAATGGCAAAGCACATGGCCGATTCACTCGCTTCCATCTACCAGACGCACATGGTCAAACGGTTGGAAAGCAGTTTCGATGCCTTCCGCCGCTCGCTCCACACCCTTTTGGATGCCACGAGGGGGATGATAAAGATGTTCCAGGAAGACAAAGTCATCATCGCGCCCGAGCTGAATGTGAAAAAGTTGCAGTCCGACGGGGTCGAGTTGGACGAAATCATAGAACTGGCCATCGGCAAAGGGTTTGACCAGAAAGAGATACTCTTCCACGCAGCCGACTTCAAGCCAGATTTCCTGCCGATGTTGGAGTATGATGCCGATGTGCTGGACAAACTGTGCCAACGATGGGACAAAGTGAAATCCGACCCCAAGCTGGAACTTTTCATCAACATGCTGCAAGGGGAACTGTTCGACAAGGAAAAGAATCCCGGTGGCAAATTAGTGGTGTTCAGCGAAAGCGTGGATACCGTCAACTATCTGGAAAAAGAGTTGAAAGGGCGTCTGCATCGTCAAGACATTCTGGCTGTGTGCGCCAAAAACCGCAAGCGACTTCAGAAAACGATCCAGGCTAACTTCGATGCCAAGTACAAAGAAGAGTGGCGTAACGACTACAACATCGTGATTACATCCGATGTGCTGGCCGAAGGCGTGAACCTGCACAGGGCGAATGTCATTGTCAATTACGACAGCCCGTGGAATGCCACGCGGTTGATGCAGCGCATCGGGCGTGTGAACCGTATCGGATCCACCGCCACCGCCATCCACAACTACATGTTCTACCCTTCCGACCCCGGCGATGCCATCATCAGTTTGAAGAAGAACTCCCTCATCAAGCTGCAGAGTTTCCATTCCGCCCTCGGCGAGGACACCAAAATCTACTCGCACGACGAGCTAGTACACGAGTTCAAACTCTTCAACACCGATGTGCGCGACGAAACCGACCGCAGTCTGGAGCTGCTGCGCGAAGTGCGAGCCCTCCACGACGACCATCCTTCGCTCTACCGCCGCATCAAGAATCTTCCGCCGAAAAGCCGCTGTGCCCGTCTCGGAGAGACGCCACATCACACCATCGTCTATCTCGCCTCTCCCCTCAAAAAGGCCTTCTACCTCGTCGGTAATACCACCCGCGAACTCTCCTTCCTCGAAGCCGCCGACATCTTCCATGCGGAACCCGACGAGAAGACCGTTCCCTTCGGTGACAGCATACAACGGCATTACGAGCAGGTACAGAGCGCGATACGGCAATACACCCTCGACCAGCAGCGCGAATATCAGGAAGACAAGCTCAAAATCGGCAGCAAAGACAACGACGCCAAGAAGGCCGCCGCTTTCCTGCGCGAGGTGCGGCCTCTGCTCGACGAAGAAGGTCGCAGCATCCTCGACCGTCTGAAGCAGATGGTGGAACGCGGCACCTACAACCAGTTAGCCGATGCCCTCAACCGTATTTCGAGGAAGCAGAAGAAAGAGCCCGTACCACTCGTCAAGATTCAGGAGCAGCTTGAGGAGTTGGACAGACGCTACAGTCAGCCACAGCTGCAGACTGAAAGCAAGCAGGTGGCCTACACCGCCGCCGACATCATTTTAAGTGAAACTTTCAAATAAACCCGACAATGAATACCGAAACCCTCCGTCAGATTTTCAAGTCGCCGTTCGACTATACCACTTACAGCTGCGAAATCGTGCATCGCCTTTTCGGTTGTCACGATGTGGCCTCGCGTCCCGAATGGCTCGATACCAACGCCGAAGGCGACCAGAGTTTTTTCATCGGTCAGATGGATGATGCCGACCATCGTCTGCTTGGCTTCTTCTACACCCGCGTGGCCGAAGGCGGCGATGTGCGTCGCAAGCGTGTGGGCCTGCGCAAGCTGATCAGTCCCTATCTGAAATACGATGTCGATGGGGCCATTGCCGTTTTCGACGACGGCCGGCACTGGCGTTTGTCCTACATCTGCGACCTCAAGGAGGGCAGCACCTCGGCGAAACGGTTCTCCTATATCTTGGGTGACGAAAACGGGCAATACAAAACACCGCTGGAGCGATTGGAGAAGGTGGCCAGACTGAATGGGCGTTTAACGCTGTCCGACCTCAGGGAATCCTTCTCGGTGGATGCGCTCAGCGATGAGTTTTTCGACGAATACCATCTCCATTACGACCGGATTGTGGCGAACCTCACGCAATCCTATCGTAGAGACGTGCCATGGCGCGTCTCTGCCGACGGAACATCCGATACCCGTCTCCACGACTACGTCAAAAAGATGATGGGTCGCATCGTGTTCCTCCATTTCCTGCAGAAAAAAGGCTGGCTCAACGGCAATCCAACGTTCCTGCGAGACCTGTTTTGCTCCAGTCCTCATCAGGCCGATTTTCTCGAACAGGTCTTGGAGCCGCTCTTTTTCGGAATCTTCAACACTGAGCCGGAGCAGCGTGAGAAATTGTTTGCCGACGAACAGTGGGATCAGGGGTTGCTGAAACAGTGGGAGCGTTTGCCTTACCTCAACGGCGGTTTGTTCGAGCGTGATGAAGTCGATAAGATGAACATCAAGCTGCCGGCTTCGTTATTCAACGACCTTTTCACCTTTTTGGCCTCCTACAACTTCACCGTCGATGAGAACGACCCCGACGATGCCGAGATTGGTGTCGATCCCGAAATGTTGGGCAAGATTTTCGAGAGTCTGTTGGAGGACAACAAGGCCAAGGGCGCGTTCTACACCCCGAAAGAGATTGTGCGGTACATGTGCAAGGAGTCGTTGATTGCGTACTTAGGAGCCATCTGCTTCCCAGCAGATGAAAAAAACACCAATTGCGAGGACGTGGTTGGCTCCAAAATCCGCACCTTTGTCGAAACCCACGAATTCCCCGGTGAATTGGAACCCTATCGTGAGATTCTCGACCGTGCCTTGCGCGAGGTGAAGATCTGCGACCCGGCCATTGGTTCAGGTGCGTTCCCGATGGGATTGTTGAACGAATTGTGGCGGTGTAGGGAGGCAATATCGTTATCCCCTGTTGTAGAGACGCAATATTTTGCGTCTCCATCAATGGATCCATCGTCATCAACCCAATCCCGTGCCGCCCTCAAGCGCGAGATCATCGAAAACAACATCTACGGGGTCGATATCGAGCGGGGTGCCATCGACATTGCCCGCTTGCGTTTCTGGTTGAGCATCGTGGTGGACAGCGAGAAGCCGCAGGCCCTGCCCAACTTCGACTACAAGTTCATGCAGGGCAACAGCTTGATAGAGAGCTTTGAAGGGGTGGATTTGAGCCGGATGATGAGCAGCGACGGTCAGCACAGCAGTTTGGGGAAGGGCAGGCAGAAAGCGGGGGCTAACCAGTTAGGCATCGAGTTCGTGAGCACCGACACCAAGCGCAACCTCCAGCTGATGTTGCGGGAGTACTTCAGCCTCACCGACCACGTGAAGAAGGCGGAGGCGCGTTGCGAGATCAACGACAGCGTGAAGAGCTACATCCGTCATCAGGATCTCCGTCCCGAAGCCGTCGCCCGTCTCGCCGCCCTCGACCCCTCCGCCAACCAGGAGTTCTTCCTCTGGCACACCTGGTTCAAGGACATCTTCGACAAGGGCGGGTTTGACATTGTGGTGGGGAACCCGCCGTATATTAGTGCTGTTGAAATGGCAAGGACGGAATATGAGAAGTCTATTTACAAGAAAAACTATCCTCAAGCAACAGGAGCGTATGACATATATGTCTTGTTTTTATTGAGAGGTTTGATGTTGACAAAGAATGTTTTCTTCTGGATTATTCCTAACAAGTTCTTGATTGCAGATTATGCTAAAAAGACAAAGGAATTATTGGAACAGAATGGATTGTATTCAAGTGTTGATGTCTCTGTGTTCAAAGTTTTTAAAAATGCTAGTGTTTATCCTATAATTTTATGTGGTTCAAGAACATCTGACAAAGAGTTTTGTAAATATACATTGGACAAATACGAAGATTTGCTTTTCAATAAAGCAAGACCAATTAAAGAGCTGGGAACTTCTTTGACAATAAAAGATTGTAGAATAGAGGTGTGTTCTGGGGCTACAGGATTTGAGGCACAAATAATAAAAGAATATGTTGTAGATGGTGAAAGAGTGAATGTTATTCCATTCACTGTAAGTGGCAATATCGACAGATATCAATTTAATAACATTGATGTTCGGTATATGAAGTCGAGATACCATAATGCGTACATTAGAACAGATTGCAATGTTGCGGATAGTAAGTTAAGAATGTGGATGTCACCCAAAATAGTGATTGCTGGAATGACAAAAGTGATTGAAGCGACATACGTCGAAACACCACTCGCCCTTGGGGTTGGTGCGTATGCAATTACAGCCTTCAACAATTACAGCCCCTATTATATAACAGGCTTGCTAAATTCAAAATACACATCTTATTATCTGCGTAATAAGTTTAAAGACAAACACCTTGCTGGAGGTTATTTGGCGATAAACAAATCGACTATAGAACAACTTCCATTTGTCAAAGCCGATGATGCGACACAGGGGGTGATTTCGTCAAATGCAAAGAAAATAATAGAATTGAAGAAGAACAATCCAAACGCTGACACGTCAGCGTTGGAGCGTGAGATTGACGGGTTGGTGTATGGGTTGTATGGGTTGACGGAGGAGGATATTGCCACAATAGAAAGTTGTTATACATAAAATCGACTAATAGTGTAAATTACACGGCAATTTCTTGTTCAAAATGCCTGTACACTTGTAATTTACTGCAATTTAGTTGATAAAAAATAGCATTTATTTCTTGCAACTCAGGAATAAAATGCTATTTTTGTGAAATAATAAACCAAAAGAAAAGATGTATAACAGAAATGTCAAGAAAAGTATCGCCAAGAAAAACAGCATCTACCGCAGCACGCGTGTAGAGAGAGCAGTAAACTGATACATTATTATCAAAAAGTCTACTAAGGTGTGCGCTCCCACAGTGCCAAAAACAGGCCGAAGTTCTTACAAACCAAATTGCTCATTTCGTAATAATATTAAAACACGGCTAATAAATATGCAATAAGCGAAGATGTTTCGCCATAAAAAAAAGAACAAGACCCAATTAATAACAAGAAAATAATGATGAAGATTAACAACGTTGAAAATGAGTTGACGCAATTGGTGTTTAATGCGTTCATTGAGTCCCAAAAGTGTAATGGCATTAGCTCAAGTAGCATTCGAAACAGGTACCCCAATGCTAACTTACAAGAAATCATTCTTAAATTACTGAAAGATGACAGAATTAGCCTTATCGCATCAGAACACGACATTAATTGCAACATTATCAGAGAGAGATTCGTTCCTAAAAAGGAACAAATAAACTATATAACAAAGAATGGTGTTGATGGATACTTTTGTTTATACCCATCTAGCAAATACCTTAAACAGCATTATAAAGAGAATGATAATATACCTCGTCTTCCTTTTAACAGTTTGTTAAAACGGGGTTTCCCTCATAATAAGATCTTCTATTTTGAATGGGGAGTCCTTTTTAAATACTATTCTGACCCCAGATTCATTTTTCACTTTTCAGATTACTACGGGGAAATATGGTCCTCAGATGAGGTGAACGCAAACAACAAAATAGGATTAAAGACATTTGGGGTGGGAAAAAGCGAGACAGGTGAGCATGTTGTTGCCGTTACGTTAAAAGAATTAGTAAATATGTCTTCGGCATGTCAAATTGAATGGTACAATATGTTAGTTCCGAAACAAGAAAAGTGCAAAACACTCCAAAATTATCTAAATAACTTTAAAGGTTGTTGGAGATTTGAAGAAACTGTCTATTCTTCTATTCTAAAAGAACTAACAAACATCAATAAATTAACTAAAACAATATGGAAATGCTCTTTTTTTAAGAAAGAGTATGAGAAAAGCAAGCTTGAAGGTTTTGATATGCTATATTTACCAACAAAAAAAGTTTTCCTTGATTATGTCTCTCTCTTGGAAAAGATTATAGTCAGCAACATTAATGGCGATTTTTTTGATTTTGTAGAGGTCAGTCGAAAAGATACATCTGGCAAACCTAAGGGAACGTTGCAATGTTTAAAAGAATGGTTGCTTAAAGTTAACGCTGATTGCGTATCAGACATCCATTCGAATCTTTGTCAACTGAGAGAACAAAGGCAAGAACCAGCACATAGAATTTATAATAATGAATACGATTTAGATTTCTTTTCTAAACAGAAAGAACTATCTGACAACGTCTTTTATGCATTATATACGTTGAGAAGATTAATACAATCGCATCCTGAAGTGAAAGGAATGGCTATTCCACATGAGTGTACCGAAAAGTATATTGTCATCTAAGAAAAACACCTGTATGAACCCTAACGATCCACGAATAATCGAATATCAGAAATATATACAAGAGCACAGTAAATGCGGTGCGGCATTCTACTTTGACACTCTTCTTCGTTACATTAACTCCAATAGGGAATGTAGCCTACTCATGTTGAACAATGGCTTGGAATTCTGCAAAGCCCAGATGAAGCTGAACGCCCTCACTGATGCCCGTCACTCTGACGAGGAAATCGAGCGCCGCCTTACCGAAATAGACGAGGACATCCGCAAGGCTGAGGATGTCCTCCTCCACGACCTCTCCTTCCGAAGCCTGCTCCGTCCGTAACCGCCGTCACGCGCCTCCCTGCCTACACCGGCGTCAACCGCCACGCCTCCGGCATCCGCATCGAGCTGATGGACAGCATGGTGCCGGTGGAAGCACTGGTGTGCGGGGTGAATCATCCCCGTCAGGGGATGCCTGTCTGTAGCGGATGCCCATGCGCGGGTTCAAATCCCCGGAGGGGATTCATGTTCAACGGGTTGCCGAAACATTGTCGTGCCCGATATGCAACCCCTCACGGGGTTGTGGGGAATGCCGCATCGCCAACGGCTACAGATAGGGAACCCCTGACGGGGGTCGGGGCGCGGCCGGGAACGTCTTTGTCCACGACCTCTCCTTCCGGGGCCTGCTTCGTCCGTAAACACCGTCACACGCCTCCCTGCCTCACACCGCCTCCCACCCGCCACGCTTCCGGCACCCGCATTGGGCTGATGGACAGCGCGGTACCAGTGGAGGCGATGATAGGTGTGTGGGAAGTTTAATAATAAATAATTTGCATTCTTTAAAAAAAAATCAAAAAAAAGAGATTCAACTACTAAAAAAATGTGTATCTTTGCGGCTGAAGAAAATAAAATACGAAATGGCAAAAGATTATCCCATAGAAGACACCGAAAATCAAGAAGTTAATGAGCCTCAAGTGCAATATGTCGCTCCTGTCCAAAAGACTCTTCGGACATTAACGGACGAGGAAATCGAACGTAGCATGACTCTTGAGGAGCTTGATACCCATCTGACTGAACTTATCCATCAACATTATCACAACAAATAATGAAAGTGATTGTTGATGATAATGTTGTGAAAGCGATTGACGACTTCTATATCGCTGCGATGAGCAGGCACATTTCATTGTCTGAAGAGACTGTTATGGCCAAAAAGAAACAGCTAATTGCCTCTCTCGAGTCTTTGAAGGATTACTATTTTATTTACCCAAAGGCGAGATGGAAAGACGAATGGATAAAAAACAATTGGCAGGATTTTATTTGCGAGGATTTCCATTTTGCATACGAGGTGGTTCTCGATAAGAACGGGCAAGAAGTCATTTTCGTTCGCGACGCAGTACACAGTTTGTTGTATCATTAAATCCTTAACATTATTTCAAAAGACGCCTCCCTCGCCTATACCGCCTCCAACCGCCACGCCTCCGACACCCGCATTGGGTTAATGGACAGCACCGTGCCGATAGAGGCGTTAGTGGATCGTGAGGAGGGGTGAACGTGCTTCCGTCGTTAGCGCTCCGCTCCCGCGAACCGCTTCAAAGCCCCCTCGTCCAGTCGTTGCACGGTCCATTCGTCCATCGGGACGGCCCCGATGCTGCGATAGACCTTCAGGGCGGGCTCGTTCCAGTCGAGGCAGATCCACTCCATACGGCCGCAATTGCGCTCCACGGCGATCTTGGCCAGATGCTTCAGCAGGGCTTTGCCGTATCCCCTACCCCGCTTCTCGGGAAGGATGAAGAGGTCTTCGAGATAGAGCCCCTTGCGCCCCACGAAGGTCGAGAAGTTGTGGAAAAAGAGGGCGAAGCCGACCACCGTGCCGTCTTCCTCCGCGAAGACCACCTCGGCGGAACGCTCCACGAACAGGGAGTGATAGACGGTGGCTTCATCGGCCACCACCTCGTCGGCGCATTTCTCGTAAACGGCCAACTTCTTGATGAATTCTAAGACGAGACCCGCCTCTTCGGGCTTCGCCGGACGGATATTGAAACTATGGCTCATATACTATCATTTTGTCATACTTTTCTCCCAGCCTCGGAGAGGCTGAACGCACGCAGTGCAGTTAACACAATACAAGCGAAGCGCAGTGTGGTGACACAAGCGCACCCTCCTCACGCCAGCCGCTCCAGCAACTCGATCAGCACCCTCCAGATGTCGTGGATGGTCGAGAGCTCCACGCGCTCGCTGGTGGAGTGCGGCTCCACGATGCGCGGACCGATGCTGGCGATCTGGATGCCTGGATAGTGCTGCACGAAGAAGCCCGCCTCCAACACGAAGTGCATCGCCACCATACGGGGACGCCAGCCCAGCACGTCCTGGAACGTGTCGCTGACCCGCTGCAGGAACGGCGACTGCTGGTCCTCCTGCCACGCCGGGGCCGACATCACGACCTCGGAAACGGCGCCTGCTTCGGCAAAGGTCGCGGCAATCGTCTTGCTCAACGCGGCCATATCGTCGTCAACGAAGCTGCGGGTGTGGGTGGAGACGAAAAGATGGTCTTCTTCTGCCATGATGCGCCCCACATTGTTGGAGGTTTCCACCGTGCCGGGCATCGCCGCGCTCATCTTCACCACGCCCTGCGGCACCTTCTCCAAGCTGCGGACCAACGCCGCAACAGCCTCTTTGGGAATGACCGTCTCCCGCTTCTCGCACGCCTCCATACTGCAGGTGATGCGCGGATCTGTGCCTTCATATTGTCTGTGGAACGTCTGGTTGATGTTGTCCAACAGCTCTTTCACGAACTCGGAAGCCCCGTTGTTTTCGGTCCAAATCACCATCTCGCCCGATGATGCAATCGAGGCGTTGGCTTCACCAATCTGGATGTCAGCAACTTCGATATCCTCTTCCTTGTTGATTACTTTCAGGATGATTTTAGTCTGCTCCACCGCGCTGCAGCGTCCTTTGTTGATATCGACGCCGGAGTGGCCGCCCAGTCCGCCGGCGATGCGGATACGGTGCCAATGACCGTCGTTGGGTGCTGGCAGCCGTTTCACAGGAATGCGGTGGAACTGCAGACAGGCGCCGGCGGCCCCGGTGGTGATGGTGTCGTAGTCCTCCGAGTCGAGGTTGATGACCTTGCGCCCTTTCAGGAAGTCCTTGCCGAGCTGCGACGCGCCCGACATGCCGTCCTCCTCGTTGGTCGTGGTGATGACCTCCAGGGCAGGGTGCACGATGCGGTCGTCTTCGAGCACGGCCAGTGCCATCGACAGTCCGATGCCGTTGTCAGCGCCCAGTGAGGTGCCGCGGGCCTTCATCCACCCGTTCTCCTCGTAGGCCTCGATGGGGTCGTTGAGCGGGTCTTTCATGCCTACGCAGACCATGTCCATGTGGTTGAGCAGCACGATGGGCTCGGCCGCCTCGTGTCCGGGGGTGGCGGGCTTGCGGATCACCACGCAGTTCTCCTTGTCACGCTCGTACTCCAAATGCAGCCGCTCGGCGAACTGGCAAAGGTAGTCGGCGATGCGCTCCTCGTGGTGCGAGGGGCGCGGAATCCGGTTCAGCTCGCGGAAGATGCTGAAAACACGGTCGGTATTGATGTTGTGGGTTGTCATATTTTTGGGGGTAAATTATTTCAGCCTCATCCCGTCCTTGAAGGCTTCGCCAACGCGCTGGGAGACAAGATAGTAACCGTGGGTATAGGGGTCAAAGGCGATGGCCTTCAGCGCATCGATATCCACTTTGCCGTCCTTCATCTTGTCGGCCTCCACGGAGGTCTGCAACACCTTGCCGATAACGCCGAGACCAGTATCATCACCTTGGTATTCAATAAATTCGCACTCCATAGCTATGGGCAATTCGTTGATGACGGGGGCATCCACCAATGAGGATTTGGTGGCGGTGAGACCGCTCTTGGCGAACTTGTCTTTCTCCTTGTGGCCCGAGACCACGCCGAAATAGTCGGCCTCCACCACGTGGGCGGCGTCGGCGATGTGGACCACAAAGCCCTTGCGTTTTTTGATGTTCTCCACCGTTTTGTGGGTTTCGGTGAGGTTGAGGGCCACGCGGTCGCGGTCGAGCATCGTGCCCCAGGCGGCGTTCATCACGTCAACGGTGCCGTCCTCGTTGTAGGTGGCGACGAGCAGAACGGGCATCGGGAAAATGGCTTCGGTTGTTTTAATCGGTTGTTTCATAATGGATTATGTTTTAGTTCGTAATTACTTAAATGCTCTATTGGAATAGGAATGCAAAAGTAGAAAATTTGCCAATAAAAAAGCACAAAGAAATCCCATCCAAGGAAAAAATCATCGGAATTCTATAAAGTCAAAAGAAATAATTTGCCGAAATCAGACAAAATCCAAGGAAATCCCTTATTGGCTGTTGCGGAAGTCGGAGGGACTCATGCCTGTCTCGCGGCGGAAATAACGGCTGAACGTGGATTGCTCCTCGAAACCCAACATGTCGGCAATGACCTGCACCGAGAGGTCGCGCCGGACGTGCAGCAGCATCTTCGCTTCCGCCACAACTTGGCGATGAATCCAGTAGGCTGCAGTTTGACCCGTCTCCTGCTTGATGACAGCGCTGAAATGTTTGCTTGACAAGCATGCCTTCTCGGCGTAGAAACTCACATCGCGGTGCTTACGGAAATACTGCTTGAGGTCATTGTGGAAATGTGCGCTGACCCTCTTGTCGGCCGGTGTCTCGTTCAGTTTGTTCCTGCGGTAGTGGCTGAGCAGGCGCAGGAGGAATTCCAGCAGACGCATCATCAGCATCTGATGGTCGGGAAGCTTGAGGCGTGTGATTTCGCACATCCCCTCCACCACGTTCGTTATCATCTTGTATTCATGCCTGTCGAGTTTCACGTTGGGATGTGGCTCGTAGCGGTAACGCAGTTGGTTGATGATTTGCAGCATCGGGTCATTCAGAAGCGCTGCCCTGACTACAATCAATGTGGCACGATAGTCGTCGGTTTTGTCCACTTTCAACAGTCTGTGATTGGGGAAGATGACGCCAACGGTGCGCTGCTCCGACAAGTCGGTGATGTCGTCGTACATGAGGTTGATGCGTCCCATGTGACCGATACAGATGACGTAATCTGGCGAGACAAACGGCTCGTCCCCTGAGGGCAACCCCCTCACATCATTGAAAACCACAATTCCTTCCTCCTTGATTCTCTGAGGATAAAGGTTCATCGGATGGGTATATGACGATTTCTTTTTCATGATGCAAAAATACGGATTTATTTTAATAATATGTCAAAATCGGTCTTTTTGTTAATATTTTGCGCCGATATGCTAACTTGCATGATGGTAGCGATGTTAATTTTGCAGGCAGAAAATAATTGTTTGGTTAAAAGGATAAATATTATGAAACACACAGCTTTCCTGATCTGCATGTTGCTTTTGACAACCTGCGCTTTTGCACAGACGCCGAGCGACAACACCGTCGAAGTGGTCTATAGCGGCACGACGGCAACGGTGGCCGTCGCCGACAATGTGACGCAATATCTGACCGTCACCCAGCAAGGGGCGCACGTCTCCATCACTCAGAGCGATTCCCTTGCCAGCGAAATCACCTACAAGCTGAGCGGCACTTCGACCGACGGTGAGTTCTATATGTCGGGCTCTTACAAAGCCACTCTAGAACTCAACGGTCTCACGTTGACTAACACCACACCCGTATATAGTGGAGCGGCGGTGCATGTCCAGAACGGCAAGCGCATCAACGTGAAGGTTATCACCGGCACCACCAACACGCTCGTCGATGCTGCCAGTGGTTCGCAGAAGGGATGCCTCTACGTGAAAGGCCACGCCGAGTTCAAACAGCAGGGGACGCTCAACGTGGTGGGCAACGTGAAACACGGCATCAAGGCCGGCGAGTACATCAGCATAAAGAACGCCACGATCAATGTGACCTCCGCCGTGGGCGACGGCATCTCGTGCAACCAGTATTTCCTGATGGAGAGCGGCACCCTCAACATCAGCGGCACCGCTGACGACGGCATCCAGTGTGACCTCGAGGGCGACACGGCTACCGCCATCACTGCCGACCACGAGGACGAAGACTCGGGCAATATGTACATCAGCGGCGGCACCATCACCATCAATTGCACGGCGATTGCCGCCAAGGGTATCAAATGCGCGGGTGACATTTACATCACCGATGAACCCGTCATCACGGTAACCACCAGCGGCAAAGGGACTTGGGACGAGGATGACTTGGAAACAAATGCGGCCTGCGGGATGAGTGCCGACGGGAACATCAACATCAGCGGCGGCACCCTCAACCTGACCTCCACCGGCTCGGGCGGCAAAGGGATGAAGTGCGACAACGTGCTGACCATCAGCGGCGGTGACATCACCATATCCACCAGCGGCGGCCTCTACTATAACAACGGCACGACAGAAAACACCAACTACACCGGCAACACCGACCACATAAGCAGCGATTATTACTCGTCGCCCAAGGGCATCAAAACCGGATTGAAGACGCAGGTCGGCAACAGCTACACTTACAGCGGTGGCATGGTCATCAGTGGCGGCAACATAAAAGTGACCACCACGGGTCGCAATGGCGAAGGCATCGAGAGCAAAAACACATTGGAGATAACAGGTGGCGAAGTCTATGTCAACGCTTACGATGACGGCATCAATTCGGCCCAAAATCTGACCGTCACCGACGGTTATGTCTATTCCCGCTCCAACAACAACGACGGCATGGATGCCAATGGCAACTTCTACCTCAATGGCGGCCTTGTTTACGCCATAGGTTCACGTTCGCCCGAGTTGGCCATCGATGCCAATTCAGAAGGGGGAAAGAAGGTCTATATAAACGGAGGCGTTGTCATCGCGGTGAGAGGAATAGAGAACGGCAGTAGTATTAATCAACCCTATATCCAGTCCTCGTCCGTCAGCGGCAACAGTTGGTACACGGTGACCTACGGCGACAATGCCGTGGCTTTCTATACTCCCACGATTAACACCGGCGGCGGCGGTCCTGGCGGTGGTGGTCCTGGCGGCGGCAACTCTTCTACTTTCATCTCCGCTCCCAGCACTCCATTGCTTGCCAATGGGAACACCATCAGCGGTGGTACCCCGCATTTCGAGGGGAACTGTTATGTTAGTGGTGATGACGGCGGCGACGACACTGGCATCAGCGAACTTGACATGGAGGATGTCACCATCAAGATTCTGAACGGCAATATCATTGTCGAGGGTTGTGAAGACTGCGCAGTGAGCATATTCAACATGGAAGGCCGCCGGGTAGGCGACCGTGGACTCGCTCCCGGCGTTTATATCGTTAAAGTCGGCGACCGCCCGGCACGGAAAGTTGTCGTGAACTAAAGGCGACTGCAGTCTGCAATCACTCTCCCAGCATCCGTTGAATATCCTCTTCCAAACCCTCCGGTGACACCATCGGTTCGAAGCGCAGGATGGTCTTGCCGTCTTTGGAAACCAAAAACTTGCCGAAGTTCCACTTGATGGCATCGCCTTTGTCGAAACCGGAACCCGTTTTTTGGTGAATCATGTCGAGCTGGGCGGCGAAGGCCTCGTAGCCCTCCGGATAGCCGGTGAACGGGGCTTTGGACTTAAGGAAGGTGTAGAGCGGACTCTCTTTCTTCCCGTTGACATCGACTTTGTCGAACAGCGGGAAAGTGACGTTGTAGGTCAACGAACAGAAATTCTGGATCTCCTCGTTGGTGCCGGGTTCCTGTTCAAGGAACTGGTTGCACGGGAACGCCAGGATCTCCAGTCCTTGGTCCTTGTATTTCAGATAGAGGGCTTCGAGGCCTTCATATTGCGGGGTGAGCCCGCACTTGCTCGCCACATTGACGATCAGCAGCACCTTGCCTTTGTAGTTGGCCAGCGACACGTCATTGCCTTTGATATCCTTGACCGTGATGTCGTAGATGCTTTTGTACTTTTTGTTTTGTCCGAAGCAACTCACCGCCGCAAGCAGGGCGAAAGTTGCAATGATGAGGGTTTTAACTTTCATAAGAGCTGTTCTATTTTTGAACGGCAAAGATACAAAAAACGCCGATGTGGTTGTAAATCACGACCATCTCGCCCTCATGCCAAATGGGGTAAAGATTTGTTATTCATTAGTTTGCCAAAGGGAATATGGGTATAGTTGGGGATTGTTATTTACAGTAAACGGTGCGGGCTATTGGATCAATACGCCAACCGTATGTTGTCAACCCACAACACATTGCCCGGACAGCCGGTGAACGCTTCCTGACAGCCGGCGGAGATCTGCAGAATCAGATGGGTGGGCGTCGCATCCGCTTTATAGCCAATCTCTTGCACAGGAACCATCTTCCCTTTTGAATTGCGGGCCATATAACGGTCTTTTGACAATTTCTCCCAAGACTTGTGGTTTTGGGTCTTGGTTATGTCCCCATAGCGTATGGGCAAACGATAGTTGTTTTTCCAGTCGGGGACACTTTTCGTGATGCGTTCCGATGCCGTTCCTACGCGATAGGCGAAGATGTTGCCGTCGGCATCTTCCCAGCGGTGCTGCAGAAACAGTATGATCTCGCCCGCATCCTGCCCTTGAACAGTGGTCACTTTGGTGGATCCTGTGGCCCGTACCATAGACTTTCCCTGCAGTATAACAGCTTTGTAGTCAAGCATCAGAGCCGTCGGTCGTTTCGTGAACGGAATGCCCATGTCAATGGCTTTCATCGGCACTTTGACCCCTTCCAAGGTCACGGGGTCAAGCAGTCGGCCTGTATAAATGCTGCCGGTGGCTAATGCCTTGAGGTCGATGCCAACGGCTTTGACGGTCTGCAGTGTGGTCTCCAACCGACAGCAATAGCCCTTGCCCCGTCGCTCCGGAGTGACCGACACGGCGGCTTTCTCCACTCCGCACACTTTGGCGTAGGCATTGCTCGTGCACCACGGAGAGCCATTCCTGCCGTAGGGATAGGGCTTGTTCTGACGTAGGGTGTCAGTCTTGGCGATGACATACAGCGCACGGGTCTTGCCGCCCAACAAAATCGATTCCTTGATGTAACGCACCGTCCAAGAGTCCATCTTGCCGTATGGAAGATATTCGATTCGCTCTTGGGAATAAAGGGACAGATTCAGGATGGTTGTCAAAAACAGAAAGAAATATTTTTTCATTTATTCGTGCTTTTAAAAATAAATTGAAGAAATTCTGAGAGATAGAGTCTCCAATTTCGCCAAGTATGTCCTCCGCTTGTACTATAATAGACAAAAGAAGTTTGCTTGTCTTTTATCTTCTTGACGAATCGACAGCTTTGTGAATGGAAGATGTCCACTTTC
>JAFRUI010000006.1 GCA_017438945.1 Bacteroidales bacterium
ACACGACGGGCACCTTCTATCATCAAGGCAGACTTGCCTTTGCGCTTGTTTTTCCAGAGGAGCAAATGGTCGTAAATTTTTCTTTTCATCACGGAATCAAAGTTTGGTTAATCATCAAATTGCACGAAATCAAGGGTGTGCAGATATAGTTTTCTACACGAAATCAAGGGCAAAGATACATTATTTTTGAAAATCTCAACAAACATTTTGTCCCGTTTCTGTCCCGATTTTAAAACAGAAATCAGCAACTTACGTCTGTAAATTGCTGATACTGATTCTCTTATGAGACTTTGAGCGGTAGACGGGGTTCGAACCCGCGACCTGCGGCTTGGGAAGCCGCCGCTCTGCCAACTGAGCTACTACCGCGTTCTAATTGATAATGGATAATTGATAATGGATAATTGATAATGGATAATTAAATCCTCAAATCGTACGTAATTCCTAATTATCAATTATCAATTCTCAATTATACATTGAAACGAATGTGCAGGATGTCACCGTCTTGCACTTCGTAGTTCTTGCCTTCGACCGCCAACTTGCCGGCCTCTTTGCATTTCAGCTCCGACCCGTATTTCACCAGGTCGTCGTATTTGATGACCTCCGCACGGATGAAGCCGCGCTCCAGGTCGCTGTGTATGACGCCTGCCGCCTGCGGTGCCAACATGCCCCGCGTGATGGTCCAGGCACGGTTCTCCTTGCCGCCGACGGTGAAGAAGGAGATGAGATCCAACATCTTGTAGGCTGCACGGATCACCTTGTTGACGCCCGGCTCGGTCAAGCCCACATCGGCCAAGAAGGCCTTGCGGTCCTCTTCGCTCTCCAACTCGGCGATTTCGGATTCGATTTTGGCCGCGATGACCAACATCTCTCCGCCGTGCTCTTCCACATATTTCTTCACGGCCTCGGAATAGGCGTTCCCGGTGGCCGCGTCATCGTCATTCACATTGCACACGAACATCACGGGCTTCTCGGTGAGCAGCATCATGTCGGCCACCACCGCTTTCTCGTCGGGCGTGACTTCCAAGGTGCGCACATTCTGGAAACCTTCCAGATGTTCCTTATATTTCAACAGAACAGCAAGGTCGTGCTTGGCGGTCTTCTCGCCGACTTTCGCGGCTTTCTCCACCTTGGTGATCTTGCGTTCAATCTGTTCCAAATCCTTGCATTGTAGCTCGAAATCGACAATCTCGATGTCTCTCACCGGATCCACTGAACCTTCCTCGTGGGGGAGGGCAGGGTTGTCGAAGCAGCGCAGCACGTGGATGAGCGCGTCGCACAAACGCACGTCTGCGAGAAAGCTGTTGCCGATGCCGGCACCGGTGCTCGCACCCTTCGCCAAACCGGGGATATCGACGATGTCCAGGTTGGCATAGACCAGCTTGTCGGCATGGATGAACGAGTCGATGTGGGTCAGACGTTCGTCGGGCACCTGACACACACCGATGTTGGACTTGTTCGTACTATACGCGAAATCCGTCACCTCCGCCTTCGTGTTGGAGATGCAATTGAACATCGTGGTCTTA
The DNA here is from genome assembly GCA_017438945.1 of Bacteroidales bacterium. Taxonomy (GTDB): domain Bacteria; phylum Bacteroidota; class Bacteroidia; order Bacteroidales; family WCHB1-69; genus F23-D06. Next base: position 1,524 of record JAFRUI010000006.1, read on the forward strand.
CCCGAGTTCGTCAGTCCTACTATGCCGCATTTTAATCCCATTTGTAATGGTTATTGGTTATAGGTTATTGGTTATTGAGGTTTAGAGTTTAGAGTTTATGGTTTAGAGTTTAGAGTAAAGGGTTATAGTCCCTTTTCCCGAAAGTTAATAGCTAACAGCCAAAAGCTAAAATCCGAGAACGATGTCTTCGACGTGGTCGATTTCGGGGAGGTAGTGTTTGATCGTCTGTTCCACGCCGTTTTTGAGGGTCATCTTGGCGTGGGGGCAGGTGCCGCACGCGCCTTGCAGACGCACTTTCACGACATTTTCGGGGGTGAGTTCCACAAATTCGATGTCGCCGCCGTCCTGCACTAAGTAGGGGCGGATCTGGTCGATGATCGAGATGACCTTCTGTTCTAACGTGGCGTTTTCCATATCTTCAAAATTAGGCGGCAAAAATAATAAAAATGTGAATGCACTTGACGTTTCATGAAAAATATTCATTTCGTTCAGAAAAGGATATTTTATGATTTCCTTAGAAATATTATGTTTTCCTGCAGGTGTAGAGACGTTTCATGAAACGTCTCTACGGGGTGGAATTTCTGTTGTCTGTACATATTCGAAATTTGTGTACTTTTGCGGATTGTTTTTTTGACAGTCAAGGATGACGTATAGTATTGTAGCAGATCAACTTACCAAGCAGTTCGGGACGTTCACGGCCGTGGATCATATCAGCTTCCAGGTGAAAAAGGGGGAGATTTTCGGCTTTCTGGGCGCCAACGGGGCGGGGAAGACCACTGCCATCAAGATGATGAGCGGGCTGTTGCTGCCTACTTCAGGTACGGCTACCATCGCGGGTTATGACATCCTCACCCAGTCGAAACTCATTAAGAAACATATCGGCTACATGAGCCAACGTTTCTCGCTGTATAACGATTTGACGGTCTTCGAGAATATGCAGCTGTTCGGCACCATCTATAAAATCCCGCGCAAAGAGCTTAAGGACAGGATTTACGAGAGTCTCCGCAGCCTCGACATGGAGCGACAGGCCAGTACGCTGGTATCGTCCATCCCTCTCGGTTGGAAACAGAAGTTGGCGTTCGCCACGGCCATCCTCCATCATCCGGACATTGTGTTCTTGGACGAACCGACCAGCGGCGTGGATCCTATCGTGCGCCGCGAGTTCTGGAAACTTATTTATCAGACTGCCTCCCAAGGAGTTACCATCTTGGTTACCACCCATTATATGGATGAGGCGGAGTATTGCAACCGCATCTCCATCATGTCGGACGGGCAGATGAAGCTAATCGGCACTCCCAGTGAACTGAAGGAGCAGATGGGTGTAAGCAGCGTTGACGAAGTGTTTGTGAAATTTGTGAACCGTTGATTATGAAAGAGTTACGGATGATATTGAAAAAGGAGTTTATCCATATTTTCCGGGATAAAATCACGCTCTTTCTGGTGCTGGCCATGCCGATAGCCCTGGTGTTGCTCTTCGGTTTCACGATCAGCTCTGAAATCCGCAATGCGAAAATATCCGTACTGGACCAGGCAAACGACTCGCAGTCTAAGCAGCTCTGCAAGAAATTGTCTGCCTCGGGCTATTTCCAGATTGTCTCCTATCCGAGCAGCGAGCAAGAAGCGGACAGCGACTTCAAACTGAAGAACATCAAGCTCGCACTGGTCATCCCGTCGCATTTCGAGGAGTCTCTGTCCCGTGAGCATTCCGCCACGCTGCAGATCATTAACGATGTTTCCGACCTGAATGTGGCCTCCATTCTGAACAATTATGTGCGTGCTGTTGTCCACGATTTTGAGAGCGACTACAATGCGACAACGGGTATGTCGCAGAACTTCACTATCAACACCAAGATGCTGTACAACCCGACTTCGAATAGCGTCTATATGTTTGTTCCGGGCATCATCACGCTGATCATGATTTTGGTGACGGCACTCATGACCTCCATTACGCTGGCCCGCGAAAAGGAGACCGGTACCATGCGGATGCTTCTCATTACCCCGGTCAGCAAAATCCACATTATCATCGGAAAGGTTATTCCCTACATGATAATTTCCTTTTTGAGTACCATTATCATATTGGTTATCAGTGTTTTGGTGTTCAAGATGCCGATTAATGGCAGCATTCCGTTCCTGTTGTTCCTCTGTGTCATTTTCATGATGACAGCCGCATCGTTCGGAATGTTGATTTCCTCAGTCAGCACCTCGCAGTTGGATGCCATGATGATCACGATGATGGGGCTGTTCCTGCCCACCGTTCTGCTGTCGGGATTCCTTTTCCCGCTGAACAGCATGCCGTTGTTCTTTCAGTGGTTGGCTAATATCTTCCCTGCCAAATGGTTCATTCTCGCCATCAAGGATGTGATGATCAAAGGTTCCGGCTTTTTGGACATCTGGCGATACATGTTGGTGCTTTTCCTGATGGCTGTCGTTTTCATTACATTCAGTATCAAACAGTTGGATAAAAGAAATTGATTATGAGGACGATATTGATACTTATAAAGAAAGAGTTTCTGCAGGTGTTCCGCAATCCGCTGCTGATCAGTATTTTGGTCGTGGCACCATTGGTGCAGTTCGTGATTTTCCCTTTCTGTGCCGATTATGAGATCAAGATGCTGGATATCGCCTTCATTGACAATGACAGGTCTTCTATTTCCAAGGATATTATCAACACCTTCAACTCTTCCGGCTATTTTATTCCCCACGGCGTGCTGCAAAGCCAGGCTGAAGCGGAAGAGATGATGCGGCATGACAAAATTGACATTCTGATAGAGATTCCTTCGCGGTTCGAACATGATTTATATACAGGGCAGCCGACGCAGATCAGTTCCACGGCCAATGCCATCAATACGGTGAAGGCTGGTATTGGGACGGGTTATGTGCAGGAAGTGATTGGCGACTATATGCGCCAATTCGCAGAAATGAACAAAGTTCCCGACCAGTTCGGCACCAAGAACGCGGAAATCAAACTCTCGAATGTGTATTGGTACAATGAACAGATGAACTACAAAAACCTCATCGTACCTGGCATTCTGGTGATTCTGGTTACCCTGATCGGTTGTTATGTGACGGCGCTTAACTTGGTGAGGGAAAAAGAAATAGGCACCATTGAGCAGGTGAATGTGACCCCGATTCGTCGTTGGCAGTTCCTGATTGGAAAGATGATTCCTTTCTGGATATTGGGTATGGTTGAGTTCAATGTGGGTTTGTTTATCATGAAAATTGTTTTCGGCATCACGGTGCAGGGAAGCATCCCTATGTTGTTGGGCATCACCGCCATCTATCTGTTGGTGATGCTGGGACTGGGTTTCTTCATCTCCAGTGTCGCGGAGAATCAGTTGCAGGCCATGTTTATCGTGCTGTTCCTGTTCATCGTGTTTGTGTTGTTGAGCGGCCTGTTCACTCCCACGGAGGGAATGCCTGATTGGGCGCATCATATCAACTATTTCAACCCCATGTCATTCTTCATGGAGGTGATTAAGAAAGTGGTGCTGAAAGGCGGCGATTTCCTCAGTGTGCGGACCGAGACGATCGTACTTTCCGTGATGGCTGTGGTTATCAATACAGGTGCTATCCTGAGTTATCGGGAGAGCAGCAAGTAATTATTTCTTTTTTGACTCAATTAAGTTCAGGCTGTCGGTGATGGCCAGAAGTGAGTCTGCTGCGCGTGCGAGGCTGTCTTGGTGATTCCATTCGCGGAAGCGGGCTTCGTTGCGGTAGAAGGCAACCATGGGCTTCTGCTCGAAGGTCATAAGGTGTATGGCGGAGTCAGGCGGCCAGGTGCCGTTGCGCAGCTGGGTGGCCGGTATTTGGTTGCAATAGGCCACATAATAGTCCCATGTGGTGTCCAGTCGGTCAAAACCTTTGAAAACAAGGTTGAAATGAGGGTCTTTTTGGTAGAAAAGGGCGCAGGCTGCATTCCCGTTGGTGGCGACAACCACAGGCCGCGAGACGTAATGGCTGTAAATGTCGTGCTGGTAAATATATTTCTGCATCCATGTGTTCGCCTCTTTGTTGGCCTCGAAGTTGCTGTCCAAGGCGTATTTGGAGTAAGCATTGTGGATGCCGCCGGATATCTCATTGAAATAGAGAGATGTATATGGGCTGTTCTGGACGATATGCCGGATAGGCATGAATGAAAGAAATACCAGCAACCCTAAAATGACGACGTTGGTATATCGATCCTGAATCTGTCGCAGCGTGCATTCAACCCCACTGGCCGCCACAAGCATGAACAACGGATAGATGCAGTAGTGGATGGCCCACAGGGTGTCGGGGTTCATGTAATGCGTCTTCACCCGGTTGATACAGAACAGGAGCGTATATATAAATATGAAAATGGAGAACGGCTTCAGACTTTTGATGGCATTCTTGAAGAAGATGAAGAAAAGCAGGAAGCTGATCAGCACCACAGTCGGGGTGGTGACATACAGATACTTCACCAGGTAGCGGGTAGGGAAGTTGTCGGGTCCGATGAGATGCCCTTCGAAAACCTGATTCTGGTCGTAAGGTATGTTGGTGACGAGTGTGGCAAACGCCTTGTTTGGCAAAATGAAGGATGTCTCCAGAAAAAACGTGCACGCTGAATGGAGGATATACACGGTCACGTACATGCCCACCACGACGAGCGACACCCAGCCCAGTGAGGTTAGATATTCCTTGGAGAAGACTTTCTTGATGGGATTGTATAGCAGGAAGTTGAGCAGGGTGAAGATCATGAACAAATTCAGCAGCGAGGAACCTGCATTGTGGACGGACAGGGTCAGCAGGATGCCGGCTGCAATGCGTATCAGGCGGGAGACGCGGATGACCGGCAATTCTCGCGAGAAGTAGTACATCTGCATGATGCTGTAGATGAAGAAGCACGCAAAGGTGACGTCCACAATATTGCTCAGGGAATAGCCGAAGAAACGCGGTGAGATGAGTAGGAAGAATGCCGTGAAGAACGCCGCCCTCCAATTGAAGGCGCGCAGCAGGATGAGAGAGAGATACGCCACCAACAGCCAGCCGAAGATGGTGCTGAGGATATGCCGGAAAGCGTATGGGTCTCGGATGTGGAACGTCTTGCAGAATGAGAACGCCAGCAGGTCCACGATTTGCGCCTGCGTATGCGCATAAGGGTGCGATTTGTATGCGTCTGTGTCTCCGATATGGTGGAAATGGTTGTACAGCAGCTCTGAATACTCAGTCTGCGCTATTTCTCTGTCGGAGATGCCGATATGACGGCTCAGTACCAGCATCCAAACCAGTGACACCACCAGCAACAACATCCACAGATATTTGAAAACGTCGTCTCCTGTTTTCAGCGACAGGGAAAACTGGCTTTTCTCAATATTGTATTTGATGTTCTTGTTGTTGTCTTTTGAAAAACGGATTTTCCAGATGTTGTCATCAAAAAGATTGTCGTAATACAAGAACTTGTCCACACCGTTTTTGATCCGGATGAACAAACGATCCCAAAAAGAGGCAGATTCTTTCGGTTTGTTATTCATAGTGTTACTAAAGTTTGGGCGAGATGATGCAGGTAAGTGGTGGCTTGCGGGCCTTCGTTAAACAGCAGATCAATGACGGAAAGATTGGGCGAAAACCCGAATTTGTCTTCAAAAACCTGATAATAAGGCTCTTTCAGAGCGTAGCGGTAATCCGGTCTTCTCGCCTTCTTGGGGTGGATTTCCAGACGGAGGTCGTTCTCTTCGTAGGGGGAGAATGTTTTGGTGCATTCGACCTTCGCGTCAACTTGTAAGGCTTTCAGCAGAGTTAGCGTGAGCTGGGTGTTGAAATCGAACAAGTATTCGAATTTTTGCTCAAAAAAAGGTTTGAGGGCATCTTTGTAGTAGAGGTAGAAGGGGGTGTTGTTGTAGGCGGATTCGATGGAACGCCAGTGCGCGCGCTGCCAAGGGGTGACATAGTCGATGCGCACCTCTTTCACCACGCCCATCCTTTGGTCATGGACAGTGGGGATGATGAGGTTCAGCACACCATTGCCGTTCATGATGACGGACCGGTTACGGTATGACTGTTTTTGATACCGTTCCTCCCCGTCGATGAGCGCTTCGCCAGAGATCAGAAAGGCGAAATACTCCACAGGCGGGAGATAGGCGGTGGAAAGCAGGTGCCGATTCACCGTTAGCGGGCGATAATCAGTTTGGAACGGTACGTGCGCTCGGAACCGAGTATGTCAACGAAATAGACCCCATCTTTCAGACCGCTGATATTCAAGGAGAAAGTGGCGTCGGTGGTGACCTTCTCGCTTCTAACCAGCTGACCAAGGGTGTTGTAGATATTGCAAGTGGCCTGTTCCGTCAAGAACTCACCTTGGATGGTGATGCGGCTTTCCTGAGCTGGGTTGGGGTAAATCTCAAACGTGGAGGATTCAAATTGAGGAACCGTGGTGATAATGTCTCCGGAATATTTCATGCTGGGCAGAGTGACTGTGCCGGTGTTGTCGGGGTCAAGCCAAGGTTGGAGCTTGTTGGCAGAGCTTGAAGCCCCATTGTTAGTCCAATGGTAGTACATCCTGCCGTAATTGTCGGAGCCATAAACATAGTCACAGGCACTGGAACCGCTTGTCAATGTTCCGATAATCAGCTGGTTGGCGTTGAACAAGGGAGAACCGGAGGAACCTTGTTCGGTGACACCCTTATTGGGGTTGGACTTCCAATTGACTTTGAAGTATTTGTTGGCCATGCTGCCGGAAGTGATGGTGGAAACGCTGCTCGGGAAGCTGATTTTCTTCCAGTCACCGCCCGGGTGATGGATGCCTGCGCCGACAGAGGCTGCGCCGCTTCTGTCCCAACCGGCGAAAACGACGCTGTCACGCCACGGAAAAGTACTCAGATCGCGATTGAGCTTAAGCAGAAGGAAATCGGACTTGCTGTAGATGTTGGAGGTGGCTCCGGAGCGGGCGATGATGTCTCCACCGTTGGCCATATAACCGGTAAATCCAGAGGTTCCGTTACATTCGTGGAGTTGGTATTTGAAATAGAATTTGTGTGTTTGGTCGCTGGCAGCCACACAGTGCTCAGCGGAGAGAACATAAGGGGTCTTGTCTTGACGGACATTGTTGACCAAGGCGCCGCTGCAGAGGTACATGCCCCATCCCCCTTCTTCAGCGACGTAAGCGGTGATGCTGATGCACACCACGGATTTGACGGGGTTTTGCCAACCGCTCGCCTCGGGGCATGCCACATCTATGTGACAGGTGCCTTCGGCTTCTCCGTGGGGCCCTTTCACTTCCGTCTGGGTGTGCAGGAAATCCCTGTAAACGTGCATGACAGCTGCAATTTCGAATGCTCCCTTGAAGGAGGCGTCGGCCGGTTCATAGTACTCCACGACCACTTCATCGCCGACGATGTCGTCTGTCACCAGTTTTCCCACCGATTGCACATCGCTGTTCTTGTAAGGACCGAAAACTTGCGTCCGGTCAGGACTATAGATAAAAAGTTGAGCCTCTTCGGGGATGTTGAAGTTGTCAAATACCAGATAGGTCATGATAGCGCCTTTTGAAACGAATTCAGCACGCCAAAGCATGCTGCCGTCATCCAAAATATCCTTTCTTCCCGAGTTGTCGAGTGTTTTAGCCACACTGTATCCGATACCGGCACGGAGAGGAAGGGATTTGTCCTGATGCAAAGCATCCTCTTTGAGCAGCGCTTCATTGTCCGTGGCGGGCATGATACTCACATCAACGGTTTGGGAAAGCCCCTTCACTCCAAAAGAAAACGGCTGGAGTTTTGTTTCACTCTGTGCAATTAAAACACTGGAAACCAACAAAAATAAAACCGAAAGGATGAAATATTTTCTCATAAATGTAAGGTTTAAATTCAGTTTAATTTCAAGGCGGCAAAAATATAAAAAAAATTGTACTTTTGCAACCGTTTTAAAATGACTATATGACAGTAAAAAGAAAGGTTAAATATGAAGGTGTTCCGTTTGAAGGAAGCCTTGATGAGTTGATAATTCAAGCGTTACTTGAGAAACAGGGTGTGGATATCCACTGCATCAATCTCAAGAAGATCAATCATGTCTTTTTCGACTATTTTATCGTCTGCTCCGGCACTTCCAAACCACATGTGGACACGTTGTGTGACTATGTGCAAGAACAGACCAAAAAGGTGGCCAACATTACCCCTATTCATGTGGAGGGCCTCGAGAACAAGGAATGGGTGTTGTTGGATTACTTCAACATCCTGGTGCACATCTTCCTTCCCGAGGCGCGGGAATACTACCAGATAGAGTCCCTTTGGGGCGATGCGGACATCCAGAAATTCTGATTTTTGCTCTTTTCTGAGAAATTTGCTTTTTCATCAAGTATTATTTAAGAAGAATGCCGGAAGATAACAATAATAATAACTATAACTCTAACAATAACCGCGGAAAGCAGGGGATCCCAAATCCTTTTGGCAACAGAAATGAAAAGAAAGGGAACGGCGGTAAATTCAGTTGGTCTTTATTCTATATTCTGATCACGGTTGCTTTAATCGGAATATACTTTTTCACGTCTGGCGATTCGATGCGGGAAGTGAATGACATGGAATTCTACCAGATGGTGAAGAACCGCGAGGTGGAACATGTCGAGTTTGTGAAGAAAAATTCCCATATCAACGTGTTCCTGAAAAAAGAGGCGCTTGAGCGTAATTCCGCGTACGAGGAGGTGAAAAACAACACCACAGGCCCTCAGTATTATTTGGTTGTGACCGATCTGCAGGTGTACAATGAAAACTTGCGGGATATGAAAAACCAGTATGTGCAGGAACGGTTGGCTGAAGACAGTACGCTGGTAGCTAATGAGATAGCCAAAGAATATGATTTTCCGATGAAGCAGGACAATTCGCAAAACTGGGGCTTTGAAATTTTGCTTTGGACGTTCCCTGTGATTCTGATATTTCTGTTGTACTGGTTCTCAATGCGATCCATGCGCGGTGGTGGCGGTGGCGGCTTCGGTGGAAGCAACATTTTCAACATAGGGAAGTCTCGTGCGCAGGAGTTCGACGAGAAATCGGGCCAATTGGTGACATTTAAGGATGTTGCCGGCTTGGAAGGAGCGAAATTCGAGATAGAAGAGGTCGTTGATTTCTTGAAGAATCCGCAGAAATATACCGTTTTGGGTGGCAAGATTCCCAAAGGTGTGCTGCTTGTCGGCCCTCCGGGAACGGGTAAGACCCTGTTGGCAAAGGCCGTTGCAGGAGAAGCGAAAGTGCCGTTTTTCTCATTGTCGGGTTCCGACTTCGTGGAGATGTTCGTGGGCGTGGGCGCCTCGCGCGTGCGTGACCTTTTCCGTACCGCCAAAGAGAAAGCCCCCTGCATCATTTTCATCGACGAGATCGACGCTATCGGTCGCGCCCGCGGGAAAGGGGCGTTCTCCAATGCCAATGACGAACGCGAAAGTACTTTGAATCAATTGCTTACGGAGATGGATGGCTTTGGCACCAATGCCGGTGTCATCATCATGGCGGCCACCAATCGTGCCGACATTCTTGACCGTGCGTTGCTGCGCGCCGGACGTTTTGACCGGCAAATCCAGGTCGAACTGCCGAATCTGAATGAGCGTCGTGGTATCTTTGGCGTCCATGTGCGCAACCTCAAGCTCGGCTCAGATGTGGATTTGGATTTCTTCGCGAAACAGACCCCCGGATTCTCCGGTGCTGACATTGCTAACGTCTGTAATGAGGCCGCCCTCATCGCAGCCCGTCAGAATAAGCAATGTATTGAGAAAGAGGATTTCTTGGCCGCAGTTGACCGTATTATCGGTGGTCTGGAACGGCGTGGCAGTGTCATTTCTCCCGAAGAGAAGAAGACGATTGCCTATCACGAATCCGGCCATGCATGTGTGAGTTGGATGCTGCGTTACGCATCTCCGTTGGTGAAGGTGACCATCGTACCCCGAGGAAAGGCATTGGGTGCGGCCTGGTATCTTCCAGAAGAACGCCAGCTGACCACTTACGACCAGCTGTTCGATGAAATGACGGCCACATTGGGCGGTCGTGCCGCAGAAGAGGTATTCTTCGGCAAAATCTCCACGGGTGCCCTAAACGATCTTGAAAGAGTCAGCAAACAGGCATACGCCATGATTGTCTATTATGGTCTTGATGAGAAAATCGGCAATGTGAGCTATTATGACTCAACAGGTCAGCAAGAGTATAGCATGACCAAACCCTACAGTGAGAAAACCGCCCAGGAGATTGATGAGCGTGTGCACCTGCTTGTCGAGAATTCGTATAAACGGGCTAAGAAAATCTTGCAAGACAATTATGAAAAAGTGGAGCAGTTGGCGAAATTGCTTTTGGAACGGGAGGTGATCTTCACAGAAGATGTGCAGAACATCCTTGGGGACCGCCCTTTTCAGTCTCAAGATAAAGAATCTGTCGCTTCTGAATCCGAACAAGTCCCAGATACTGAAGAACATACGGACACTGAACAACAATTACAAGCATAAGGAACTATGAGTGAGATTGAGAATTTCATAACAGACAAAGAATATATACGCGGGGTAATCCGTAAAAGTACTGTTTCGCATGACCACATTCCGGACGGGCAACCTTCAGCTCAGTTTTTGTCGCCGATGGACAATGTCCAAGTGGAGTTCTGGCAGAATTTCCAAGCCAACGGTGGGAAGATTTTGCGTTGCCATACCCGACAGGACCGTTTGAAATTCTTGAAGATGTTGGCGGAGGACCAGCAATACAATGTGGTATTGAACACGCACAACAATTTATGTTCAGATTTGGAGCAGGCGCAGATGAACTATGTCAATTCCATTTCCACCAGTATGCCGATAGATGCCGTGGTGGTGCTGTCTACAGCATTGGTGGCTCGCAATGGAAGCATTGGTTTCACGCAGCCCATCTCTCGATTTGTTTCCATGCGGAACCTTGCCCTGGATGTCATTGTGATATCCCGTATGGTGGACATCGTTCCCGATTTCGAGACGGCGCTGCAGCGCAATCCGAAAGTCGCCAAGGATGCCGGTATGGAGTTCATAGCCCCGGCTCCGCTTCCGAAAGAGAACGGCAAGGAGGTTCGCACAACAAAGAATCCCCGTTACATTCTTTTGCTGTTGGATGATAATCCCCCGAAAGATGAATCCCAAGACGCGTAATCTGTTTGTCAGGACAGCCTCAGGCATCGTCTATGTCGCCCTGATGGTGGCGGCGGTCTTCACCCCTTGGGTGGCCGTGCCGTTGGCCTTCTTTTTTGGATTGGTGGGAATATGGGAATTGTATAAGATGTATGAGACCCCGGAACTTAAGGAATGTTATCCTTTCGTTAATATTTCCGCCATGACCATGATGTTGGCGTTCCTATTCGCTTCGGAAATGTATGCGTTTTTGAATAGTACGCCAGATATAGTGGGGAATATCCATTTTTTCAGTCCAGGAGAATGCGTGATGCTGGTGTTGGCCATACTTGGCATTTTCTTGCCTGAACTGATTTGTCGCCATGAGAATCCGATTTTGAATATCGGCATGGGGCTTCTCTCGTTGATTTGGATTCTTTTACCGTTGAGTCTGTTGTTTTTTGTATGGATTCCGAAACAGCCCATGTTGGTGCTGGGCTTTTTCATCCTGATCTGGATGTCGGACACGGCCGCATACGTTTTCGGGTCGTTGTTCGGTAAGCATAAGCTGGCACCAAAAATTTCGCCAGGAAAAACATGGGAGGGGTTTCTGTGCAGTTGCGTTTTCACGGCGGGTCTGGCGGTCGGGCTTTCGTATATCCCGTACTTCCAGTCTGCGGGACTTGCCCTTTGGCAGTGGATAGTGATGGCCTTATTAGTGGAAATCTTCGGACTGATGGGCGACCTCCTAGAGTCGATGTTCAAGCGCAAGGCTGGCGTGAAGGACAGTGGCAACATCATCCCCGGTCACGGCGGTGTCCTCGACCGAGTTGATTCCATCCTTTTCGCCACCATCCCGGTGTTCCTCTTTTGCCTGATGTGCTGCTAAAACGGCCAATAGCGAACTGCTAAAACGATACTTTCACGCCGAAATGTATCTTCCCCGTTTTGAGGGAGATGTGGTTCTCACGTTGTCTTGGCAGGGCATACTCGAAATAGAAAACACCGCTTCGCACCCCGACATTGACACCTAATCCGAAGCCGAAAGGTGTGTCAAACAGGTAGTTGTGGTACCCTTGTTGCTCGTATGTACCACCGTCGAAGAAGACATGTACATCGGAGTTCCGCCCAAACAGGTATCTTAATTCCGCCGAGTAGAGCAGATAGGTGCTGGCGTATAGTTCGTTTTCCGTGAATCCCCGGATTTGTCCTTCCCCGCCAATCTTGAACATTTCATTGCGGTAGTGTGGTCCCGTGAGCATACTGCCCGCCTGTGTCCGGAGCATGAGGACAAGTTGCTTGTAGATAGGAATATATCCCGATAGTCCGCCCATCAGACGATAGGAAGTTTTTGTGGTATTGACGCTGGAGGGTTCTAATTCGTTATGGTGTCGGTCAGGTAGCAATATCCTGCGTCCTGCGGCGGCATCTGCGTACAATTCAAAACCGAGCCTCGGCTGGTAGGGATTGTCCATTTGCCTGACTTGCAACGACAATCCATACAGGATATTGCGGTGGCTCATACACGAAGTGTCCGCAATCGAAGAAGAACTGGAAGTGTTCAGTAGCTGCGACTGCGTGAAGTCGATGTAGGGGCGCAGGTAGCTGTCGTGGCGGAAATGGTACGGGATGCCAAGATGGTAGTTCAGGGTCAGATATGTGGTGTCCTGTTTGTCAAGCCGGAAATGCCCGTCGATGCCGAAGCGTGTGCGGAAAAGGAACGGGAAGCTGGCGTCTAGATTGAGGTACTGGGAATGTTTCTCGCTGCTGCGCCAGTCCAGGGAGAGTTGTTCTCCGATATGGAAAATGTTCAGCAACGACAACGAAAGTTCGCCGGTAACGGCCAGTTTTCCTGTCATTTCGTTCACCGGTTGAAATCCGATGTAGCCGTCAAATCGGTTGACTTGCCGTTTATCCAAGAAAACGTAAAGTAGCGTTTTGTCTTCCTCAAAGGAGATGCCGGCAGGCTGTATGACCGTGGCGAAGGGAATAGCCTCCAGTCTCTTGGAAATTTCTTGTACCGTTTTCTCGGAATAGGGGGCTTTCCGCCGCAATCCCAAGTAGGGCCAAAGGTAGCTTTGGCTCAGTTTCAGGTTGCCTTTCAACACGATGGAGTCGATTTTGGTGTAGCGGCCCCGCTCGATACGCATCCGGTAGAGTGGGGTGGTGTCGTTATCCCATTCGGTAGTGAGGTTCACGGATGCGAACGGATAGCCATGGTTTTCCAAGTATTGCACGATTTTTTCGGCAGATTGCGGGTAGTTGTCCAAGGTTAGCGTCTGGTTTTTCCGCCCGATGACTTTCGCGTCCCGTAGCAGTTCCACGTCGCTTTCGTTGAAAACAATCGAAGACGACTGTCCGAACACGAAAACGGCATTCAGGACTAGCAGGGCTTCAATAACCAATAACCTATAACCCATAACCATTGAAAAGCGATAATGCCTCGCCGACCACGAAACAACTGCCGGTGATGAAAATCACATCCTCCTTTTTCGCCGCCGCCTTCGCCGCCGCAACTGCGTCTTTCACAGATGGATAGGTCTCGCATGATAGTCCTTGCTTCCGCATTTTCGCCGCGAGTTTCTCTTGGTCCATTGCCCGCTCAATCTGGGCGCGGCAGACGTAATAGACAAACTCCTTGCGCAACAGCGGCAGGATATGGTCGATGTCTTTGTCGCTCACCATGCCAAAAACCACGTGGATTTTGCTATCATAGGAGGTTTTTTCTTCATATATGTTGGACATGGAATGCTTCAGGCAGGCGTAGTTGTGGCCCACGTCGCAGAGGATGCGCGGGTTTTCGGACAGAACCTGCCAGCGGCCGGTCAGTCCGGTGTTTTTCTGCATGTTCCATACGGCGGCGCCGATTTTGTCCTCCTGGATGTTTAGGACGAACTCCAGTACTTTTGCCGCTTGGAAGAAGGTGAGGGTGTTCTTGTCTTGATAATGGGCCTTAAACGGGGTACAGAGTGAATACACTTTCTCATGGGTGTCCTTATCGCTGATATCCATCCTGCATCCATTTCGGGTATAGCTGTAGTTGACATCGGCGGGAAACATCGGTGCATCGTGTTTCAGGGCGACATCTTCGAACACCGGGAAACTTTCGGGGTGGAATTCCCCAATGACCACGGGTACTTTGTCCTTGATGATTCCAGCCTTCTCGTAGGCGATCTTCGCGATGGTGTCGCCGAGCAACTGCGTGTGTTCCAGCGAAATGTTGGTGATGACGGAGAGTAGTGGAGTGATGACGTTGGTGGAGTCCAGCCTTCCACCTAACCCGACCTCGATAACAGCGAAATCAATCTTTTGTTCAGCGAAGTAGTGGAACGCCAGCGCGGTGGTGATTTCGAAAAACGAGGGTTCCAAATGGGCGAATCTCTCCTGATATTGCTCGAAAAAGGCCAGCACGTCCTCCACGGGAATCATCTCACCGTTGATGCGGATGCGCTCGCGGAAATCGACTAAGTGCGGCGACGTAAAGAGACCGGTTTTGTAACCGAGTTCCTGGAAGTAAGACGACAGGAAAGACGATACTGAGCCTTTCCCGTTGGTTCCGGCCACGTGCACGCAGCGCAGTTTCCGTTGCGGGTTGCCGATGATGTCAAGCAGGGCTTCGATGTTCTCGAGGCCTTCCTTGTATGCCGCACTTCCGACCTTATGGTACATCGGGTAGGCGGTGAAGATTCGTTCTAGTATTTCGTGATAGGTTTCCATACTCTTTTAAGGCAATAGTTAGCAGTTAGAATCTGCAAAGATAAGATTTTTTGCGATAGTTTTTTTTCTTATATCTTGTGCTTCTTTGCGGGAAATATAGGTCAAAAAAAGGGAATTCTATAGAATTCCCCAAAGTTTCAAGTCTTAAGTCTTAAGTCTAACTGAAGACGATTATTCGCAGTTCCTCTTTCCCCGGTTTGTAGAGTGCTTGTTTGGCCCGAGCCACGCATTGTTGTTGGATATTCCGGTTGGTGATGGTCGTTTTGTGCTTGGAGTTGTTGATCACGCGCGCGTCGATGACGTGGCCGTCAGCGGCGATATGCACTTCCACGCATACCTGACCTTCCTCGTTGACTGTGGCGTCGATGTTGTTGATCATGCCGCGGTGGCCGGTGCCATAGCCCACTCCGCCGCCGCTGCCAGCTCCTTCACCGGGACCGAGGCCGGAGCCGGTCCCGCTTCCGATACCAGAACCTGAGCCGCCGCCACTGCCGCTACCGCCACGACCGTGGTACATGGACGACTGGTCGGGCTTCGGCTGGGAGGGCACGGTTTGGGTTTGGGTATTTGTGGATGTCCGGTTGGAATGGGTCACTGCCGGGGCGTCCTGAGCGTTTTGGGTGGCATAGTTCTGCCCGGCGGAAGGTTTCGGGTTGGAAGCCACCTGAGGGGTACCGCCGCCCCCACCGCCGCCAACGGGAGCGATGTCCACATAGACCATCTGCTTAGGCGGTGGCGGGGGAATCTGTGTCTTAAGACTGCAGGCCAGAAGCAAAATCAACAATAATGCCATGGTGCCGATTGTCGCACACCATGCAATTACATTGTCCTTTCTATTCTCGTTAGATTTAATCATTTGGCTTCTGTGGCGAGTACCATTTTATATCTTTCTTCCTCGGGGAAATTCTCGTTCAATTCGTTGAGCACGTCCATCAGGGCGACCACGTTCTCAATCGGGACGCTCTTGTCGGCGCGGAGGATGATGTTCTTCTGAGCAGAGGCGTCCTTTTCGACAGCGCCCATCAGAGTGGGGAGCAGGTCCTCGTAGGCGGTGGGCTGTGCAGAAGAGCCTTCGGGGTTCACATAGTAGTTGAGGTCCGCGTCAATATAGACCTCCAGTTGTCTGTTCGAAAGCTGTTTTTCCGCAGTGCTCTTCGGCAGGACGAGGTTGATCGCGTTGGGCGAGATCATCGTCGAGGTGAGCATGAAGAAGATCAGCAGCAGGAACACCAGGTCGGACATGGAGGTCGCGCTGAACGTCGGGTCAATGCGGTTTTGCATCTTGATAGCCATAGCAGCAGGGGCTTAAGCGTTTTCGTGAAGCAGATCCATGAACTCGGTGGTGCGCACTTCCAACATATAGACCACATTGGAAATCCTGGAGATCAGGATGTTGTGGAACACCAAGGCGATGATGCCGACGACCAGACCGCCCACGGTGGTGATCATGGCGGTGTAGATGCCGGATGACAGGGTGCCGATGTTGAAGTTGTTGGGGTCGGCGGCCATGTTGTGGAAAGCGCCCACCATTCCGACGACGGTTCCCAAGAAACCCATCATCGGGGCGACGGCGGCGATGGTGGCCAGGGCGGAGACGCCTTTCTCCAGACGGGAGACCTCTAGATTGCCTTCGTTCTCGATGGCTGTGCGGATGTCGTCAAGCGGACGGCCGAGACGGCTGAGACCCTTGTCTATCATGCGGGCCGTGGGGTTGTTGTTGTTCCGGCAGAGCGCGACGGCGGAATCCAACTTGCCGTCGTGGATGAAGTCGCGGATGTTGTTCATGAAGTTGCCTTCCTCTTGTGAGGCGCGGTTCACCACCAAGAGCTTTTTCACGAAAAAGTAAATGGCAAATGCCAGCATCAGAATCAGCGGGATGATAATCCAGAGGCTGTTGACTGCGAACACCAGTTTGAAATAAGAGGTTTCCTCCACATGGGGCTCCACTGCCGAAGCGACCACTCCCATGGAATCGTTTACTGCCGTTAATAACAATGTTAATCCGTTCATGTTCAAAAATTTTATGCAAAAATACGCTCTTATTTGCTATCAATTTTATTTTTCCACTTTTTTTTCCAACATTGCGATGTTTATATAATGCAGAATGTAATAACTCGTTTTGACGTTAAATATTGTATTTTTGTTCCTTGAAATTTTCCTTCCGGACTTTTTTTCAATAACCAATAACCAATAACCCATAACCATTATAGAAGTGGCAAAGAAATCGAATACATCTAACATGCAGCGGCTGGCCGGTTCGCAAAACGGCGGGTCGTCGAACAAAAACAGCAGGAAGAAGTCGTCCTCGAAAAGTAACCCTTCCAAATCCTCTTTTTCCTTTTGGAAGTTCATCACCGGGGAAAAAATGGTGGTGTTTTATGGTGTTTTGTTGATTCTGTTCGCACTTTTGCTGGTTTTGTCCATCGTGTCGTTCTATTTCAACGCGCATAACAACATCGCATTTGTCGTGGGCGACCATGTGGAGCCCGCTGAGAATCTTGCGAAGGGAGTAGGCGCCACGCTGGCGTATTTCTTCGTGCAGTTCTTTTTCGGAATCGCCTCCATCGGATTTCCCTTCCTTATATTATTATATGGCATAAAACTTGTCGCCAAGAAGTCAGTTCTCCCGTTGGGACGCACCACGTTTGCCGTTCTGATGACGATGGCGTGGATTTCCATCACCCTCGGTTTGGTGGGCTATAATTCCAACAGTCCCTTCCTGGCCGGCTATTTCGGGAATTTCATCTGCCAGTTCCTCGTGGAACACGTGGGTGTGATCTTTACCGTGGTGATTGACATCGCCCTTTTTGTCTTGCTTCTTGTTTTCTGTTACGATATTAACTTCTCGGGACTTGCGGAGAGATTCCAACAGTCTGTTGTTAATATCCGTGAACGCAAAGCGGCGAAAAGGAAGGAACAAGTCGCTCAGGCTGTCGGCACCTCCCGCTTCCAGAGAGAAGACCAGCCAGACCTTTACATCACCGACCACGGCGCCCTTAGCGATGAATATAAACCGAAAGTCTATGATTTGGTGGATATCAAAGAGGAAGAACAGCAGGTGGAGATGGAGAAGGCCAATGATGTGTTTGAACCCGAACAACTGTTTGAGGAGGAAGACCAGGAGGAGAAGACGGATGATATCCCGTTTGATTTCGTGAACACTAATGACAAGGCGGCTGACGAATCAATCGACGAATCTGGTGATGTGTTAGGCGATGAAGAAGAGGTGGATGGTGAACATGAGCTTACGCCAGAGGAGGTTCGAGAGTTGGAGCCCTACGATCCCCGCAAGGAGCTTTCCCTTTTTGAGTTCCCTCCTGTCGACCTGTTGAAAGATTACCCCTATACTGCTTCTACAGAGGAACTTATAAGAAAGGAACTGATGGAGAACAAGATGAGTATAGAGAAGACGTTGCTCAGCTTCGGCATCGCCATCAAGAGTATCTCCGCCGTGGTCGGTCCTACCGTAACCTTGTACGAGATTGTTCCCAAAGAGGGTGTCCGTATCAGCAAAATCAAGAATCTGGAGGATGACATCGCGTTGAGCCTTTCCGCGTTAGGTATCCGCATTATCGCGCCGATACCGGGCCGCGGCACCATCGGGATCGAGGTTCCCAACAAGAACCCCAACATCGTTTCTATGCGCGAGATCATCAACTCGGAGAAATTCCGCAACAACAACTATGCGTTGCCGATTGGACTTGGCAAGACGATCAACAACGAGTCATTCGTGGTGGATTTGGCCAAAATGCCGCACCTGCTGGTCGCCGGTGCCACGGGTCAAGGTAAGTCTGTCGGACTGAACGCCATCATCACCTCGCTGCTTTATACCAAGCATCCTTGCGAGATGAAATTCGTGCTGGTCGATCCGAAAAAAGTGGAATTCACACTCTATTCTGTCATTGAAAACTACTATTTGGCCACGTTACCTGACAACGGCGATGCTATTATCACCGACACCAAGAAGGTGGTGCGCACGCTCAACTCCCTCTGTGTGGAGATGGATACTCGCTACGACCTGCTGAAGGCCGCCAAGATGCGTAACATCAAGGAATACAACGCCAAGTTCTGCGCCCGCGAGCTTTCTCCGGTGGCCGGTCACCGCTACATGCCCTACATCGTGGTGGTCATCGACGAGTTCGGCGACTTGATCATGACGGCAGGTCGGGAGGTGGAGCAGCCGTTGGCCCGTCTGGCCCAGCTGGCACGCGCCATCGGTATCCATTTGGTAATCGCCACGCAGCGTCCTTCCGTGAACATCATCACCGGTAGCATCAAGGCCAACTTCCCCGCGCGTATCGCCTTCCGCGTGCAGTCGGGTGTCGATTCCAAGACCATTCTCGATGCCACGGGCGCCAACCAGCTCATCGGCAAAGGCGACATGCTCATCTCCACGGGCAGCGACGTGGTGCGTCTGCAATGCGCTTTCGTGGACACGCCTGAGGTAGAAAAGATTGCGGAATTCATCGAGAAACAAGAAGAGTTGCACCCGTTGCTTGAACCCTACGAACTTCCCGATGTTCCCGAACCCGGTGATGAAGGTGGCGGCCACGGTGATATGCCAGCCAATCCTAACGAGTTGGATCCCATGCTGTTAGAGGCAGCCACGTTGATAGTGCAAACCCAGCAGGGTTCCACCTCCTCGATCCAACGGAAGCTGAGCCTCGGCTACAACCGCGCCGGCCGCATCATGGACCAGCTTGAAGACCTCAAAATTGTCGGTCCCGGCAGCGGCAGCAAACCCCGCCAGGTCCTCATCAAGACCGAGGCGGAGTTGCGACAGCATTTGGCGGATTTGCAGCTATTATGAGATTTATTGTAGGGGCGAATAATTATTTGCCCCTACGGTTCCCGTTTCGTTTCCTTATATATTTTGAGATGCGATTAGACAAATACCTTACCGACAACAATTTCTTCCCTTCACGGGAGAAGGCGCAGACCGCCATCAAACACGAGACTGTGATGGTGGATGGGCGTGTCGTGACGAAAGCGTCCATGGACATAACGGAGTCGATGCGGGTGGAGGTGATAGACCTTTTCAACAAGTATGTGAGCATGGGCGGGTTGAAGTTGGAGAAGGCGATCAAGGTTTTCGGGTTGGATTTTGCGGGGAAGACGGTGTTGGACATCGGGGCTTCCACGGGCGGCTTCACGGACTGCGCGTTGCAGCACGGCGCCGCATCGGTCACCACTGTCGATGTGGGCACCGCACAACTGGTCGAATCGTTGAAGAATCATCCCAAAGTGACAGTCTTTGAAAACAAGGATTTCCGAGAACTTACCGCGGAAGATGTTAATAATCAGAAATTTGACTTTATAGTTTCCGATGTCTCGTTCATCTCGCTGACCTATATTATACCTTATATAGATCCGTTTTTGAAACCAGATGGACAGATGATGTTCCTGATCAAGCCACAGTTTGAGGCCGGTCCCTCTTTTCTGAACAAGTCGGGCATTGTGAAGGATGATAAAGGGTATAAGACCGCTATCCAGAAGGTGGTGAGCGAGGCCATGAACCATCATTATTATTTGAAGGATATTTCCGTCTCCACACTTTTCGAAAAGCACAAGAATGTTGAATTTCTGGCATTGTTCAGCCGAGAAGTCCAACGCTATGCGCCCGATTACAACAGGCTGTTTCTGGATGTGAAGGGACTTCGGAAACAGCTTTGAATTTGTGTATTAATTTGCTACGGAGACGGGAAGCACGACGTGAAATTCGTGGTGGCGCGGTGTTAATGCTGAATGCTGAATGAGGGGGAATTCCACGGGTTCTGAGTGATAAGCGTCAAAAGCTAAAAGCCAATAGCTGATTTCCCAAGCCAAAAAAATCGTACTTTTGCCCACCGTTTAATTCAAAATTCATTATTCATAATTAAATGAAACGTCTCCCCCTCCTTATCCTCCTCGCCGCCATCCTGTTGGTGGCTTGTCGCACCGACCAGACCACCCTTTGGAAATCCGATCGGGTCTATCTCAACTCCGAGTTTGGGTGCGTGCATAACGCCTGGCAGTTCCGCTGCGGCGGCCAATGGCACTCCGCCACCGTGCCGGGCAACATCCACGACGACCTGCTCGCCAACAAGCTGATTCCCGACCCGTTCTACGGCGACAACGAACAGAAAGTGCAGTGGGTTGCCGACAGTGTCTGGGAATACCGGCTGCTGTTTGATGGCAGTTGCGGCAGTGAGGGACCTTTCCCGCATAACGAGCTGGTATTCGAGGGTTTGGACACCTACGCGGAGGTTTTCCTCAACGGCGAACGTTTGACCGCCTCCACAGGGGATTCGATGACGAACAACATGTTCCGGACGTGGCGTTTCCCGCTGCCCGACAAGCTGAAGGAGACTGGCAACGAACTGATTGTCAGATTTCTGCCAACCGAACCGTTTGACAGCGTCGCAGCTTCGAAACTGCCCTACAAGCTCCCCGACAACCGCGTCTTCACCCGTAAGGCGCAGTACGAGAGCGGCTGGGACTGGGGCCCGAAGCTCAACACCTGCGGCATCTGGAAAAACGTCTATATCGAATCTTGGAATGTGTTAAAAGTCAACGACTTCTATGTAAAAGACACGGAACCGTCCCGTGACTCCTCCCGTCCGTGGATTGCCGAAGTGGAGGTGGAGGTCGAAGCTGACAAAAAGGTCACCACCTATATACATCTGGATATCACCGACAAGGACGGCTACAGCCAGCAAATCCAACATAAGGCGCAGCTGCACAAAGGGACGAACAAGGTGGTGATTCCCATCACCATCGAGAATCCGAAACTATGGTGGCCGAACGGAGCGGGCGAACCGCACCTCTATTACTTCACGGTAAAGGGCAGCCGTGTTGACAATGGCCTCGTGCACACACATGGACTGCGCACGGTGGAGCTCGTCCAGAAGCGCGACAGCATCGGCGAGTCGTTCCAGTTCATCGTCAACGGCAAGCCGCTCTTCATGCGCGGTGCCGACTGGATTCCCGCATCCTCGTACCCGGGCACGCTCGCCCGCAGCGAAGGCGACGACCGCTACGCCGAGCTCCTGAAGCAGGCCAAAGAGGCGAATATGAACATGATACGGGTTTGGGGCGGCGGACTCTACGAGCACGAAGCCTTCTACAACTATTGCGACCAGATGGGGCTTTTGGTATGGCAGGACTTCATGTTCGCCTGCAACATCTATCCCGGCGACGAAGCGTTTATGAACAACGTGAAGGCCGAGGCCGAAGAGCAGGTGAAGCGCTTGCGCCACCACGCCTGTATCGCCACATGGTGCGGCAACAACGAGGTGCACAACGGCTTGGAAGATTGGGGATGGAAGGATGCCTTGGGCTATACTGACCAGCAATATTCGGAAATGTATGAGGATTACGAGCAGCTTTTCGAGAAGATGCTGCCGAAAATTTGCCTGGAGAATATGCACGAACCCAACTACGTGCACTCCTCGCCGACTTACGGCTGGGGGCACCCCGAATGCACTACCCACGGCTGCAGCCACTACTGGGGTGTATGGTGGGGCGAGCTGCCGTTCGAGATCTGGTGGGAGAAAACCGGTCGCTTCATGACGGAATATGGCTTCCAGGCCTATCCGGAAATGTCGCTCTGGAACGACTACATCCCAGAAGGCGAGCGCAAACTGCAATCCCCGTCAATGCGTAACCACCAGAAGCACGGTCGCGGGGTGCCGATCATCCTCAAGGCGATGGAGGATCTGTACGGTTTCAAAGATACCAACAACCTCGATAAATTTGCCTATATCAGTCAGTTGGTACAGTCTGACGGCATCGCGCAGGCCATTGAGGCGCACCGCATCCAGCACGAAAAGTGCAGCGGCACGCTCTTCTGGCAGCTCAACGACTGCTGGCCCGTGGCCTCCTGGAGCTGCATCGACGTGGCCGGCAACCCGAAGGCGCTGTACTACCGTCTGCCGCAGCTGTACGCCAACGTGGCCGTTGCCTCGCGTCATATCTCGCAGGACACCATCGAGCTGTATCTGATCAATGACGGCTTCACAACAGTGAGCGGTCAGTTCGATTGGACCATCTACTCGATGGATGGGCAGTTGGTCAATTCAGGGGGTGGGCTGATTTCCACACCGGTGAACATCAGCGTGAAGGCCGCCACCGTAGTACTCCCCAAGGGGGTGAAAAACGCCGGAAATGTCTATGTTGAAGCGATTTTCAACTCCCAAAACACCGAAAAAGTGCAATACTTGACTTATTTCGTGAAACCGAAAGCGTTGAACCTCTCCTCTCAACCGATTCAGGTCAATACGGAATACGGCGACCATTCCGCTGAAATCCGCCTTTCTTCCAAAATGTTGAAAAAGGGCGTTTTCATTGAAGAAACACATGGTTACAAGGTCGATTATTCCGACAATTACTTCGATTTGAAACCGAACGAAGAGATAATTGTAAAAGTTGATTATCCGCTGTTGGAAGAAAAGCCGTCATTCAAGATTCGCACGTTAAAGTGACTGCTTGAACATATCCATTAGATTTTGAGAGTTGTTTTCTCGTTTCCTAGTTCCAGTTTCAATGAGCCTTGAAACTGGAAAGTTGAAACAAAAAAAGGGGAACCACAATGATTCCCCCTAAACTACTAACTGCTTACTGCAGACTATTTCAGCACGCCGAGTTCCTTGCCGATCTTGGTGAAGGCGGCGATGCACTTGTCGAGGTGCTCGCGCTCGTGGGCGGCGGAAATCTGCACGCGGATACGGGCTTGGTCTTTCGGTACCACAGGATAGTAGAAACCGGTGACGTAGATGCCTTCCTCCTGCAGTTTGGCGGCCATCACTTGTGACAGTTTGGCATCATACAGCATCACGGCGCAGATGGCGGACTCGGTCGGCTTGATGTCGAAACCGGCTGCTTTCATCTTGGCCACGAAATATTCGGTGTTGCTGTGCAGCTTGTCCTGCAGCTCGTTGGTCTCCGACATGATGTCAACCATCTTGCAGCCGGCAGCGGCCACCATCGGAGGGATGGAGTTGGAGAACAGGTACGGACGGGAACGTTGACGGAGCATGTCGATGATCTCCTTCTTACCGGTGGTGAAACCGCCGATGGCGCCGCCGAAGGCCTTGCCCAGCGTACCGGTGAGGATTTCGATCTTGCCGCGCAGGTTGTAACGCTCGGTCACGCCGCGACCAGTGTTGCCCACCACGCCGGCGGAGTGTGATTCGTCAACCATGACCATGGCATCGTATTTCTGTGCCAGTTCGTAAATCTTGTCGAGCGGGCAGACGTTGCCGTCCATGCTGAACACACCGTCGGTGACGATGATGCGGAAACGCTGTGCCTGAGCGGCTTTCAGTTGTTCCTCAAGGTCAGCCATGTCGGCGTTTTTGTAACGGTAGCGGACCGCCTTGCAGAGACGCACGCCGTCGATGATGGAGGCGTGGTTGAGGGCGTCGGAGATGATGGCGTCCTGGTCGGTGAGCAGGGGCTCGAAGACACCGCCGTTGGCATCGAAGCAAGCAGCGTAGAGGATGGTGTCCTCAGTGCCGAAGAATTCGGCGATCTTCTTCTCCAGGGCCTTGTGCAGGTCGGAGCAGCCGCAGATGAAACGCACGGAGGCCATGCCGTAGCCATGGGTGTCGAGGGCTTCCTTGGCAGCGGCGATCAGACGCGCGTCGTTGGCGAGGCCCAGGTAGTTGTTGGCGCAGAAGTTCAGCACCTTGCTGCCGTCCTGCAGCGTGATCTCACCGCTTTGAGGAGAAGCGATGATGCGTTCGTTCTTGTACAAGCCGGCTTCCTTGATGTCGGCCAATTCTTTCTGAAGATGTTGTTGGAAATTGGTGTACATTTGTTTGTTTATTTGTTGGATTGTTTGTATATAAGTTTCAAGTTCAAAGTTCAATCAAAAAAAACATTTTCCTTGAGCGGCCCCGGCAGGGGCAAGAGCTTGGTAGTTCAAGGTTCAATCAAAAAAGACATTTTCCTTGAGCAGCCCCGACAGGGGCAAGAGCTTGGTAGAACAGAAGAGAACGAATGAGATAGCAGGTTCATTAAATCGTGGCAAAAGTACATTTTTTTTCTGAAATATGTTCATTTTTGTTTTGAAGTTGTCATTCTGTTATCCTTCGTTGCAAGAACATTTTCCTTGTGCAGGCGAAGTACATGACAACGCCGATGACGTGGACAGCCACCACGGTCCAGAAGGCGGCGGAGTATCCGAAATATTCGGCGATGACGCCGCCGAGTACGATGCCCAGTCCCATGCCCAAGTCCCAGCTGGTCAGCAGGGTGGAGTTAGCGGTACCGCGCTCGTTGTGGTGCGCGACGGAGATGATCATGTTCTGGAAAGCAGGCCACATGTGCCCGTTCCCAAGTCCCACGAGTATGGCGGTGGCGTAAAAGCAGACGGGATGCGTTGAGATGACGAACACCGTGTATCCGACCGTGGAAATCAGGATGCCGATGCCCGCGTGGCGGGTCAACTTTCCTTCCCTCAATGACTTACCACCCTGCAGGCGAGACAGAATCAGTCCGAGGGAGAGCAGCAGGAAGAAGGTGCCGGACCCGCTGGTGATGCCCATCACCTCTTTCCCGTATATGGCTAGATAGTTGCTTAACACGCCGTAGCAGAGGGCGAAACACACCATGTTCACGCCGATGAACCAGCCTCTCAGGAGGAAAAAACGGTCGAGGGAAATCTTTTTCTTGTCGGCCACGGGAGCACGTTGCGGCAGCTTTACCGTTGCGGAGAGCACCACACTCAGCAGAGCAAACAGCAGTGCGACGAGAAAAAGGATGTTGAAGTCGCCGGTAAGTTTGTACAGGGCGATGCCCACGGTGGGGGCGATGGCGGTGGCAATGTTGTTGCTCAACCCATAATAGCCGATGCCCTCGTTGCGGCGTGAGGAGGGCAGCACGTCGATGGCGACGGTGGAATTGGCCACGGTGCTCGCCCCGAAAGGCCCTCCGTGGAGGGTGCGCACCACCGCAAAAACGGCCAGCGTGCCTGCCAGAAGATAAAACCCGTAGAACAGGAAACTCAGCACCATGAAGAAAATCAGCACCTTCTTGCGGTTGAAGGAATCCACAATATAGCCGCTGAATGGACGGAACAGCAGCGCGGCCACCGCATAGCCCGACAGCACCAGGCCGATCACATCCTTTGTGGCACCGAAGTGCTCGCTCAAATAGATGGGAAGCAGCGGGGTGAGGAGGTAAAATGCGAAAAACAGCGAGAAATTCGTCGCCATCACCTTGATGTATTCCCTGTTCCAAAGCACCTCTTTCGTCTCTGTCATGTCCCTTTTATTTTGGAGCGGCAAAAGTACAATTTTTTTTCGCCGAGATATGCCTTTTTGACACGACAATAAAATGCTGGATGAAAGCGTTGTAGCAATAAAACGAAGGATTCTTGCCGAAGCAACGCCAAAAAATTGTATCTTTGCCGTTTGAATCTGAAAATATTTGGATATGAAAAACAGACTCCAGAAATATATATTCATTGTGTTTTGTGTAGTAGGCGTTCTTTGCCTGGTATCCTGCCAAACGTCTCGCTCTCAGACTCATGGGAAAACCAAATACCAGAGAGTTCGCACCCGTCACACCCCGAAATGGAACTCCACTACGTCGCAGAGTACCACTTATTACATTAGAAAGAACTCCACCCGGAAAAGTCACGACAGCAAAAGAATCAAACGGTAATTATGCGTATTTTGACAGACAAAAATATTGTGTTGATTGTTTTGCTGCTGCTTGGCGTGTGCCGTGTCGCAGCCCAGGAAGACCATATCCGTTTCAATGTCGTGAACGACACCGCCCGTATCGATGCGGTGATTGAGGAGGATTCATTGGGAAACCTCATTAACTCGATGTACGACTCCAACCTTGACAATGTCGACCACGGCAACGGTTTGCTGTTCACCTATTTCAACTGGATGCCGGGCTACAACCTGTATCAGAACTTCGACATCGTGACCATCCATTACCGTCACCAAGGTTCGGCACCGCGAGACACCATCGACTTGACGGGCTACCATCATCCGGCCAACTACCGCATCACCTCCAATTACGGCTACCGGCATCGCCGGATGCACCGTGGCGTGGACCTCGGCTACCCCGAGGGCACCCCTGTGGCGGCTGCGTGGGATGGCATCGTCCGTATCTCCAAAGGTACGGCCAACACGGGCGGATACGGTAACCTCGTGGTTATTCGCCATGACAACGGACTGGAAACCTATTACGGACACCTCTCCCGCCGCTTGGTGAATCCCGGACAAATGGTGAAAGCCGGCGATATCATCGGCTTGGGAGGCAACACGGGGCGTTCCTACGGCTCCCACCTCCACTTCGAGGTCCGTTATCTCGGCAACGATATCAACCCCAGTCGTCTCATTGACTTCGACAACTTCAAACTGAAGTTTGACACGTTGTATGTGTCCGGATACACGGTTTCTGTGCCGAACCCCACTCCGCAGACGGTTCAACAGGACAAGCCGAAACCTCAGACTTCTGCGCAGTATTACAAGGTTCGCAAAGGTGACAACTTGGGCAAAATAGCGGCCAAATACCACACTACGGTTTCTAAAATCAAGAAACTCAACCATTTGCGCAGTGACTTTATCCGCGAAGGCCAACGCCTGCGCGTACGGTAGCCATGAACCGTCCCCCTCTTTGCCTGACCCTGCTGTTTTGCCTGCTGTTTTCCATTGCGGAGGCACAAAACAGCTGGTATGACTTTGGATTTGAAAGACGACAGTCTGTCCCTGTGGCTGAAAACGCTCACCCGTTGGCATTGGCGTGGGCGGGTGGACTGAATTCGGTTCGCTTTTCCGAAATTGACCTGAACCTAGATGGTGTCCCAGACCTGTTGGGCTTTGAGAAGCATGGAAACCGTCTGCTGCCGTTTTTGCGTACCCCCAACGGCTTTCAGTACGCTCCACAATATGCCCGCTGTTTTCCGGATTTGCATGATTGGGTGATTCTTCACGATTATAATCACGACGGGAAGACTGACATTTTTACTTATGGGCTGGCTTCTGTGCGCGCGTTCAAGAATATTTCCGAAGATACGCTGCAGTTCCAACTCGAGGCCGATCCGCTTACGGCATTCTACTACAATGGATATACGAATATCTACGCTTCGCCCGATGATTATCTTGTGGTGGACGATATTGACCAGGATGGTCATTTGGATATCCTGAATTTCTGGGTGTTGGGAAAATATGTGCATCACCTTCGAAATTATGCCGATGAAGGGGATGCTTTTGATTTCCGTCTGGAGAATGAGTGCTGGGGTCATTTTGAGGAAGCCGCTGACAATAACATCATTACGTTGTTCTCCGACTGCGAAAGCAAAAGTGACGATGGACATACTCGCCACACCGGCTCTTCGATGTTGTTGCATGACTTTGATGGTAACGGGCTGCCGGATGTGCTGCTCGGAGATGTGGATTCGCCCTACAATATACTATTGTATAACAACGGCACACTTGGCGATGCACAGATGACGTCGCAAGACACGGCGTTCCCCTCTTCGATGCCGATTTTTCTTTATTCGATGCCGGCCGCCTCGTTCGTGACTCTTCCCGGGAGGGAGGAACCTTCCTTGGTGGTGTCGCCCTCGGACCCTTCACTCACCAAGTCGCAGGATTTGAACAGTGTATGGGTGTATGATTATAATGCTGACATACAGCAATATACACTTGCTCAGACGGATTTCTTGCAAGGTGAGATGCTGGATGCGGGAAGCGGGTGTCATCCAGTCCTGTACGATTTCGATGGAGATGGCCTGATAGATCTCTTTGTCGGCAACTACGGGCAATTCGACAGCGCGAAAGTGATTAATGGATGGCTGACCTCCTATTTCTCCTCGTCGGTGTCTTATTACCGGAATACAGGGACGGCAATTTCGCCTGTTTTCACCTTGCAAACCCGGGATTTCGGGAATCTCAAGTCGTTGGGTTTCCGAGCGCTACATCCCACGTTCGGGGATTTTGACGGTGACGGTGATACGGATATGCTTTGCGGACGGGAGGATGGAACCCTGGTG
The DNA here is from genome assembly GCA_017438945.1 of Bacteroidales bacterium. Taxonomy (GTDB): domain Bacteria; phylum Bacteroidota; class Bacteroidia; order Bacteroidales; family WCHB1-69; genus F23-D06. The sequence goes on from JAFRUI010000006.1 coordinate 30,290, forward strand.
TTGGTGCCCCATGACCGCTTGGTAACCGGTAGCGGCAATATTGTCATGGATTTCGCCGGCATTGATGTCGGGGAGTGCAGCACCCCGCAATGCTTCGACCTTGACGGTGACGGGAGAAAGGACTTGATATTAGGGAATCGGCGCGGAGTATTGTCGTATTATCGCAATGAGGGTACTGAAACTCCTGGTTTCCAGAAGATAACAGATACGTTAGGAGGGGTGGATATGCGGGATTTCACGCAGTCGTATTTTGGCTACAGTGTTCCCTGCTTTTACCATGATGAGCAATTCGGCACAGTGTTGTTCTGTGCGGGCGAATTGGGCGAAGTGGCTTATTACAAACAGATTGATGGCAATTTGGACGGTCTCTTCGAGAAAACGGAAGCAAACCTGGCGGAGACAATCAATGGTGTGGCACAGCCTTTCAAGGAGGGTAGGCGAGTGGCTGTCGCGGTGGCTGATCTCAACGGAGACGGCCGTCCGGAGATGGTTTTGGGCAACTACGCCGGCGGCGCGGCCTACTTCGAAGGTGCGACTCCTCCCGCGCACAACGCCATTGCGCAGCACGAACTTCTTCCGTTGCGCGTGTACCCGAATCCTGCCAACCATATTATCTGTCTTGAAAGTGACCAGCCGTTGGAATCAGTCGCTATTTACGATTTATATGGACGAGTAATTCTTCTGGTCAACAATATTGAGGATAATAGTGCCGTTATCAATACTTCATGTTTGCCAACTGGAATCTATTTTGTCCGTGCAGCCCATCATGCTGTTTCGAAATTTTTAAAAGCTAATAGTCAATAACCAACTGCCATAATCCGATGGGTCACCGTATAATTCTCAATTATCCATTCTCCATTCTCAATTAAAATTGTATTTTTGCCGAATCAAACAAAGAGTAATATGTTACATATCAACAGTCCAGAAGAGACTATCTCGGCCAGTCCCGAAAAGGTGTATCAGGTGCTGACCTGTTTTTTTGAACGCTCCCCGGAGGGCATTCCCGGGTTGTCGAATTGGGAGTCTTTTCCCGGCGGCTGCCGTTTCACGGTGTATGATCACGTCACCTGCCGGCTTTCGCTCGTGGAGCAGCAGCCCACCAGCCATGTGGTGTACCATGCAGAGGTGGAGTCTCCGCACATCACTGCGACGGCCGCGTTTGACATTGTTCCGAAGGGCTCCGAGAGCACCCTTCAGGCGAAAATGGATGCGGACGTGCCCTTCTTCCTGCAAGGGATGGTCAAAGGGGCGGTCAACCAGTTCATGGGCATGGCCATGCAGTATTTAAAGAAAGCGATAGAGAACAGCTGATATGGAATACACGATACGCACAGACAAGTTAGTCAAAAAATACAAGAACCGCACGGTGGTCAATGAGGTCTCCATCAATTTCACGCAAGGTGAGATTGTGGGGCTGCTCGGACCGAACGGCGCAGGCAAGACCACCTCGTTCTATATGATCGTGGGGCTGATCAAGCCGTTTTCCGGACATGTCTTTTTGAATAACAAGGATATTACGGAAGAACCGATGTACAAGCGTGCGCAGATGGGCATCGCCTACCTGCCGCAGGAAGCCTCGGTGTTCCGGCACATGACTGTGGAAGACAACATCAAGGCCATATTGGAGTTCAGCGGCAAGAGCAAAGCCGAACAGAAGGAGACTTTGGAAAATCTGATCTCGGATTTCAATATTGAGAAGGTGCGTCACAACAAGGGCAACAACCTCTCGGGCGGTGAGCGCCGTCGTGTGGAAATCGCCCGCTGTCTTGCCTCTTCCCCGAAATTCATTCTCCTTGACGAACCTTTCGCGGGCGTTGATCCCATCGCTGTGGAGGACATCCAGGGTATCGTCAGGAAACTGAAAGAATGGAACATCGGCATTGTCATCACCGACCACAACGTCCATGAGACCCTCTCTATCACCGACCGTGCCTACCTCCTGTTCGAGGGCAGTGTTCTCAAAGCCGGCACCGCCGAGGAACTCGCCGCCGACCCTCTCGTGAAAAAAGTCTACTTGGGAACAAATTTCGAGCTGAGACGGTGAAGAATGTAGAATGAAGAAGAGATGACCGTGATTTTCATCCATTAATAAGCCATCGGGAGTCTCTGAAAAAATAAATCAAAAACAAATAAACACACTAAAATCCTCAATGTGCATTGTACATTCTACATTGTACATTAAAAATGTTCCGATATGAAAAACACAATTAAATTACTTGTCACAACATTGCTTTCGATACTTGCTTTAACTGTCTCGGCTCAGGTGAAGCAAGTTTTCCAAGTTGTGGATTTCGACACGAAACAGCCGGTGGCGGGCGCGACAGCCACTTTGTACGGGCAGACGCTCACCACCAACGCACAAGGTTTTGCGGTGGCCAGTCTTCCTGCAGATAAGAAAGGCGCCTTCTTGCCGTTGGAATCGTGGACGAAAGATGGACTCGTATATGTTGGGCGGGCTCCTGAATCCTTTTTCGGCTTTTTCCAGTCCAAGGACACATTAAAGTTCTTCATGACGGGGAAGCAACAATACAGGGAGTCGCTGCAGACGGTGTTTGAGCAGCTTTATCGTCATTTTTACGCAGAGAACGTGATGCCGGCAGCGCAGGATTTCAGGGATTCCGTCAAGATGAAGGCGGCCTCTGCACCCGCTACGGCAACCGCATTGGTCGAATCCACGTTCAATGTTAACGACATCGTCAAAATTTGTTATTCCGATGCTTCCGACCTTGGAAAGTATGCGGCCTACCAATATGACAAACCGCAGTTCAGTGAGTTGCTGACGCTCGCCCGGAATGGCGAGGCCGATCAGGCGGTCGCCAAGGCCAAGGGGCATATCCGTATGGATGACAACAGCCGCGAAAACCTCGATTGGATCGACTTCTACCGCTTCCTTCGGGGACTTGAGTCAAGCGTTGAAGACGAGGACTCGCTCTTCAAGTATTCGGAACTTCTCTACAAGAATCATTACGAACCCTATTCGGTAGTGGATTATATCAATGATCTTGGCCGTAACTCATTATATGACAAGGCAAATGAAATCGCTCGTTTGGAGAAGCCGAACAACAATCATCCACGATATGCGCCGGCGTTTGATCCTATCTTCATACAGTATATTTTCACTTCCGACCGTGCGAATCTCAAATCTGCTGCCGAGCAACAGCTTGAAAAGGTCCGCAAAATATATGAGCAGTATCCCTTCTACCAGACTTTGGGTGACCTGTTTTGGACGCAGAAGAACCTCTATTACGCATACGCCTTCTTGCAGGACAGCGTGTCGGCCACCCGCACCATCGACAGTGCGCTTGCATCTGTTCAGAAGTCCCTGTCCCTATATCCTGTAGATAATTACGAAAAAAATCAGAAGCGTATCGCATATTACCAGAATATCCTCGATGTTTTGGCGTATAATTTATCATACATCCCTGATTCAACGGTATATATGCTTTATGATGGCATCTATAGCGCTTCGTTGGAGAATTACAGGGCGGACACGTCGAACCTGTTCTGTCAACTGCAACTGGCGGAAAATGCGGTGCTGTGGCTCCAGAATGTGCCCGATGTGGAGGGACGCGCTGCAAGACAGAAGGAGATTTTGCATCAGCTTGCCGTTTTGGAGCTCAAGCTCTCTGACACGTTCCCGGAATTCTATGCCATTCAGAATGTGCAGGTTGCTTCACAACTTGTGGGTACCTGTTTGGTCACTTCCGCGGGAAATGACGAGCTGCTCAGAGCTTTCCGCTTATACGAAAAGAGTTATGATGTGGTGAATGCTGCCTTCCCTAACGCCTTCGATGAGATTTATCTGAACTATAATGCCACTTTGGAGACGTTTTTGGTCGCCTACCAGCAGTTCTCGCTTTCATCGGAGCTGTCCGCCTTTACGGACCGTTTGATCAGCGTGGAGGCGAATAACGATCCGCAAACAATCTTGGTGAAAAAGGCGGAGTTTGCCAACCGCCTGGCGGAGAGTCTTTACAAAAATGAAATGTACGAGGAGTCAATCGCCTATTATTTGCAAGCCAATGAAATGTACGAAAAGGCGATGCCGCAGGACGCCCAGCTTTGGGGACCCTATCTGAACAACCATCTGCAAATGGGTGACGCGCATCTTAACCTGAATCAATTTGACAGGGCCATGATGACCTATCAGAAGATTTTGGATTTCGAACCGAAGATTCCCGATTCTTTCCTGCCGGAATACACGACGTTGAAAGGCAGTTCCCACTACTATGTCGGGGATGTCTATAAGAGCATGGGTGAGATGACACGGGCGGAAAAAGAGTATAAAACGGCGGAAAAGTTCTTCAAAAAGGCAGTTTCTCTCGGAGACAAGGGCGCGTATGCATTGCTGGGTGAGATGTATTGGGGCAAAGCGGTCGTGGCTGCCCAGAACAAAGACATGAAGAAATGCCGCCAGATGGTCGCGAATTCCGTCATCTACTACGAGAAGGCTGACATGTCGGTGCCGTTGAACACCTATTTGCGCGCGAAGTCAGTGATGGCGGACTTCTATAAAGAAGACAAGGATGCGGAAAACTATTACCGCACCATCGGGGATTTGACAGATTATTACGAGAAGATTGCGGGCTATAACCGCGACTATGCCGTGGGCTTGATCCAGAACGCCGAAACGATGCTCAACAGCGGCCGGGTCACCAATGAGGAGGCTTTGCGCTATGCCCACGACATCGTCAACGGGGTGATGTTTTTGAACGATAATGGCGAGGAGGTCCGCCTCCCGCTCCTGCGTAGTACCTTCACCCTGGCCAAAGCCTATTTAGCCAACGATTCCGTGCAACAGGCCATCGACATTTACCGTGACCTGATGACGCTCAGCGAAGTCATGTACGCGGATACGGCCATGGACACCCACAAGGGCAATATGGTGGAAATTTACGGACAACTGGTCAAATGCTATGAGCTGATGGCCGAGGAAATCGACACAGCCCATTCCGAGTTATGGTATTACCGCACCATAGACACTCGCGACACGCTCATCGAGATGATGAAGGACCTTGCCACCAACGGCGATGTGAACCGCACCTACCGTACGGCTATCCAATACCGTAACAATGGCGTGACTTTCTACAAGTTGGAGATGGTTCCCTCTGCACAGGATTATCTCGACAAATCGAATGAACTATTGCTGATGCTCTACAATAGCGAGTATAAGAAGGAAGTGGAGGACGATGTTATCCAGAACTTCTTCTTCAAAGGGGTGATTTATAAAGATGCGAACAATACAGAAAAGGCATTGGAAAATCTTCGTAAGGCGGTCGAGTATGGCAGGAAAGCAGAACTTGCCGAGCAAGTTCCGACGTACTATTTCGCCGCCATATCGATGTTGCTGGAAGAACTTGAAAAAGACAAAGATACAAACGCTGACGAAATCGCGAAGTTGACGAAAGAATTTAAAGAAATTAAGGAACTGTCGAAGAAATTGCGATAAAAAAACGATGAAAAACGATGAAAAATGATGAACCAATATACGCATAGATATACTGTCACGTGTCAGGACATGAACAAGGACTACCGGTTGAGTCCGGCGGCGGTGCTGCTTTATTTCCAGGAGAGTTTCGCCCGTTATATGGGGTGCTTGCACTTGGCTGCCTTCGATTTGGTCAAGGAACGTAAGATGTGGATTATCACGGAGATGGGCGCGGAAATGCTGCCGGTAGATACTTTTTGGGGCGATGATATCGAAGTGACGATTTGGGTAAGTGAGATCACGCCGCTGCGGGTCTATGCCGACTACCGTGTGACGAATGCGGACTCGGGTGTGCTGATTGCCAAAGGCACAAGCTGCTGGAACCTGATGAATGCCGACACCCGCAAGCTGGAATCCACCGACTGCGTGGCCCCGAAAATCACGGTGCTGCCGGAAATGATGACGGAAAGCCACAAGAAGGTGCGGTTTCCCAAGGACGGTGCGGTGCTCAAGCAGGTGATGCACAAGGTGAATCAGCTCGATCTCGACTTCAACGGACACGTCAACAACCGCAGCTACATCAGCATCGCTATGCTCACCGTTCCTGACGAGTTCCTGACCACCCATCGCACGAACCACTTCGTCATCCACTGGCTGCATGAAACGTACCTTGACGAGACGCTGACCTGTACGTTGCGTCAAGTGGCGGAGAACACCTACGTGCATTTGATCACAAGAGCGGGCGGCGAGACCGCTGCGGAAATCTTTTCCGCATGGGAGCCGCTGGCCTCGCAAGTTGATGTGTCGGATGTTGCGAAGAGGCGATGAATGGACGATGATTAGATGATTAGATGATTATCGAGAACCTTTACATATAAATCTTCGGCCTCCACATAATTACTGATAAAAAATCGTGGATACCTTCGGAACATACTACCGTCTTACGGACTGGGGTGACACCCACGGCGAGTGTATGGAGGGCCAGATAGAGGGCTGTCCGGCGGGAGTGTTTGTAGATATGGACTTCGTTACCGCCGAGCTGGACCGGCGTGCCCCGAGTAGGGACGTGCTTTCCACGAAGCGGCGGGAGCCCGACCGGGTGGAGTTCCTCTCCGGCATTGAAGACGGCGTGACCACCGGCGAACCTATCCGTTTCCGCATCCCCAATGTCGATGTGAAGGTTTCGGAGACGAATCGTCACGTGCTGAAACCTTCCTACGCTTCCTATACGTACATGTGCAAGTATGGCGTCACCGACAACGAACAGTGCGGACGGGCATCGGCGCGGCAGACCGTGTGTCGGGTGGTAGCGGGCGCCATCGCCAAACTGTGGCTGAAGAGTAGGGGAGTGCAGATTACCTCGAAGGTGCTCAGCATTGCGACGCCTGCACGCGAGGGCGACTCCGTGGGTGCGCTCGTGGAGGGACGTATCTGCGGACTGCCGGCAGGCTTGGGCGAACCGGTCTATGACAAGTTCTCCGCGCGGCTGGCTTATGCGATGCTCAGCATCAACGCGGCGAAAGGTTTTGAGTATGGTTTGGGATTCAAGGCGGCGGAGATGTCCGGCAGCGAATATCATGATGTTCAGAACCCCGATTTCTCTTTCAAAACCAACCACGACGGCGGTATCCAGGGGGGCATAACCAACGGAGAAGACGTTTATTTCCGTGTAGCGTTCAAGCCGATTCCGTCGGTGCGCTACGACCGCGAAACGATTGACTTCGATGGAAATCCGGTTGTGATGAAGGGCTCCGACCGCAACGACCTGTGCGTGGCGCCACGAGTGCTTCCCGTGGTGGAATCCATGGCCGCGATGGTGGTGATGGACTTTTTAATGCTGAATGCTGAATGTTGAATGAAAAAGATTAAAAGCAATCATATTCATCTTTATTCATCGTTTCATCGCCTCATCGCTTCATCGCCTCATCGCCTCATCGCTTCATCGTCCCTACTTCCCGATGCAGAATTTGCCGAAGATATTGTTTAAGATGTCGTCGGAGGAGATGGTGCCGGTGAGCTCGCCCAGGTCGTGGAGGGCCATGCGCACGTCTTCGGCCACTAAGTCTGTCGGCATCTGGTTCTGCAGACCGGCCTCGGTGCGTTCGATGGAGGTGAGGATGCCGTTCAGCAATGCCTGGTGACGTTCACTGGTCAGCAGGGTGATGTCTTGGAGGTGATTCTCTTTCACGAACGAATCAATCTCGTTAAGCACTGATTCCAGATTCTCTCCTTTCTTCGCGGAAATGTAAATTGCGTTTTCAATGTGGTTGGATGAATCTGAAACCAAATCGGTTTTGTTTCCGATTAGTAGGATTTTTTTGTCATCCGATTTGATTGAATCCGTTATTTTGGATAATTCCAATTCGATTTCTTGGTTGTTTTTGCGCGCATCTGTGATCCACAAGATGATGGCGGCTTTGCGGATGGTGTCGTAGGCGCGTTCGATGCCGATACGCTCTATAGTGTCGCCGGATTCGTGGATGCCGGCGGTGTCGATGAACCTGAATAGGGTTCCGTTGAGGGTAAATGTGTCCTCAATGGTGTCGCGTGTGGTGCCAGGGATGTCAGACACGATGGCCCGCTCACGTTGAAGTATGGCATTCAGAAGGGTGGATTTACCCACGTTCGGTTCGCCCACGATGGCTACGGGAATGCCGTTTTTCAGCATGGTGCCCCATTTGTAGCTTTGTAGCAAATTGTTCACTTCCGTTTTGATATGCCCTAGCAGGTTGAGCAGGGTGGTGCGGTCGGCGAATTCCACCTCCTCTTCGCTGAAGTCGAGTTCCAGTTCCAGAAGGGAGGCCATCTGCAGCAACTCCTCGCGTAAGACAGCCATCTTGTCAGACAATTCGCCCTGCAGCTGCTTCATGGCGGCGTGGTGCGCGGTTTCCGATTGCGCCTCGATAAGGTCGGCGATGGCCTCCGCCTGCGGCAGATCCAGTTTCCCATTGAGGAAGGCACGCTGCGTGAATTCGCCCGGAGCGGCCATGCGGCAACCGTTCTTGACTAATAACTCAATGATTCTCTGTTGGATATAGACGGAGCCGTGACAACTGATTTCCACGACATCCTCGCCCGTGAATGAGTGCGGCGCAGTGAATTTGGTCACCACAACTTGATCGATGAGGTCTCGTTTTTCATCGGAAAAATCGTATAAAGAGGCGAATTTTGCATGATTCGGCTCCAATCCGGCGAAGTTGGTTTTCTCAGAAAACAAATTCTTGGCAATCTCAAAGGCTTCCGGACCGGAAATTCGGATCATCGCTGTTGCCCCGAGACCAGCGGGCGTTGCGATTGCACATATAGTGTTTATAGTCATGGTGGTGTCAACTGCTAACTACTAACTAGAGCAAGGAAACATCTCCCTTTCCCTCACGCACGACCTCGATTTCCCCTGAGGTGCAATCGACCACTGTGGAGGGCGTGTTGTCGCCGTAGCCACCGTCGATGACGATATCGACCATTTCGCCGTAGCGCTCGTAGATGAGCTCGGGGTCGGTGGTGTATTCGATCACCTCGTCGTCGTCCTTCACGGAGGTGGAGAGGATGGGGTGGTCGAGCTGCCGCACAATTTCGCGGATGATGTTGTTGTCGGGGATGCGGATGCCGATGGTCTTCTTGTTGCTCTGGAGCAGCTTCGGCACGCTGTTGTTGGCTTCGAGGATGAATGTGAACGGTCCGGGGAGCACTCGTTTCATCGTCTTGAACACGCTGTTGTCTAATGGTTTGGTGTAGTCCGAAAGGTTGCTCATGTCATGACAGATGAACGTCAGCGCGTCTTTCTTCTTTTTCTCGCCAAGGATGGAGATGATTCGCTCAATGCTCTTCTGCTTGAAAATGTCGCAGCCGATGCCGTAAATCGTGTCAGTCGGGTAAATGACAATGCCACCGTCCCGCAAACACTCCACCACGGTGTTCACGGCTTTCGGATTCGGATTCTCAGGGTATATTTTCAACAACATGTTCCGATTATTTTTATGTCTATATCAATTCTTGTCTGATTCTCAAAGATGGCAGTTTCGCATCTGTTCACTGATCACTATTCACTGCTCACTAACAAAAACAAAGAAGGGTAAGCGACTTATATCGCATCGCTACAACCTTAATGCCCTTGCTACATTCCTGTCCTGGGGGAGTTATAAGGGAGCAGATCGTATAAGACTTACCCGCTGCAAAAATACAATTTTTTCGATTCTGTCGGCTAGTAGCCCAAAATTTTCAGCATCGACTTGTAACTCTGCTCTTTAGCGAACAGTTTGGTGCATAATTCTCCCTCTTCATCACGGTAAATGATGATGTGTTTTGGCGCGGGAGTCATGCAGTGCTGTATTCCGCCGTAACCGCCGAGAGCGTCTTGGTATGCGCCGGTGTTGAACAGACCAATATATTGTATGTCCTCAGGGCTGTCGCCCGCAGGATAGTTGGCGGAGTCGATTTGCGGGAGGAAGACAGCGTTCAAGTGCGAGTCGGAGTTGTAGTAATCGTGGCTGTCGCAGGTGAGACCGCCGAGGAAGACTCTCTCGTAGGCCTTGTCCCAGTTGTTGATGGCTAAGATGATGAATTGCTGGTTGATAGCCCAGGTGTCGGGTAGGGTAGTCATGAAAGAGCTGTCGATCATGTTCCACAACTCCCTGTCGTTCTGGCGTTTCTGCTGCAACACGGAGAAGAGTGCGGCGCTGGCCTCGCCCACGGTAAACGATCCGAATTCGGTGAAAATGTCGGGTTCCTGCACGCCTTCACGGTCGCAGATGATCTTGATTTGGGCGATGATCTCCTCGGCCATGTACTCGTAATCGTAGTCGAAGGAGAGCGAGTTCTTGATGGGAAATCCGCCGCCGATGTTGAGGGAATCCAGTTCGGGGCAGATTTTCTTGAGGTCGCAGTAGAGGTTCACGCACTTGGTGAGCTCGTTCCAGTAGTAGGCGGTGTCCTGGATGCCCGTGTTGATGAAGAAATGGAGCATCTTCAGCTCGAAGTTGGGGTTGTTCTTGATTTTTTCACGGTAGAATGGGATGACATCGTTGTACCTGATGCCGAGGCGCGAGGTGTAGAACTCGAACCGCGGCTCCTCCTCGGAAGCGATGCGGATGCCGACCTTGCATTTCGTGTTGATTTCCTCCTGTGCAAGCAAGTCGAATTCCTTTTTGCTGTCGAAAACAGGAATGGTGTTCAGGTATCCTTTGTTCAGAATATCCACGATGTTGTCGATGTAGATCTGCCGCTTGAAACCATTGCAGATAATGTAGTTCTCTTTGTCGAAAAGCCCCTGCTCATGCAGCGTTTCGATCAAATTGATGTCGAATGCGGATGAAGTTTCGATATGTACATCGTTTTTCAACACCTCCGACATCACAAACTCGAAATGGTTGCTCTTCGTACAGTAACAGTAGTGGTAACTGCCTCTGTAATCGGCTTTTGCGATGGCCACATTGAACCATCTCTTCGCCTTCTGGATGTTGGCGGAAATTTTCGGCAGATAGGTGATTTTCAGCGGGGTTCCGTACTGCTTGATGATGTCCATCAATGGTACTTCGTTGAATAACAGGTTGTTGTCTTCTACGTCGAACTCCTCCTGCGGAAAGTCGTAGGTTTGTGAAATCAGGTCGATGTACTTGGTTTTCATCCTTCTGAAATTTTGAAATTAAAACGCCGCAAAAGTATATAAAAAAACAATACGGATGTGAGGAAAAAATCGAATCCAAACGAGTTAAATTGGTTTTAAAAATTGGATTTGAATGAGTCGGATTTGGAAATTAAAATAAATCCGATGAGAATTGTTTTGGAGATGTTTCAGGAAAAGTCTCTACAAGGAGGCGATCATATACGTTTGATACGCCTATTTTACAGCAAAAAAATCAGCACGGAACTTTCGCTCCGTGCTGACATGATTTCGTATAACAAATAATTCTTAATTCTTAATTCTTAATTCTAAATTACCCTGCAATAATTCTCGTGCCGCAATTCGGGTCGTGCAGTTTTCCTGCCTCGGTGATGATGCAGGTCTTGCCGCTCTTCTCGACGTATTGGATGGCGGCGCGCACTTTCGGGGCCATGGAGCCTTCGGTGAAGTGCTTCTCCTCGAGGTACTGCTTGGCTTCGCTCACCGTGATAGTGTCCAAGGCCTTCTCACCGGGCTTGCGGAAGTTGATGTAGACTTTCGGGACGTCAGTGAGGATGTAGAACTCGTCGGCGCCGATCTCCACAGCGGTGAGCGCGGAGGCAAGGTCCTTGTCGATGACCGCCTGCACACCTTTGAGGTAGCCGTCTTTCATGGCTACGGGGATGCCGCCGCCTCCGACAGTCACCACGATGATGCCCTGTTCGGCCAATTGTTTCACTAACTTGACGTTCTGGATGCGCAGCGGTTTCGGGGAGGCCACCACCTTGCGCCAGCCGTTCCCTTTGGGGTCTTCGCGATAAATATCGCCGGTCTCCTCATGGTATTGATCGGCTTCCTCTTTGGTGACATACGGTCCCACGGGCTTTGTCGGGTTTTGGAAGAGCGGGTCGTTGGCGTCGACCTCCACGTGTGTGAGCAGCGTGACGGTGTCTTTCTCCCAGCCTTTTTCGGCGAAGATGTGACGCAGGCCTTCTTCGATGAGTGCGCCGATGGAGCCTTGCGTTTCAGCGACACAGAAGTTCAGCGGCATGTCCTCCACTTGGAAGGTCTCCTTGCCGGCTTTGTGCTGCAGCATGACATTGCCCACTTGCGGACCGTTGCCGTGACCGATGACAATGTTGTAGCCGTTCTCGATCAGCGGAATCAGGTTGCGACAGGTTTCCGTGACGTTATCGATCTGCTCCTGATAGGTGCCTTTCTGTTTGCTCTTCAGTAATGCGTTGCCGCCGAATGCGATGACGGCGAGTTTTTTCTTTTCTGACATATATTTCTTTACTGTTTATGATCTATTAACAGGCTTCAATAACCCATAACCCATAACCGATAACCATTATGATTACCAGATGTGTGAACGTTTTTCCGGTGCCATCCACATCGGGTCGCCGGGTTGGATGTTGAAGGCTTCGTAGAAGGGGTCGATGTGGCGCAGGGTGGCATTGACGCGCCAGCGGCCGAGGGCGTGCGGGTCGGTTTTGGTGCGGCGCAGAATCTCCGCTTCGCGGATGTTGGCGGCCCATACGGCGGCGTATGCCAAGAAGAAACGCTGTTCGGGCGTGAACCCATCCATCTCGCCCTTGATCTGACCGTCTTTCTTGGCTTTCTGGAAAGCGGTGTAGGAAACGTTCAGACCACCGTTGTCGGCAATGTTCTCGCCCAATGTGAATTCACCGTTGCCATAAACACCGGGAGCAACCTCGATACTGTTGAAATGATCGACGATGAGCTGGGCCTTCTCCTTGAAGGTGGCGGCGTCCTTTTCGGTCCACCAGTCGGCGAGGTTGCCGTCCTTGTCGTAGTTGCGGCCCTGGTCGTCGAAACCGTGGGTCATCTCGTGGCCGATCACCACGCCGATGGCACCGTAGTTGGCGGCGTCGTCAGCGTTCATGTCGAAGAACGGGGGTTGCAGGATGCCGGCGGGGAAGCAGATCTCGTTGGTGGTGGGGTCGTAGTAGGCGTTCACCGTCTGAGGAGTCATCTGCCACTCTGTCGGGTCAACGGGCTTGCCAATCTTGCCGAGACTGTAGGCCATGTCGAAACGGCGGGAGTTCATCACATTGGCGTAATAGCTCTCCGTGCCGATGGTCAGGCCGCTGTAGTCACGCCATTTGTCGGGGTAACCGATCTTCACGGTGAAGGCAGCCAATTTGTCGAGAGCGTTTTTCTTGGTCTGGTCGGTCATCCAAGTGGAGGCTTTAATGCGCTCGCCGAGAGCCCATTGTAGGTTCTTGACCAGCTGCTCCATGCGTGCTTTCGCTTCTGCAGGGAAATATTTCTTGACGTACATCTGACCGACAGCTTCGCCCAAACAGTCGTCAATGTTGTCAATGACGCGTTTCCAGCGCGGGCGGTTCTCCTTGCGGCCAGAGAGGGTCTTGCCGTAGAAATCGAAGCTGGCATCCACAAATTCGTCGCTCAAGTAAGAAGCAGCGCCGCGGATGACGTTCCAGGCGAGGTATGCTTTGATCACGTCAAAGTCCGTGACTTCGAGAATGTTGTTGACACCTTGGATATAGGTGGGCTGGCTCACGTTGAGCGTGTCAACCTTCAGATTCAGGGTTTTGAGGTATTGTTGCACGTTGATGGCGGGAATCATCTGCTGGAACTCCGCAGGTGTGCATTTGTGGATGGTCTGGTAAGGGTCGCGCAACACGGTCTTGTCGATAGCGTATTGTGCCAACAGAGTTTCCAAAGCCATCACGCGATTGGCCATCTCTTTTTCTTTGCCTTTGAAGCCGGCGATGGAACTATAATTTGACATGCCGAACATCTTGGTCATCAGCTTCACGTATTCGTCGCGGATGTTCTGCTGGTCTTTGTCGAGGTAGTAGTCGCGGTCGCCGATGCCAAGTCCCGTCTGCCAGATGTGTGCGATGGTCATGCTGCTGTTGTCGGGATCAGCGGAGCCGAACAGGGCGAAGAACGGGGTGGAACCTTCCATCAACATACGGGCCATCTTGACAGACAGCTCGTTGCGCTGCATCTTGGCAATGTTCTGGAGTTCCGGTTGCAGAGGTTGCGCACCTTGTTTGTTGATGGCCTCGGTATTCATGGCCACATTGTAGAAATCGCCGATTTTCTGCTCGATGGTGCCGGGAGCGTTCTTCTGCGCCGCGATCTTGGTCACCAAATCTTTGAGTTGCGCCTGGTTGTTCTCCGCCAGCACGTCGAAGCTGCCGTAACGGGCATATTCGTCGCCCAGCGGATTGTTGGCCATCCATCCTCCACAGGCGTACTGGTAGAAATCGGCGGTGGGCTTCACCGTCTTGTCCAAATTGCCGGCCGCAATGCCGGATGTCGTTTTTTTCGGTTTTTTGGGTTTCGCAGGAACTGCCATACTCGTTGTTGAAGCTAAAAAAACAAAACCGAGTGCCATAACACTCGCCATCATGATGTTACTTTTCATTTGTAAGATATTAAAAATCAATATTCTAAAACAAAAATACCCCTTGCTCAAAGGGATGGCAAATATACATAAATTCTGATACGGTCGGTAGAGTTTTTTGCGCGATTTATGATTTGCAATTTGCGATTTACGACAAAGAAATCGGCATAGCTTAAGTTTAAGTTTAAGTCTAAGTCTAAGCCTAAGTCTAAGTCTAAGTCTAAGGTATCGTGTAATGGCTTCTCGCCAGTGCAATAGCTAAAAGCCAAAAACCAACAGCCAATAGCCGTTCTACCGCCAGTACTTCTCACTTCCCTTCACCACATAGCCTTTCAACTCGATGTTGTCGTTATGTCCTTGGTAAAAGAGTTTTCCAGTGCGTTTTGTTTTGCAGTTTTTGATGACGACGTCATTGTTCACCCCGTAAAAGCTGACGTACATCTTATCGCTACAGGGAATGAACGTACATTTGTAATATGTCGCATGGTTGTCGATGTAGTACCTTGCGTCGTCGCCGTTGTTCAGATACAGGTTGCAGCGGTCGTAGTTGCGTTTGGTGCCGTTGCTCGTGGAGTTGTAACGGATCATTCCGATGGAGCAATTGTTGTATTTGATGTTGTAGCGGCTGTTCTCGTTGACGTTGTAGTTGAGGCGTGATTGTTCGATGTTCACGACATCGCTCTTGTCGTGGCGCAGGTTGAACGTCATGCTTCCCGGATAGACGTTTTTCGTGGTGTATTGTACCTTCATGCTGTTTTCAGAAGGGATCAGATAGGCCTTTCGGATGTCATAATGGATGGGCTGGACCGTGTTGACGGGGGAACTGGAGATGACGAGGTCCGCCAGACGGGAAGTGTCGGCATAGTGGAAATGCAAACCGTCGATTTTAATGTTTGCGATGTGGCTCACCAATGCGCCTGACTGGGTTTTCTTGGGGTTGAAGAGGATGATTTTCGAGATGTTGCCGGGAATGTTCACGATGAGGTTTTTAATGCTGATGTTCGGCCAGCACTTCTTCGCGAGCTCAGGCCGGGAGTTGGTGGTGTTGTCCAATTGACCTGCCGAAATCAGGTAGTTGCGTGATGTCTGTGCGTCAAAAATGCAGTCTTTGAACGTCAGGTCGAACGGGGTGTAGGCATTGTAGGAGGGTTCTAAAAGGACAGGGATGAATTCCGTGAACCGGCACTCTTCAAACCAAACGGTTCCGAAAACGGAGGAGAATTGGTTGTACAGCTTGTTGAATTTGCAGTTGTAAATGAACACGTCGCGGCCATAGCAGTGAATGTCGAAACGGTTGATGTTACAGTCTTTCAAGGTGGTGTTGCTGAGGTTGTTGGTTCCGAAAACACCCCAGTTGGCGTTGGCGGTGAGACGTAGGAAACTACTGTTCCACACATTGTTCATCTGGATGCCGTACCCATAGGTGTTCGTTCGGGAGTATGTGCCGTCGATGGTGACATCCTCAAGTGCAATGTTTGTGCAGTTCTCGATGTTGATGGCGGCATCGGCGTAGAGATTTTTGGTGTCGGGGGTGTTGATTCTTAATTTGCTTATTTCTAGATTGTTGATTCCATGAATATAGAAACAGAATGTCTTGGTGGTGGCGCTGGTGTCGCGGGTGATGGTCAGGTCTGTGATGGTTTTCAGCGTGTTGTCCGTGGGGTGCACGCTGGCTTTCAGGATGGTGGAGTCGGTGGCATAGGCGGAAATGGGCTTGTTTTGCGCCTGCCCGTTGTACAGGAGAAGGAGGTCTTTACGCATAGCTCCGTATTTGTAGCCGGACCGGTTGTTGACCCAAGGCTGCAGATCCTCCAGCAACAACAGGCAGGAACCTTCCGCCAAAGACGGGATAGCGGAGAAGTTCCCGGAATCGACGGCCGCCGGCGACAGCTCGACGCTTTGCCACAGCGTGTCTGCCATGGAGAAAAGATATTGCGTCTTGTGTTGGTTTTTCACGATCAGGTGCACCCCCGCGAAGTCGTTGTGGCGGGTCAGAGGTATGGGAAGGGAACTTTCAGTCACCTCAATGACTAGTGTTCCGATGCCTTGGTAGGAGACGTCTGCGCCCATCTCAACGGCTTTGGTGTGTGTGGCGTAGAGAACTTCGTATCTGGCGCTGTCGGTTTCCGCCTCGGCCAGACCGAAATCGAACGGGGAGATGAGCAGGGTGGTGTCCGTCTTGTCGTGCCGCTGTGCAAATGCCATATTTGACGAGACGATGAAAATACCTAAAACAGGGATTATAACTTTCAATATATCAGTCAATTCTAATTTTCTATTGTATGCCATAAGGAAGAAAACCGCTTCTGAATGTTAAAAAATGCAAAAATACTTTTTTTTTCGATAACCCGTGGCAATAGTCATAGTTATAGTCATAAATCATAAGTCCCAAGTCCTCAGTCTTAAGTCCTCAGTCTTAAGTCATAGTTTTTTATCTCAATCAAATAAATTTTGTATATTTGCACCTGAATTTTTAACAGGTCTTTATGAGGAAAATAACATTAGAAACGGAAATGCGGGTTTACGACAACCGTGAAGAGTTGCCTGAGGACTTGCGAGAGTTGTTGCGACAAGCCGAGGAGGCTGCTACCCGTGCGTATGCGAAGTATTCCCATTTTCAAGTCGGTGCGGCCATATTGATGAACAACGGCAAGATTGTCACGGGTGCAAACCAGGAAAATACAGTCTATCCCTGTGGTTTGTGCGCGGAGCGTGTCGCGGCGTTTTCAGCTTCGGCAATGTATCCCGAAGTGCCGTTCAACAAGATCGCCATCACGGCCATCAACCCCGACGAACCGCTCAAGGAGCCGGTCTCCCCGTGTGGAAGCTGCCGGCAAGTGCTCTTCGAATATGAGCAGAAATTCGGCCACCCCATCGAGGTCATCCTCGCCGGACAGGAGGGCCCGATATACCATTTGCAGAATGTGGCCATGTTGCTCCCCTACACCTTTCATGAAGGGTTCCTGCCTAAATAATGCTGAATGATGAATGATGATAGGCGGACGTTAGAGACACAAAAAACTTAATTTACAAATTGCAAATCACTAATCACTAATCACTAATCACTAATCACAAGCTTCAATAACCCATAACCTATAACCCATAACCATTATTATTCACTAAATTAAAATGTTATGAAAAAATTGACCGTTATTTTATGTGCGCTGGTTGCCGTTTTCTGTCTGGCATCCTGCAATTCCACATCCACCCCGACTGGTGTTGTGAAAGCCTATCACGATGCCTTGTCTTCTGGTAATTACGAAAAGGCAGTCACTTACACGGAACTGACTGACCAGGAGGATATTGATGGCTATGCCAAGAAACTTAAAGACGTTGAATACAAGGTTTTGAGCTATGAGATCCTCTCTGAGACGATTTCCGAGGATGGTGAGAGTGCTGTGGTTGAGGTGAAAAGAACTGCAACAAGTTCCTTGAACAAAGATCCGAAGGAATCAACCGACAAAGTTAAGCTGACAAAAGTTGACGGCAAGTGGAAAATCCGCATCTAAACAGTTGTTTTAGGATGAGAAAGGTAGAAACAATTTTCGGATTGTTTCTACCTTTGTTTTTTGCAATATGCTTGATGACAACGGGTTGCAACCGTAGTGATCTGGCTGTTGAATATGTTATCCCAGATACGGTGCGGTTACAGACCGGCGACCTTGTTTTCCGTCGCGGGGAGAGTCGTGAAAGCCGCACTGTCACCACCTTTGATCGCAAGAGCGACTACACCCATGTGGGAATGGTGGTGAATGTGGACGGACGTTGGATGGTTCTTCACGCCGTACCCAACGAGCGTGCCACTAAACAGGAAAAGGACAGCGTGAAATTAGAGCCCATTGGTGTTTTTTTCCGTAGTGACCGTGCTTTGATGGGTGGCATTTACCGCTACCCTCTCACCCCAGACGATACCATGAGGCTTCTTCATGATGGACTGCAACTGTATGGCCGTCATCCGCTTTTCGACGGCCAGTTTGACCTTGAAGACACGGTTTCTTTATACTGTACAGAGCTGGTATGGTTTCTGTACCATAAGACTCTCCGTATTGATTTGTCAGAGGATCGTCGGCATCATCTTCCGTTATTTCCCGAACTGATCTTTTGCTCGGATATCTTTGAAAACAAGCAATTGACAGAGATTTTCACATTCGAGCGATAGGCTTATTGGGACCTTTCACCTTTGGCCGTTTTTCCCAAAAACCTTCCTGTCACACTTTCGTTGTTGTTGGCGACATCTTGCGGGGTGCCGGTGGCCACGATACGTCCGCCGTCCTCGCCCCCACCGGGTCCCATGTCGATGATATAGTCGGCGGCGCGGATCACGTCGAGGTCGTGCTCGATGACGATGACCGTCGCGCCGTTTTTGATGAGTGTGTCGAAAACTTGCAAAAGCGTGCGTACATCCAACGGGTGCAGCCCGATGGTGGGCTCATCGAACACGAACACCGAGTCGTGCTGCAGCCGTCCCATCTCGGTGGCCAGCTTCAGTCGCTGCGCTTCGCCACCCGACAGACTCGGGGTCTCTTCGCCGAGCGTAAGATAGCCCAAGCCAAGACTTTGCAGAACTTCTAATTTGGGGAACACCGTCTTCATGTCTTGACAGAAGTCCAATGCGGAACTCACGTCCATATCCATCAGTTCAGGCAGTGAGCGTGTTTCGTGGCGTTTGTTGGTGTGGCGCACGGCGTAGGCTGCCTTCGCGTAGCGCGAGCCGCGGCATTCGGGGCAGGGAATATCCACATCGGGAAGAAACTGCACGTCGAGGCTGATGGCGCCGGTGCCGTCGCAGACGGGGCATCGCAGGTCGCCGGTGTTGTAGGAGAAGTCGCCGGCCTTGTAGCCATGGTGTTTCGCGTCGGGCGTGCGGGCGTAGAGTTTGCGCAGCTCGTCGTGGACGTTAGCGTAGGTGGCCACCGTGGAGCGGATGTTGATGCCGATGGGCGTGGCGTCGATGAGTTTCACGTGCTCGATGCCTTCCGCGAGAATGTCGGTGACGTGGTCGGGCATCCGTTTCCCTCGGGTCAGCGCCTCCAACGCGGGCACGAGGCTTTCCAGAATCAGCGTCGTCTTGCCGGATCCGGAGACGCCCGTCACTACGGTGAGCCGCCCTTTGGGAATATCGACCTCCAACGGCTTTACGGTGTGTATCTCTTTGGTTGACAGATGGATATTGTCGAACTCGAACAGCCGGTCTTTGTCGGGTGCGCTCCAGCCGTGTGTCCTTTCCGGGGCGAGGAATGGCCCGATGCGGGACGCACTGTTGAGGACGATGTCCTGAATAGTGCCCTCGGCGATGATTTCTCCGCCTTTCGCGCCGGCATCGGGACCGAGTTCGATGAGCCAGTCGGCCTCCTGCAGGATTTGCGTGTCGTGATCGACGAGCAGCACGGTGTTGCCGTCGGCCACGAGGTCGTGCATCACGCCGTTGAGTCCCACGATGTTGGAGGGGTGCAGTCCGATGGAGGGCTCGTCGAGGACGTAGAGCACGCCGGTGGTTCGGTTGCGGACGGCGCGGGCGAGCTGCATCCGTTGCCGTTCGCCGGTGGATAGGGTAGAGGCGGCACGGTCGAGGGTGAGGTAGCCCAACCCCAAGTCCATCAGTCGTTTGGCGGCCGTGCGGAACGATTCGCAGATGCTCTCGGCCATGGGACGCATCTCTTCGGGCAGCGAGGCGGGCACGCCATCGACCCACTCGGTGAGCCGCGCCAGGGTCATCTGGCAGGCCTCGTCGAGTCCGATGCCGCGCAGTTTCGGGGCGCGGGCGGCTTCTGACAGACGAGTGCCGTGGCAATCGGGACACACTTCCTCCTTCAGGAATTTTTCCACTCGCTTCATCCCCTTTTCGTCCGTCACTTTGGCCAGCGCGTTTTCCACGGTGTAGGTGGCGTTGAAATAGGTGAAATCCATTTCACCCGCCACGTTTGTGCTTTTGGCTTTGTAGAAGATGCGTTTTTTCACAGCGGGCCCGTTATAGACGATATCTTTCTCTTCGTCAGTGAGTTCGCGGAACGGCACATCGGTGCGCACACCCATGGCGCGGCACACGTCGGTCATGAGCGACCACATGAGGCTGTTCCACGGCGCGACGGCTCCCTGGTCGATGGTCAGCGACTCGTCGGGCACGAGGGTGCTCTTATCGACGGTGCGCACCATGCCGGTGCCTCCGCAGCAGCGGCACGCTCCCTGGCTGTTGAAGGCCAACTCTTCGGCACCGGGGGCGTAGAAATGTTCGCCGCATTCGGGACAGATGCATTCTTGTCCGGCGGCCACGGCGAGGGAGGGTGGAATATAGTGCCCGTTGGGACAGCGGTGGTTCGCCAGACGGGAGTACATAAGACGCAGGCTGTTAAGAAGTTCGGTGCCGGTGCCGAAGGTGGAGCGGATGCCGGGCACGCCGGGGCGTTGGTGCAGGGCGAGGGCGGCGGGCACGTAGAGGATCTCATCCACATCGGCCTTCGCGGCCTGGGTCATGCGGCGGCGCGTATAAGTCGAAAGTGATTCGAGATAGCGTCGCGACCCTTCGGCATAGAGCACGCCCAGCGCGAGCGAGGACTTGCCAGAGCCGGAGACGCCTGCCACGGCCACAATCTTGTGCAACGGCACGTCCACATCGATGTTTTTAAGATTGTGAACCCGTGCCCCACGGATTTTGATATGAGATGGCTTTTCCCCGAATGAATTCTGAAAATCCTTGTTGTTCAATTCCATATAAAACAAATGCCTATAAAATACAATGATCGAACAATTCTACTATTTATCTATGCCGTTTTCGGAGGAACATTTACGGCCGTCAGCACATTCAAAGCGTTTGGAATCAGTTTGATGTGGTAGTCGCCAACTTTGAGGAGTTCACCTTCGGTCTCGGCGCGGAATATTTGGTCGGAATGGATTTGCGCTTCCGTGACCTGAATATTCCGGATACCTTTTATCTTGTCGATATGATTGCCGGTGTGCATATTCCTCAGTTGTCCAATCACTTGTGTAATGCGCATTCTTGGAATCACAATCAGATCGAGAAGCCCGTCATCAGGAACCGCATATTTGGCCTCGCGGATGCCGCCACCATTGTACTGACAGATGGCCGCAATCACCATGAAAACCTCTCCGTTGAAAGTAAATCCTTCAGGAACAGATATTTGTATGGTTTTTGGCTTGTGGGAAAACAGTGATTTTAAAAGCGAAAGGACATAGACGTTTAATCCGAAAAGATGGGGCGGATGATATGTGACATCGTAAATCACGTCCGCGTCGAAGCCGAAACCGGCGATGTTGATGAAATATCGGTCATCCACCTGTTGGTTGGGCGTTGTGCTGATCACCCGTCCGATATCGTGCTTCATGAACTGTCCTTTCAGCAATATATCTATCGTCTCTTCAGGGTTTTGGGGATAATGGTGGGTGCGGATCCAGTCGTTGCCGCGGCCCAAGGGCAAGACGGCGAGCCAGACCTCCCGGGTGTTGACCCCTGAGCAGAAGATGCCGTTCACCACCTCGTTGAGAGTGCCGTCACCGCCGGCGGCCACCAGATACCGTATCCCGTTTTGGCACAGCGATTTTGCGGTGGCGATTCCGTCGCCGGGCTTGGTCAGGCGGTGAAGTTCGAACTGGATTCCTATCTCTTGAAGTTTTTTGGCAATGGGCTGCCATTTCTTTTCGCATTTCTTGTCGTTGGCATTGATGTTGAGCAAGATGTGCCAACAGTGGTCAATTACTTGCAGATGTTCCATACATAGATTTTGGCGGCAAAAATACGAAATAATGGCCTACGATGATGCGATGAAAAACGACGACACGATGACGTGGTGAATCAGAAAAAAATGTAGGTTTGCAGCCGCTTTTAATAGATGAAACAATGACCAAGACAGCAAAGAGAACGGTGATTGCCATCGTCGGGGCTATCCTCCTCGTCATCGGCATGTTCGCTATTTTCGGGAGGCACACCAAGGTGGCGGAGAGTATCAAACAGCAGACCGCAGTCCTTCTCAAGAAAGAGTACATTCCAGACCAACATGTGGATTTGGAATCGACCATGGCGTTCCAGCGCTTGGACTCCGTTTATGACGCCTTCCGGCACGATTTCCGGATGCACTACCAGACCATTGCCACGGCCACTTTCCCCGACAGCAGCCGCATCATCCTCGTCGCCGAACCGGCCCTGTTTTTCGAGCCCGACAGTTTGGAGTCGATTTGCAGCCGCTTCACCCACCAAACCACGCAGCGGAATTTCAAGATCGGCTATGACGGGTATGTCACAGACATGGCTGTCGTGCTAGGTAACGCCACTACCGAGAACCTTGACAACTTGGTGGCGAAAATTTCGCAGCAGTTGTATCTTTCTGACTATAAGCCGAATGCAATAGACCTGCTTGGCGGGGACAAACGGCACTATTTTACGGGCGACAATCTCGACTACCAGATCACGTTAGGCGAGTTTGACGATTGGTTTTTTGCTGCAGGGGAGGCTTTTATCGACGAGTCTGATACGGCCAACGATTTGACAGTCAGCGATATGTTTCTACAGCAACGGCGCGGGGTCTTTTTCAGTCGCGAGCCGGGTTTAGTGGCTTGGAGCATCCGTCGTGACAGCGACCTCTCCGAACAGGTGGGCGACATTCGCCGGTTCGCCCTCGATGCGGACCTTATCCTCGGAGCTCTGCGGGATTCCACCACGTTGGTGGTCATCGGGCGTGAGCGCGAGGCTTCGTTGGAGACGCTGCCGCCCCTGCGCGTGGAGACGGTCCTCCTTGTCGCCTCCATCAGTAGTAAGGAGCTCTCGCAGAGCCTCGACATCAATGACTGCATGGCCGGCAAGATGGGCAACGGCCGCGACTGGTGTCCCACCTACCTCAGCCGTGAGTTGGAGAACACCGAACTGGGTCATCTGCTCACCATCACTGATGTGCTGCTCAAAGACTGGTCAGAGAACGGCACCATCCAAGAGGCCTGCTATAAATATCCCTCGCCGGGACGTTTCCCCTTCGACAGACCGCTGTTCAAGAAGTTGGGACTCAACGAGTTGGTTTATAACTGGAACACGGCCAACACCATGTACGCCATTGATTTGCCCGAATATACCATCTATACGCTCAACCGCACGGGAGCGTTGCCGGTCTCCTATTTCCATTCGCAGAGCAGCGGCACCAGTGTTGGGGCGCAGTACGAGCGGCAAGCCGGCAACTATTTCGCCAACTGCGGAAACACCGATATTGCCCGTGTGGTGCAGTATGTCGCGCTTTACCAACTGTTTATGGATAACGGCATTACCTATAAGGGCAAATTATTGCATTCCGCGTTTCCCTCGAACAAACCTTATCTGTTGGCCAAGCCCTGCCGTGACTTGCTGGATGTCCTCAAAAACTTGACCGACAGCAAGATAAACGAGCTTTCCGATACGCTTACGAGTCTTCACTTCGCCGCCTATGGTGAAGAGCAGGTAAGCAAGCAGCTACGGCAACACGAGCGTGAGCACAATTTTACCTACACCGACGAGCATGAACGGGCGATTTACCGGGATGTCAACCAGCATGAAAAGGCTGATTTGGTAGCGGAATTTCGTGGAGTGCGTTCAATGTTGAATGGACTTTCCGAGGAAGAATATACGAAACTGGTGCGCTACCTTGCCTATCCGCGTGGCACGACGGTCAACAGTCGAGAGACTTATGACCGTATGCTCAGGGCACAGAAGGTCAACAAGTTGCTGCGTCACATCGGCAAGAACAACCTGCCTCTGTTAGGCATCGACCTGGCGAAGGTGCGGGACTATTTCGTGGGCAGCTTGCGCAACAGCGGCGGCCGCTACCTCAAGACGCCATCAGTGATTGTGACGTTCAACGACCTGAACACCACTGG
The DNA here is from genome assembly GCA_017438945.1 of Bacteroidales bacterium. Classification (GTDB taxonomy): domain Bacteria; phylum Bacteroidota; class Bacteroidia; order Bacteroidales; family WCHB1-69; genus F23-D06. The sequence goes on from JAFRUI010000006.1 coordinate 54,569, forward strand.
CGGTCACAACATCTCCTCACGGATCAGCCGTGTGGGCAGCACCACAAACTACAAGCGTTCGGGTGGCGGTGGCGCTCCAGTGGCGCAGGCTAATGTCCCGCCGGTAGCCGAAAGACCATCTACGCCGTCCGCGAATTCCAGACCGTCCTCAAGCGGCAACCCGTCAACAGCTGCCAAACCCTCGTCAGGCGGCAGTCCGTCCTCGGGCAGCAGGCCTACGACCACAACCAAATCCTCTGGTAGTGCCTCGACCTCTTCCTCGTCCAAGAGCAGTGGCGTTTCGCCCTCCGCGCGTCCCTCGTCTTCGGGTTCCGTGCGTCCTCGCAGCAGCGTGGTCGGCGGCGGTTCCCGCACCACGAGAGGGTTTTAATAATTCATAAAAATCATATCTTTGCCGCTTAAAATTCCAATTATGCGTTATCAACCTTTGTCAGCTGAATTCTATACCCGCAACCGCCGTAATGTAGTCGGTGAGATGGCGGAAAACTCTGTGGCACTGCTCGTTTCACACGACGAGTATCCGCGCTGTGGCGACACCACGCATCCTTTCCGGCAGAACTCCGAACTGCTCTACCTGTGCGGCATCGACCAGGAGGAGACGACCCTGATGCTCGCTCCATGGCACCCGAACCCGGACTACCGCGAGGTACTTTTCATCAAGAATCCCTCACCTGAGAAGATCGTCTGGTTCGGGCACCGGCTATCCAAGGAGGATGCCAAGAAACTCTCCGGCGTGCGGAACGTGATGTTCAACGAGGAGTTCGAGAGCGTCCTCAACGCCGTAATGGTGCAGTCGGAGCATGTCTATCTCCATATTCCCGAAGACCCGCGTTTCCGGCAGGAACTCCCGACCCGCGAGATCCGCTTTGCCGACCGGCTCAAGAAGGACTATCCGCTGCACGACTACCGCCGTTTAGCCCCAATTCTCTATCCGCTGCGCAACGTCAAACAACCTGAGGAATTGGCCGCGATGAAGAAGGCGTGCGAGATTACAGGCAAGATGTTTACAAGAGCGTTATCTGCCATTGCACCAGGGAAATACGAGTACGAGATTGAGGCAGAGATGACCTACGAGGTGATTCGCAACGGCGCCACCACACATTCGTTCGCGCCCATCATCGCTGCCGGCCATGACACCTGTATCCTTCACTATATCAAGAATGACAAGCAGATGCGTGACGGCGACCTGCTGCTGATGGACTTCGGCGCGGAGTACGCCAACTACGCCGGCGACTGCTCCCGCACCGTTCCCGTGAACGGCAAGTTCACCCCGCGACAGAAGGCGGTCTATGAAGCGGTACTTTCTATTTACAAGGAGACCATCCCGCTTTTCAAGCCCGGCATGACCATCCACAAGATTAACGATTACGTTTTCAAACGGATGGACGAGGAGTTGATCAAGCTGGGTTTATACACGCAGGAAGATGTTGACAATCAAGACTCTGCAATGCCTTGCTTCAAGAAGTACTATATGCATAACACCAGCCATTTCATCGGGTTGGATGTGCATGATGTAGGCCAGCGCGACTGGGTGTTCCAACCTGGCAACGTGCTGAGTTGCGAACCCGGCATCTACATCGCCGAGGAAGGCATCGGTGTCCGCATCGAAACCGACGTGGTCGTCGCCGACAACCCCATCGACCTCATGGCGGATGTGCCCGTGGAAGTCGAAGAAATTGAAGCGAGAATGCGCGGTTAGCAGTTAGCAGTTAGCAGTTAGCAGTTAGTAGTTGGAGGTTTTGAACTGTTGGGTGTTGGAACTTTCTTTGTGATGTTTGGTGGGCGAATCGTTTTTCTTTTTAGTTTTGCAAATAAATTGAAAATAAAAAGAAAATAATTAAGCATGAAACATAGTATAGTTCAAGAGAAGAGTCGGCGTTTTGCGTCAAGAATCATAAAGATGTATCAATATCTACAGCAACAAAAAAGGGAGTTTGTTATGTCGAAACAACTTTTGCGTTCAGGGACCAGCATTGGTGCCAATATAAGCGAGGCGTTATGTGCTCAATCGAGAAAAGACTTTTATGCAAAAATGTATATCGCATACAAAGAATCTTCAGAAACGTTATATTGGATTGATATGCTGTTTGACAATGGATATATTACTGATTTCCAATATAAAAGCATTAAGAATGACAATTTAGAACTTGTAAAAATGTTATCCGCGATAACGAAAACCCAAAAATATCCCAAATCCCAACAATGTTTCGAAAAAGCAACTGCTAACTACTAACCGCTAACTACTAACTAATTCGATAACAACCATTATTTACAATGTCATTAATAGATAACATCCTCCGCTGTCGCACCCTCTCCATTACCGGTATGGCAAAAAATACCGGTAAGACTGTGACGCTCAATTATTTGCTTGAGCAGCTTAAAGTGTTACATAAAGTTATTGCGGTGACTTCCATCGGTATTGACGGGGAGAAGACGGACCAGGTGACGCAGACGGAGAAGCCGGAAATCGAGCTCTACGAAGGGACCATTTTCGTGACTTCGGAATACCATTACAGGCAACGCTTGTTGCTCTCGGAAATATTGGATCTCTCAGAGGAGAGTACTTCGTTGGGGCGTTTGGTGACGGCTCGGGTGTTGCAGGCGGGCAAGGTGATCTTGTCGGGGCCGGCGACCACAGGCGGAGTCCGCAGGGTGCTAGATAGGATGGAGGAGTACGGTGTTGACCTCACCATCGTGGACGGGGCGTTGTCGCGCAAGAGCCACGCCTCGCCGACCATCGCCGACGGACTGATCCTCTCCACGGGAGCGGCCATCGCCCCCGACCTCAATACCATCGTGAAGAAGACCTCCGAGTTGCATGATCTGATGCAACTTCCTGAATATGAGACTTCCAGAGCTGACGAACTTTTGCAGATCGAAAACGGCATCTTCGCCTTGGAAGACGGGAATCCTATTTCCCTGAATATTCCATCTTCCTTGCTGTCAGATAAATACAGGACCGAGCTTTTCTCGCACGGCAATCACCTTTTCCTCAGCGGCATCCTCACCGACATGATGCTAAATTTCCTGCGTATGCAACCGGAAGTGAAAAATTGTGTGGTCATCGTCAAGGATTTCACCAAAGTGTTCGTCACTCCGATGAACCTGAAGCTTTTCCTAAGCAAAGGCGGCCAACTCCGCGTGTTGAAACGCCCTAATTTATTGGCTGTTACGGTTAATCCCGTCGCACCGAGCGGGTTTACGCTCCCGTCCGAAATCCTCGTCAAAGCGATGGAGGGAGTGTTTGACGTGCCGGTGTATGATGTGGTTGGCGGGTAGGGAAAATTCAGAAGGAAAGGATCCATTTGTTGCTCGTTGATAAGAGTAACGGTAGGGTGGTGTCTTGTCAATCAGTGAGTGACAAGGGCGATGACTTCCGCTTCTGTCATTCCCGTGATTTCCGCCACGAGGTTTGGGGCGAAATCTTTGGCGAGCATGTTTAGGGCAAGCAGGCGCTTCTCATCCTCTCGACCTTCCTCACGTCCCTCTTTGCGACCCTGCTGTAAACCCTGTTGCAAACCCTGCTGCAATCCTTTCTCCAGTCCTTCCTTTTCCCCTTCGCGGCGACCGATGCCTTTCCAGGTTGCCTCAATGCTGACGGCGTCCCAGTATTTGTCATAGAGGTACTCCTCCGCCTCGTTGTAGTTGATGATCTCCAACAGCTCAATGGCCTTGGTGATGTCGGGGTCGGCGAGCAGTTCGGGTGCGGGCCGCCTCGTCTCTTCGGTCATCTCCGTGAAATAGCGCATCCACAAGTCCTTCTTAGTGTCACCCTTTTTTGGCAGTTTCTTGTACTTGTCCATTTCGGCGAAGACAATCTTGAGCCCGTCGAAGACGCGGTCGCTATGGTAGATGTGGACAAATTGATAAGGATGATACCATTCGTTGAGTCCCTTGTGCA
>JAFRUI010000044.1 GCA_017438945.1 Bacteroidales bacterium
CGGCTTCGCGCCGATACATTCGATGAGGCCGAGTTGCTCCTCGCTCCAGTACATGTCCTCTTCCTCGTCTTTCAGATACTCCTTCATCATGTCGAACGTGGTGAGGTCGTCCTTGATGCCGTCCATGCACTTGCGCAGCAGTTCGATGCCGTCAACAGACACCTGGTAGTCGGCTTTCAGGAATTCGATGGGATCCTGGTACAGCTTCTGGGCCGCCACAGCCTCCTGTTTCAACTCGCCGCCCAAATCGAGCAGACGGTCGATGAACTGGTTCACAAAGCCCTGCTCCTCTTCAGCGTGCTCCAAATATTTTTTCTCTAATTTCTTGAATCCCAACGAACCGAAGATTTTGGCCTGCAGCTTGTGCTGGAAAGACTGTGCGTTGAGGTTCGTGACGAAGAATTGTAATGCTTCAATTGATTTTTCTTTTTCCATTGTCAATACTATTTAATTGAAAATATTTTACGCCCGCAAAATTACATTTTATAACCCAACACGGCAAAAACCGAAACCGAACAATATTTGTCTGAAACCGAACAATATTTTTTGTATATTTGCATTTCAAAATAGAGACGGACGATTATGTACACACTGAAAGAATGGTGGACACGGATAAGCGGGGCGGAGCCGATCGATGGTTGGGACGGGAAGATGCTTTGTTTGGAAACCGATGCGCAGATGACGAGTCTGACCAACCAGACGCAGGGTTTTTTAGCCTGTTACACCTTCACGCTCGTCACGCGGGGAGAGCTTACGTTGACCTACAACGACCGGGAGATCCGGCTACGTGCGGGCGACCTTTACATCTATTCGCCGGGCATGGCTGTCACCGTCAACGCCATCACCGACGACTACCAGGGCTTTTGTCTTTTGGCGGACGAAAGCACCACGCTTGAAACGCCGGTGGTCCGCGACATTATCAGCTTGGCCTACAAGCCCGTCATGTTGCTGACTGAGCCGAAGCTGACGCTCCCTGCGGAGACGGCCGCCTCGTTTGAGGCAAGGATGCGCGAAATCATCGCCTATCTGCATTCGGACAACCATTACAAGCAGCAGATTTTGCGTATGCTTTACGCGGTCTTCCTGCTTGATTTCCACAATGTTAAGGAGAAAGTGGAGGCACATGAGCATATTCCGCACCGCATGGAGGAGATCTTCATCGGTTTCAGCCGTCTCTTGCCGCAGCATTTTGCGGAGCATCACGACATCGGGTTCTATGCCAACGAGTTGAACATCACGCCCGACTATCTGTCGCGGATTGTGAAGCGGGTTTCCGGGCGCACTGTGGTAGATTATATCAACCAGATGCTGGTGATGGAGGCATCGTTCCTGTTGCGCACCTCGCAGCTCTCCATCTCCCAAATCGCCGACCGCCTCCGCTTCGCCGACCTGCCCTCGTTCAGCAAGTTCTTCTCACGCCTGAAGGGAATATCGCCGAAGGAGTACCGGGAAAGGAAGTAGGGAAAACCAGGCCGACGGATTGGACGTTCTCAAGAACTTGCACATTCGGTTTCCCATCCGCCAAAGCCGCCACGGCACCCCCCATCCCGAGGATACCTTCGGCGGCGAATTGCAGCATCGGCGTTCGCCCGGGAAACGGTCCCCGACGGGGAGCACACCCGAAACGCCCCAAAACCAACCATTTCTAATTTGTGACCACCTGATTGTCAACAGATGTTCTTTCCCATCTCATACGCTTCCTGCAGCTTGGCGTTTCCGGCAATCTCGTCCGGACCGCCCACGCCCCCGCAGAAGATATGACCCTTGAGCGCGGACTTCCCGTAGCAGTCGATCCAGCCGGTGAGGCCGCCCTCGGCACGCTTAGGCACGAACTCTTCGGTTTCAGCCGCCGTGGTCAGCAGATAGACATCGCGGAACTTGTAATCCTTGGGGTACATTGCGTTCATGCGGTCGATGAGGGTCTTCATCTGGCCGCTCATCTCGTAGTAGTAGATGGGCGTGGCCCAGCAGACCACATCGGCGTTCAAGACGCTGTCCATGATGGCCGGCACGTCGTCCTTGATGACGCACGCGCCCGTCTTCTGGCACGACAGGCAGCCGATGCAGAACTTGATTTCCTTGCCTCTCAGCGAGACAAACTCCACTTGATGCCCGGCAGCTTCCGCGCCCTTGGCAAACTGCTCCGCCAAAGCGTGGCTATTGGATCCCGGGCGGAGACTGGTTGATAGTACGATGACTTTTTTCATTGTATTATTTCGTGAAAATTGAATTAAATGTCCAAAATAGACTGTATCACTTGTTCATAATCGGAGTCGATCATATAGACCTTTTCTCCAACCGTCTTAAAACCATTTATATAGTGCTTGTTGTCATTCTTTAGAGTGGAAACAATGCAACTGTCTTCCAGCCGCTTTTCAATATCCAAGCTGTGTCCTTTTATTTCGGAAAAGTGTTGGTCAATGTATTCGTCTGTGAAGGCAAGACAAATGAAACGGATAGAGTTCAAATACACTTCTTCAAAGCTTTCTCTCCAGTTGTATGGAACATAGCCGCCTTCTACAATGAGATTCTGATGATTTTCGATCACCGTCTTGATGATCTCGCGGACAATGGGCCAAAG
>JAFRUI010000002.1 GCA_017438945.1 Bacteroidales bacterium
CCTTCTCCGCCTTGTCCATAATTTCGTCAGTAACAACGCCATCTTTTGGGGTGTATTGAATCATATAGTAGCCAATCAGTTGCATGAGGTAAGGGAATCCTCGGGTTGAAATTGCTGCGCGGTCGAGTATTTCGTCCGAGATCTCAACCTTTATTGACTTGAAAGCACGCTCATAATAGGCTCTGATCAAGTTGGTCGATAACAGCCCTAATTCCACTTTGACGGCACGGTTCAGAAAGGTGAGTACGCTGTCGTTAAGTAAATTGGAAACGGAATATGGCAGTCCCGCCATTGCTATCGCAACGTTCTTCTGGTCGCCAACCAGTTCCTGATAAGCGGCAGCCACCTCGCGCATGGCCTCCGAGGTACGCACTTCGTCTATGAGGATGAGAGCACCCTTACCCTTTTCTGCCAACTTGTCGCATAGCAGTGACATTTTCGAGCGAAATCCGTATTGCCGTTCTGCTGCTTCCGAGAAAGTCAGACCAAATGAAAACCCGAGCACACCGGCGGTCACACCCGACAACTTCCTTTTTTCGTCATCGAAGTATTTCGAACCATTCAGTTGTAACTGCTCGATGATGGCTTTCGGCATCCCCTCGTGAGCCGTCACGCGGGCAACAACGTACCCTTCTTTCTGCGCACGGTCATTGAGTTCAAGCAATAGTGCTGTCTTGCCCATGCCTCGTTGGCCGAGAAACAACGTGCAGCGGTTGCGCGACCCGACAGGCTCTTTCAGTCCCGCCATAAACTGTTCAATCACGCCATCGCGACCGATATACTGCATCGGACGGTTACCGAATGTGGGCTGAAACAGTTCCTGAGCACTTTCATAAAAATCCTCTTTCTTTCTCATTTACTATGTTTTATTCTTCTTTATTCTCTTTTATTCTTCTTTATTTTCCTTTATTCTTTTTCCGAATGCAAAAATACACATTTTTTGTCTCCTTTTGCAGATAGGAGATTATTTGTTTTCTAACGTGCTTTTTTCCGCCACAACATCCTATCCGATTATTTTTCTTATCTCTTTGCAAGTTCGAAACCTGGAAAATTTCAAATGCAATGCCGAGGTGCTTGCGGTTTACAGCCGTGAGCTTTCTTTGTTTGGCATTGCAGGTTTTTCCAGGACCTCGAACTCAAGACAATGAAGTTCGCGGTTTTTTTGTGCCTTGTTCCCTGCAAGAGAACCCCCTTGCAAAAAGAACCTAAAAAGAACCTAACTGCGTGAGGGAAAGAGAGGTACTTTTGCGGCAGAGAAAAATTATTAGCTTAGACATAAAATAATTAAAGACTTAACGATATGTACAACGAAGAATTAGAAAACCTAATTGATGCCGCCTTGGCGGACGGTGAACTTACCGAAAAAGAGAAACAAGTTCTTTTTAAAAAAGCACAAAGTTTTGGGATAGATTTGGACGAGTTTGAAATGGTGTTGGATGCCAGATTAGTAAAACTCAAAAAATCCGAAAAACCAGAATCTGCAGCTCCAAAATCAAACAAATTAGGAGATGTTAAAAAATGTCCTTCTTGTGGTGCAATGGTTCAATCTTTTCAAGGCTTTTGTCCAGACTGCGGGTATGCGTTTGAGGATGTTGCCGCAAATGAGTCCGTGAAAAAACTTTCTGAACTTTTGAACAAGGCGGAACTGGATGAGATGAGAGACGAAGACGACTATGTAGAAAAAGAAACCATTATCAAAACCTTTCCCATTCCCTCGTCTAAAGCTAATCTAATAGAGTTAATCAGTTTTATCCAAACCTCAATTTCAAATGAAGAAGATTCCTATACTCGAAAGGCTTTTGAAGCCAAACTTCAAGAATGCTTTATGAAAGCCAAATTGATGTTCCCTAATGATGCACATTTGCAGAGTTTGATACAGGATGTGAATAAAATCAACACACAACTGAAATCTGAAAGAAAAAAAGCCAACGCAAAAGGAGCCGTGCTGGGCGTGATTTTGATCGTTATTGGGTTAGTAGTGGGTTATGGTGTCTGGTGCTTGGAGTGGAAAGTGATTTGGAGGGTACTTACCTTGTTGTACACAGCTTTGCCATTAGTGAGTTTTGGAATTTTAAAATTAGTGGACAAAAAAGATTAGAGCATTATGGGACTTTTCAATAAAAAAGAGGGCGGATTAATGGATGTCATCCGCTGTGACGAACAAGAGTATTTGATCTGGAAATGGCGTCCTGCGGGTGCAGAACTCAAGTCCACAAAAAAAGAAAACGCCATTCGTTATGGCAGCAGCTTGCGCGTGAAAGATGGAGAAGTGGCTGTCTTTGTCTATAAACAGAATGACGGCACAATGGAGGACTTCATTGTAGGGCCGTACGACGACACTATAAAAACAGCCAACTTCCCTATCCTCACGAGCATTGTGGGATTGGGCTTTGGAGGAAGTTCCCCGTTTCAGGCGGAAGTCTATTACATCAACCTCTCGGGGGTGGTGCAAATCCGATTCGGAGTGCCGTTCTTTGATGTGTTTGACCCACGTTTTTTGGATTTTGCCGTACCTATGTCTGTAAGAGGAACTATTACATTCAACATTACTGACTACAAGGCTTTTATCAAATTGCACCGTCTCATAAATTTTGACCTTGAGGATTTTAAAAAGCAGGTGAAGGATGCCGTGATTCGATATGTAAAGGGAGTTGTAACAAACATTCCGCAAGACAACGGCATTCCAGTGTTGCAAATGGAAAGAAAAATTCTGGAGGTAAATGATATAGTGACCCAATTTTTGAAGTCGAGACTTGAATCTGACTTTGGTGTGAATATGAAAGCCATTGATATTTCTGCCATTGAGCCAGACAAAGAGAGCGATGGATATAGTGAGCTCCGAAAGATTACTGCCGAACAACAAATGAAAACTATAGAAATGCAGTCGGAGGTTAATCTGAAGAATTTGCAGGACTCGCAACGTATCAATGCCAAGAACATGGAAGAGACCTTGCGCATTCAGCGCGAAGAAGCTCAGCGGGCACAGAAGCTGCAATCCGAGCAAACTTTCATCGGTGCACATTCTATCAACCAGCAGACCGAGGTGCTTAAGCAGGCGGCCAATAATCTTGGTCAAATGGGTTCTATGGATTTGGGCAACGGCAACAACGGAGGTGGTGGCATGAACCCAGCCGCCATGATGACGGGCATGGCCATGGGAGGTGCCATGGGTGGACAAATGGCCGGCATGATGAACAATATGGGTCAGCAGATGCAGCAGGCCATGCAGCAGCAATCGCCACAACAACAGCAAATGACCCCACCGCCGATGCCGGGTGCGGCCAATATACTTTATATGGTATCAGTCAACGGGCAGCAGTTCGGTCCGTTCAATATGCAGCAGTTGCAACAGATGGTGCAGAACGGGCAGTTGACAGTCCAAACCTACGTGTGGAAGCAGGGAATGGCCAACTGGGAACTGGCTGGCAACGTGCAAGAATTGGCATCGCTGTTTGGTGCCGTTCCGCCGCCAATGCCACCAGCACCACCTACTCCTCCTATGCCGTAAAACCTTAAATGCTAATAATATGGAAAACAGTTTTTTTTCAATTGACAGACTTATTGAATTTGGAATGGGCATAGCTGTTGCCCAACAGATGGTTCGCATGATGAACGAAACCATGCAGAACATGTACGTCCCGGGCACTATGAATCCGATGCAACCCTCTCCGAACAACATCTACTATGTGATTATGGACGGACAGCAATCGGGTCCCTATACGGAAAGCGAACTGGCCCGCCTGATTGGGCAGAAAAAAGTAACTAAAGACACCTACATCTGGAAACCCGGCATGACAGACTGGCAGACTGCTGAAAGGCTCCCCGATGTGTTGCGTTTGGTAGCCTTAACCCCTGTTCCGTTCAACAAATAATGAAAGCTATGAAAGTGAATGCTCTCTACAGTATCATTGCAGTTGCTATTGCTGCTTTGATTGCCTATGGCATCTATTCCTTTTGCCGTAGCGAAAATGAATTGCTCATGGCTATTGGCAGTTTCCTGTTCATCGGTTTCCCGTTGTTTTTGGCAATGGGAGTGAGCAGTCCTGCCAAACGAAGTTCCGCCAATATGAAAGTGCTGGCGGTAGTTTTCTTTCTGCTTATGTTGGCACTCAACATATTGTTTGCGTGTCTGTCGCATTTTTCAACACCATTGTACATCATCACCAATGGCATTGCCGTTTTGGTATTCTTCATCATTTATCACAGTATTTATTCAACGAAACAATAACAGAAACGAGAAAGCCGATTCGCGTGAAAGGAGATAGGCAACATTAAAAAGTATTAAAAATGAGAAAAGTATTATCATTGTTTTTAACCATTGCATTTACTGCCAGTTTTGTAACAGCACAAGGCCAGGAATTGAAAACATTTCACTATGCTTGCCCTGGTGATAAGGATGATCCGGAAATCACATATACCGGATACGAAGATGAACTGGGAAACATAACCAAACATGGGCGATACTTAGCAAATATCTTTACTGATCAAAATCATAAAATCTCATTAAATTATAAACAAGGAAAATTGGATGGATTAGGAACCATAAATTCATCTAATATTACTGCTACACTCAAATATGATACTGACAAATTGATTAGCATAAATTGTGTGGGAGAGTGGACTGGAGGTGGAAAACTTATTCTCAATTATTCATTAGGGGACAATGGTTGTCTGAAAGGTGCTTTTGAATTAAAAGAGTATAGTTTTTATAATAGGTATCAAATAAAAGGACAGGTTGATGAGAAAGGGAGGGCAACAGGATGGTTTGAAATAAATGGAAATAGGCAATATTACGAGCAAGGATACTGTCTGGGTTCAGATGATAAAATTATTGAAACAAGTCGCGCTTATTTTATAGAAAAAAAACTTTCAGAAAAAGAATTGCACGACAAAGGTTTTTATGTAAAAACTGACAGTGTTGTTGAAGTAAGTTTTAAGAAATTGGTTGACCGTCTTCAAAAGTTTTTACAAGAGGAGTATGGAGTACCTATGAGGGTTAGATGCGTTGATTTAAAAGTAGAAAACACTATTAATTTGGACAATGTTTTCAAACGATCTTCAATAGTCGAGTCCCCACTCACCTATATGTCGGCGGAATTATATCAAAAAATCCTTGCTCAAATTAAAGACAATAATTTACAAACACCAATCATGTATGATTCTCGATTAGAAAAGTATTATATATTAAAAGTTGATCGGGAAACACGTCTATACATTCCGGTTGAGGCAGAAGATGAATTCAAAGAAATAACAGGTGATAAAAAGGAAAAAATCAGCCACAACAACGAATCTTGTGGAGTCGTAACAGACTACGATGGCAACAAATATCAAACAGTAAAATTGGGCTCTCAATGTTGGATGAAAGAAAACTTACGTTCTACCCATTATGCGGATGGTACAGAAATAGGGAAAGCAAGTCGATACAATCCAAATAATGATGCATCTAAGGTGTCAGAGTATGGTTTTTTATATACATGGACGGCTGTGATGCATGGAGCTACATCTAGCAATGAAACACCATCGAACGTACAAGGAATATGCCCCAATGGTTGGCATGTTCCAAGCGATGCTGAATGGAGATTACTTGATTCCTATGTGAGAGACAAACCCCAGTACTTGTGTAACAATGAAAAAGCATATATTGCTAAATCATTGGCTTCCACAAAAGGATGGGGTGAAGGTGGTAACGGCGAGACATGTAAAGTTGGAGACAACCCACAATATAACAATGCTACTGGATTTAGTGCATTGCCTGCGGCTTCGTATTGCAGTGGTAATTACACTAAATATCTGGAGGCCTTTTTTTGGAGTACTACTGGATTTTCAAGACCAGAAGGACGTAAACTCAGCAGTGGAGACTATAACCTGGATCGTTTCACAATGAACAAAAGCGATGCTGCCTCCGTGCGCTGCCTCCGTGATTAATATATTAAGCCCTATTCCCTGCAACATAAAGAGCGGGGAATAGGACTTGCATATGATAATGTCAATAATGGTAGAATCGCATACGTGCAAAGCAGAAAATATTAATATATTAATCATAAGTAATAAAAATGACATCTATAACCGAAATCAACAAAATCATACATGAGACGGTGCGCAATAGAAAGGCAACTGTCAATAATAAGTTCGCCGAACCTAAATATACGGAAGTGTTATCTGTTGAATTCCCCAATGCTCTGAAAAAAAGTAAAAGATTACCACACAATATCAAGTTTGGTGGTTGTTTTATTCATCAAAGTCCTAAAGCCGAATTTGTTAGCACACATAGAAACAAGAGTTGTGAATTGGGCGACCTGTTGGTTTTTGTTAGAAAAATGACCATCGATGGAGAAAGATTTAATGCAGCCCTCGTGCAGCTGAAAAAAACAACAAGCAAAACAATTGCTGTAAAAGGCGACGGGGACTTGAAACAATTATTTCTATATGAGAAATGGCCGTGCTTTAATATTTCTCAACTTGGTCATCAATACAATATATTTCCTAAAACGGTCACGAAAGGCGGTGTGTACAGCATTATTCTTGAGAAGTCTGGCATTTTTTCACAGATTTATTATTCTCTACCAATCTCTTCTATGCAGTGTGATAGAGACAAAACGTTTGGAAGATTTATTGCCAATATGATTGACTGGAAAGCGGGGAGAACAGTGGCAGATGAAAAAAATAAAGACACCGATGAATGGTCCAGATTGATATGGGATACGATAAGGCTTGTTGAACATAAAACATTCAATGCAAATTCCAGATTAGCAGGTCACTCTAAAAGTTCAATCAATTTCCTACAAATGATGTTGAAATATTCTTTATCTGACGGGGAAATAACTCCATCAGAAAACAAATCCAATAATGAGGAATCAGATTCTGGTTTTGGAATCTTGTTTGTTGAGGTGGATGAACGAGAACGTTCTCTCGAACAATAGTCATCAGCTTTAGATGAGCCTTAAATGTTAACCCCGCTCGCCGGCTTCTCCTCCATCACCTTCTACGCCTACGGCCGCGAGATCCGTGTCCATGGCTTCCTGCAGCGCGAGGTGCGGGAAATGAAACGGCTGGTGGAGGAGAGGTAGGCGTGCGTTCCGCACGCCGCTTCTACGCTTTGCACGGTCCCCGCCAAATTCTTCCAAAAATCCACCTGCCCCATCCGAGCGCACGTGCATCTGGCATTGTTCAATTTTTACAATTTGCAACTTTTATCACGGAATTGGCAACTTTTATATTGAAAAATGTCGTTTTTATATATTTGATATTTAATTAGTTATATCGATATTGCTCGTGGTTTTCTCGAAAAGATTTGGTATGTTTGCGAGCGGAAAATATAAAAATAATTATATGGCAAAAATCAAAGTACAAGACACGGAAATAACCATTATCACAAACGAGGATCAAGATTTTATTAGTCTGACCGATATGGCAGGGGCAAAAGGCAAGGATTCTCGTGCCGCTGACGTGATAAAAAGTTGGTTAAGAAATAGATATACAATTGAATTTCTCGGAGTATGGGAAATAATCCATAACCCAAATTTTAAAGTGGTCGAATTTGACCACTTTAGAAAACAGGCAGGACTTCCGTCCTTTGTGCTTAGTTGCAGCGACTGGATTGAAAGCACTCATGCCATTGGAATCGTTGTAAGAAAAGGCCGCTACGAGGAACATACGCACATAAGGATATCGCTTTTGAATTCGGATCGGCCATAAGTGTCTCGTTCAAGCTGTATCTTATAGAAGAATTTCAACGGCTGAAAGAGGCCGAGCAGAAGCAGTTAGGGTGGAGTGTGAAGCGTGAACTGGCGAAGATAAATTATAGAATTCATACCAGTGCGATTAAACATCATCTGATCCCTGTAGAACTCACCCCCGAGCAGAGATCTTACGTGTATGCTGACGAAGCAGATTTGCTGAATGTGGCAATGTTCGGGATGACAGCCAAGGAGTGGCGTGAGGAGAATCCCGAATTGATGGGGAACATCCGCGTCCACGGATTCCTGCAGCGCGAGGTGCGGTACAGGAAGGGTACACTGACGCACTGGATGCCCAATGTGTTCAGACCTTGGCCAAAAACTATCCCAACAACCGCGCAAGCGCCTTCCTCGACTGGTTCGTCTATAGCGACAACACCATCGACGGTCAGAGTAAGAAGAAAGCCTACACGCTGTTTGAGAGCGGCATTCTCGACAATATGAAGTCTGGCACGGTGGAGTGCCTCCAGCAGATCCATGCCTACCTCTTCGGCGGGCTCTACAACTTTGCCGGAAAGATACGCACCAAGACCATATCGATAGGTTGCCATTCCCTGTTGCCTTTAACCCAAAAAATTGTATCTTTGCGCCCTAAATATTTTGGAATATGGATAGAGTAGTTAGCGGCATCCGGCCGACCGGTTTTTTACATTTAGGCAACTATTTCGGTGCCCTCCGGAACTTCATCAAAATGCAGGAAGAGAACGAATGCTTCTTCTTCATTGCTGATTATCACTCTCTTACAACGCATCCAACCCCGAAGGATCTTCATTCTAACGTGAGGAATATCCTCATTGAATATATTGCGGCGGGACTCGACCCCGAAAAGGCGACCATCTACGTGCAGAGCGATGTGCCGCAGGTGTGCGAGCTTTCCCTGCTGCTCTCTATGAATGTCTATATCGGTGAATTACAGCGCGTTGCATCGTTCAAGGAGAAGGTGCGCCGCCAGCCCGACAACGTGAACGCCGGTCTTCTGACGTATCCCGTGCTCATGGCCGCCGACATCCTGCTGCATCGCGCCGACAAGGTGCCCGTGGGCAAGGACCAGGAGCAGCATCTGGAGATGACCCGCGATTTCGCGCAGCGCTTCAACCGCATCTACAAGAACGAGTATTTCAAACTGCCCGTGGCCTATAACTTCGGCAGCGAGCTGGTGAAGATCCCCGGTCTGGACGGTTCCACCAAGATGTCCAAGTCCGATAACGAGAACTCCTGCATCTACCTTTCTGACGCTCCGGAAGTTATCCGCAAGAAGGTGATGAAGGCCGTCTCCGACAGCGGTCCAACAGAGCCGGGACAACCCAAGACGCAGGCCGTGGAGAATCTCTTCCAGCTGATGAAGGCCGTTTCCGCGCCCGACACGCTGCAGTATTTCGAGGACCAGTACCAGAACTGCGCCATCCGCTACGGCGACATGAAAAAGCAGCTCGCCGCCGACATGATCGCGTTCGTGCAACCTGTGTATGAGCGTATCCAGGAGCTGAAACAACAAGAGGACTATATCAGCAAGGTGGCTCGTGAAGGGGCTGAGCGCGCTCGCGAGAGTGCCGCCAAGACGGTGCGCGAGGTGCGTGACATTATCGGTATAAAATCTTTCTAACCAACTGAAATGTCATTACTTACACAGTATCCGCTTTGGCTGGCGATTTTCGCTGTCCTGCTCGGTGTCGGTTACGCGCTGTACCTCTATTTTCGCAATGACAATGTGACTTTCGAGAAACGCGACCGCATCATCATGGCTTCGCTGCGCGGGCTCGCCATGTCGCTGCTCGCATTCCTGCTGCTTGCGCCGATGCTCAAGATGATTCGCAAGCAGACCGACAAACCCGTGATTATCTTCTCGATAGACAACAGTGAATCCGTCAAATCCGGGAAAGATGCGGATTTCTACACGACTGAATATCCGAAGCAGTTGCAGAATGTTGTCAACGAACTCGCCAAGCAGTACGATGTGGATGTCTATCTCGTGGGCGATGAAAACCAATTGGTTGACAAGGAGAATGTTAACGTGGATTTCTCCGACAAATCGACGAATCTTTCCGCTTTGTTCGATGACATCAGTCTGCTGTATTCGAACCGTAATGTAGGCGCAGTGGTGATGCTCACCGACGGTATCTACAATATCGGTTCGAATCCGTATTATGCCGCCCAAAAGGTTGGTTTTCCGGTATATACCGTCGCTCTCGGATCTGACGAGCAGGCCACGGACCTCTTCATCGCCGACATTGTCCACAACAAGGAGGTGCTGAAGGGCAACCGCGCTCCCGTGGAGGTGAAGGTGCAAGCGGGCAAGCTTGCCGGCAAGAGCGCAAAGATCACCGTTTCCGATGATAAGGGCGAAGTTTTCAGCAGAACATTGCAAATATCAGGGAATCAGTATTTTGAGACGGTCTCTTTCTTGGTGGATGCCGAAAATCCCGGTCTCAAGAAGTTCAAGGTCGATTTGGACGAGTTAGACGGGGAGGTGACGCACAAGAACAACCACGCTCAGTTCTTCATCCGCGTGATCGAGTCCAAGGACAAGATCGCGATAGTTTATGATGCACCGCACCCCGATGTGGCCGCCATCCGTTCTGCCTTGGAACTCTCTGACAATTACGAAGTTGTCGTGAAGTCCGTGGAGGAGTTCAAGGACAACCCTTCCGATTTCGGGCTGGTCATCCTGCATCAGTTGCCGTCACAGAAACACCCCGCTTCCTCGCTGCTTTCGCAGATCCGTCAAAGCGGAGTATCATCTTTGTATATTGTTGGCACACAGACCGATCTGAATGCCTTCAATGGCTTGAACACAGGATTGCAGATTGCGCAGGGCAAGAATATGACGAACAATGCCACGGCCTCATACAACAACAATTTCATGCTGTTCTCTTTCTCGGAAGAGGCCCAGCAGTTGTTGCCCTCGTTGCCGCCGTTGCAGGCCCCGTTTGGAACGTATAGAGCCGCTGTCTCTGCAAATCTGTTTATGACACAGAGAATTAGCGGTGTGGAGACCAAATACCCGCTGATTATGTTCAACGATGTGAACGGAGCTAAGACGGGTGTCATTTCGGGTACGGGACTTTGGTCGTGGAAGGTTTATGACTACGTGAACACCCAGAACCACGACGCTTTCAACGAGATTGTGAACAAGACTGCGCTGTTCTTGGTGGCCAAGAACGACAAGAGTCCGTTCCGGGTGCGCCACAACGCCGTCTTCGCTGAGAACGCCCCGGTGGAATTCTCCGCCGAACTCTACAACGAGAGCCACGAACTGGTGAACACGCCTGACGTGAAACTCTCCATCAAGGGTAGCGGCGATACCACTTACGATGCGCAGTTCTCCAAGCAGAATAACGCTTACTACCTGAATATGGGTGAATTACCCGTTGGGACATATACATGGACGGCCAAGACGCAGCTCGGAAACAAAAGTTACGAGAAGAGCGGCACCTTCTCTGTGCAGGAGATTTTCGTGGAGACCGCCAATCTGGTCGCCAACCACGACCTGCTGAAGAGCATCGCCCAGACAAGCGGCGGCAAGTGCTTCGCCCGCAATGAGTTGGAAAAGGTGGTCAAGGAAATCAAGGCCAACGACAACATCAAGCCGGTGGCCTCATACCAGAAGAAATACTCCATGCTGCTGAACTCTCCGTGGTATTTCGCCACCATCGTGCTGCTTTTGGGGATCGAGTGGTTTCTGAGGAAATGGCATGGCGGGTATTAATTCATAATGCATAATTCATAATTCATAATTCATAATGCATAATGTAGAATGAAGAATTCCTTCGGTTTTGTTGGGTAGTGGCGGTCGAAGTCCAATTCCCCTTCTATTTTAGAAAGGGTGCCCGTAGGGCGGGGTAGTAATATAAAGAATTCAAAAAAAACTTGTAAAAGTTAAAGAGCGCAAACTGCAAATTGTAAAAAGTTTTGTATCTTTGCGCTTTCATAAATAAAAACAATATGGAACCGAAAAAGGTATTATTAGCGGAAGATGACATGAATCTCGGCAAGGTGTTGACGACGGTGTTGACCGGCAAGGGATTCGATGTGAAACATGCCAACAACGGCGAGGCGGCGTATGAGCTGTTTTGTCTCAATGAGTTTGACATTTGTCTTATTGACGTGATGATGCCTTTGAAGGATGGTTTCACGTTGGCGCAGGAAATCCGTAAGATGGATAAGCGGATCCCGATTATCTTCTTGACTGCCAAGACGATGCAGGAGGATATGATCAAGGGGTTGTCCATCGGCGGTGATGATTACATCACGAAGCCGTTCACGATGGAGATCCTGTTAGCGCGGATGCAGGCGCTGTTGCGTCGCACGGGGGTACAGGAAGAACCCGAAAGCTATATCGTCAGCATCGGGAATCTGCAGTTCGACCGCAAACGTCAGGTCCTGATTTCCAACGGGGAAGAGCACAAGATGACCTCTCGTGAGGCGGCTTTGTTAGATATGCTCTATGAAAAGCGTAACGATGTGCTGTTCAGAAGCTATGCGTTGAAGAAAATTTGGGGGGAGGACAGCTTCTACAACAGCCGGAATATGGATGTGTATATCACCCGTTTGCGCAAATTGCTGAAAAACGAACCCAACGTGCAGATTATCAACGTGCACAGCACGGGGTTCAAGCTGGTCTGGTAGGATTAGTTGCGTGCGGCTTGGATGACTACTTCGGCGGCCTTCTGTGAGGCGGAGCCGTTGCCCAAGCGAGTGTATAATTCCTCATATTGCGCCTTCATCGCGGCGATGTTCTGATCGTCTTCCGTGATGAGGCGCAATTCTTTTTCTAATCGTTCGGTGTTGTAGTCGTGTTGGATGAGCTCGGTCACCACGGGGGCGTCCATGATGAGGTTGGGCAGCGAGATGTAGTTGATGCCCGATATCAAGTGCTTGGCTATCAGGTAGGAGAGTTCGCTGCCAGCGTAGCAGACCACCTGCGGGGTGCCGATCATGGCGGTTTCGAGGGTGGCGGTGCCGGAGGCCACGATGGCGGCCTTGGCGTTGGCGAGTAGGGGATAGGTCTGGTCGCAGACGGTACGTATATTGACGTTTTGTAGAGACGTGCCATGGCGCGTCTCTACGGGGCGGATATAGGGATTTATATGTTTGTCGTACAGTTCTTTCGGGAGCCAAGAGACGGTGGAAATCACGAATTGGTATTGTGGGAACCGTTCGACCATCTGCAGCATCTGCGGGAGGATGGCGTTGATTTCCTGCTTGCGGCTGCCGGGAAGCAACGCGATGATCTCTTTGTCTTCTAATTTGTTAATTGTCTTGAAGTTGCGGACATCCTCGCGTTCGAGTAGGTCGCGGCTGACGGCATCTAACAGCGGATGCCCCACATAGTGTACGTCCATGCCGTGCTTGGCGTAGAAATCCTTCTCGAAGGGCAGAATGACCATCATTTCATCGACATCGCGCTTGATTTGCTTGATGCGGCCTTTCTTCCACGCCCAAATCTGGGGCGAAATGTAGTAAACGACCTTGATATGGTGTTGTTTGGCGAATTCGGCGATGCGCAGGTTGAAGCCGGGAAGATCGACCAGCACGAGCACGTCGGGTTTCCAGTCGAGGATGTCGGCTTTGCAGCGTTTCATGTTGCCGAGAACATCTTTCAGGTGCACGAAAACCTCCCAGAACCCCATGTAGGCCATGTCGCGGTAGTGGATGAGCAGCTCGGTGCCGGCGGAGCGCATCAAGTCACCGCCGCAGCCACGAAACTGAGCTGCAGAATCTTTCTCCCGTATGGCTTTGATGAGGTTGGAGGCGTGCAGGTCGCCTGACGCCTCCCCGGCCACGATATAATATTTCATCGGCAAACTATTGGGCCAAAAGCCGTTTCACGATGTCGGACACCTGCTTGTTGTCGGCCTTGCCGGCAAACGTCTTGGTGGCCATGCCCATCACCTTGCCCATGTCTTTCATGCCGCTGAAGCCGTTGTCGGCGATGATGCCTTTGATTGTCGCTTCAACCTCCTCAGGGGAAAGCATTTGCGGAAGGTAGGCCTGGATGATGTCAAGCTGGAACTGTTCCTCGGCAGCCAAATCCTCGCGGTTTTGTGCCTTGTAGGTCTCCGCCGATTCCTGGCGTTGTTTCACCAATTGTTTCAGAATCTTGATTTCGGACTCCTCGTCAAGGTCCCCGCCACCGCCCTTTTGGGTTTTGGCTAACAGAATGGCGGATTTCACAGCGCGTAAAGCGTTGAGTTTCTGAGATTCACGGGCCAGCATCGCGGCTTTGATGTCTTCGTTGATTTTTTGCTCTAATGCCATAATGATTGCTTTTTTAGTTTTAGGAAACAATGCGGCAAAAGTACATAAAATTTGTGTATCTTGCCCTCTTCTTTACAGCACTGTCACACTCCCGCTGATGCGGTAGGGCTTGCCATTGTGGTCGGTGCAGTGGATGACGTAGTTGTAAACCGTGTTGGGAATTATTTTGCCGTTTTTGGTGCCGTCCCATCGGAAATTCTTGTCTTCGGAGGCGTAAACGAGCTCTCCCCAGCGATTGTAGATGGCAATGTGGAAGGTCACGATCTGGTTGCGGTCGCGTTCGGTCAAGGCAAAACAGTCGTTGAGGCCATCGGAGTTGCCTGGGGTGAAAGCGTTGGGTAGGGTGAGTGAGGGCGGGCAGAACGGGACGAGGACGGTGGCGGTGCGTTCGCAGGCGTAGTTAGAGGCAACCACCGTGTAGTAACCGCTCCGGGTCACAAAAATGCTGCTCCCCGTCTCTCCGGTACTCCACAGATAGGTGTCGAAATTGCCATCGACGGAAAGAGTCGTCTCCTCGGTGAGGCAGAAGTCTGGATTCGAAGAGGTTGTGTGCAAGGTGGTGTCGACCACGGTGAGATGCAGGGTCACCACACTGTCGCATTCGTGGGATGACACGAAAGTCTTACTGTAAGTTCCGGATTTGGCAAAGATTTCATTTCCCCAGCGATAAGGGCCGCAGGATGTTGCCTCCACCTCGGTTTCGGAAGGGTGCCCGATGTTGAGTCGCAGCGTGAGCACGCTGTCGCAGCCGCGCGAGTTAGTATAGGTGCGGGTGTACTCGCCACTTTCGGTGTAAGTCTCCCCCTCCCAGAAAAATTGCTCGCAGGCGGTCACTTCAGTATGCTCTGTTGTCGATGGGTGAATGGTCAGGCTCAGGGTCACTATGCTGTCGCAACCGTTTTGGGCTGTGAGAGTGCGGGTAGTGGAATAAAGGTCGTTCACTCCCATGTCGGCGGCGGCGATGTGGAAGTCGTAACCGTTGTAGTCCGTGCCGGCACAAACCTCATCGTTAACGCTCGTGGTGATGGCTGCGCTTTCCTGTACCTCCACGGTGTCGCTGCTCTGGCAGAGGATTTCCCCGCTCTTTATGACACGCGCGGACAACGAATAGACACCCGGGTCGGAGACCGATATGGCCGCCGTGGTGGCTCCGGTGTTCCAAAGATAGTTGTAGGCGTTGTTGGGATTGTCTGGTGTCAGCGTCACGGAGTGACCGTTGCAGATTTTTCGGCTGTCACCAAGTGATACCTCTGGCCAAGCATGTGTGACAACATGCACGGTGGTGTCGTACCGGCATCCGAATTCATCAACGAGGTTTATGGTAAATGGTTGGCTACCAGGGGTCTGCGGAATCAGTGTGGTCTCATCAATGACTTGATCTCCAGTGAAGTACAAAGAGTCGATGTTGATTGAGTATTCCCAGGTGCTCGGCAGCAGGTTCGGGTCAAGCGCCAGCTCCCATTCCACAATATAACCGTTGTCTTCTTGAATCATATCCTGCACTTGAATATACCAGTTGCCATTCAACGGACAGCCAATCAAGGTGTTGAAATTCTGGTAGGGATGATAGATTTGTGTCATTTCGGCCACATTGGAAGAATCCACGCTGTAGGAGTGTGTGTTGTTTCCGAAATACATGAAGTTGGAGTCGTCCCAATGGGGGTTATAATGGCTATGGAAATTTTCGGTCTCGAAGCAGCATCCGTTAGCGGCGGCATATTGGAATCCAAGAGTGTTGTTGTTGGACCAGATGTAGTTCCAGGGATCTCCCATTGGATTTAGTGAGGGAGAGCAGCCGCCGCCGTCGGGCCGACAGGCGCTTCCCATGTTGACCCGGAAATATTGCATGCTCCCACCCCAAAGAGTCTGATGGTTTGGGTTGGGAAGGATGGTGCTGGAACTACCGTTAGGACAGTAAATGTCTATTTTCAGGTCCTCAATGGCGGAATGTTCCATCTTGATGCGCACGTAGAGGATGTCGTTGGCGCTGTTGATCGTGGCACCCGGGGGAAATTCCGAGAAGGTAACGTTGGAACGGTAGTAAATGCCGTAGGGCGGACAGTAATTGCCGTCAGGGAGAAAGACAGTGTCGTTGACGATAAGGGAGGCTTGTTGCGAGTGCCCGACTGTCTTCAGAACGATTTGGTTGGTGTCCTCATATCCGTATGTGGGAGAGATGGACTGTCCAGTACACAGTTCGGGGAGCGTGGCGAGGTGTTTCACCGGATTGGCGGAGACGCGCACGCGAAATGTGACGGGCTGCGTGGCTGGGCATTGCAGCGTGTCTTTTGCCGTGACGACCACCTCGTATCCCTTACCAGCTGTAAACACGTGGGTGATCTCGTGCATTCCGGCGCCGATGAGGGTGGTGTCGGAACCCAAATTCCATGTGAAAACCGTGGTGGCGTCGCTTTGACTATATCCCGCCCCAGGCTGATAGATCCCGTTCACGGACAGATGCACTTCCTCGTTTGGACAGAGGTCAATATAGGGGTAGGGGTCGTCAGGATGCAGTGATGGAACATGTGAGCATCCGGCTTGGTCCAGGGTGATGTTGAAAGGGTGGCATGGAGCCACACATGTGGCATGCAGCGCAAAACCGGCCCCGTGGTTGTTGCCGAAAAGTGTTATGAAATAAGAGGACTTGAATCGCAGGGTAAGAGCACCCGAGGCATTGCTCTCCGAAGCCATGTAGATGTTGTTATAGTTGATGTAAGTGTAGTTTGAGTTGTTGATTACGGCTAAAGGGGTGCCTGTAGCCGTGGTTCCGTCGTAGATGTATAGCGTGTCATTGTGGTGGATATCTATACTGGAGATTTCGATCGCTATGCGTCCGCTGCTGGCATTCGGGTGGATGGTCAAGGTGTGATTGTTTAGCGGTCCGTATGCCCCTGTAGGACCTCCTTCATCGTAAATGTTGAAGTCACAGCCAGTTATGCTGGAAGTACTCCCCATATTTATACTTGTCTGCGCGTATGAGGATAGACAGCACAATCCAATAATAGCTATATATAAAAACGCAGATTTTTTCATGAAATCATACCTTACTATATTTTAAAACGTGCAAAAATATAAAAAAACTACGTAATTGCTATCTTTGCATAAATTTTTTTCCAGCGTAATTGTTTTGATAATATGTTGAATATGTTAGCTTTATGTTTTGGGATACGGCGTGTTTTGTCGAAAAGGGCCACCTTTGTTGCTTTTTTGTGCCTGCTTTTCCTCGTTCCGTGTGTGAAGGCGCAGCAGGACTCCATTGTTCCCGCGTCCAAGCAAAGACGAGACTGGAAACTCAGTGACTATCTGCAGGTTCACGGTTTTGTGGATACACAGTACGGCCACGATTGGCAGCGCGAGGACAACGGCACGCTGGTGCAGAGCGATGTCATCATGTTGCGCCGTGCCCGGTTTGATTTTTCCGGGCGTTTCCATCCGATGATAGATTTCCGTTTGCAGGCGGATATGGCTTTCACCCCGCGTCTGCTCGATGCATGGCTGCGGGTGAAATTCTGCAAGTATGCCCATCTTTGGATCGGGCAGATCAAGACCCCTTACACTATGGACAACTTCCTGTCGCCGTTGGACTTGGAGTTCGTTGAACTGTCGCAGTCGGTTGCGGCGTTGGCCGGATTTGTGGATGTTTCTGGCATTCCCGAATATGCCAACGGTCTGGAAATCGGCGCGATGCTGTCGGGCACTTTGGCGGATTACAAGCGCGGCGACGAGCGTATCCCGATTCTGAACTACTATGCCGGCGTTTTCGGTGGCGCTGGTATCAACATCCGCAAGGATAACTTGAGCAAGGATTTCTCGGCACGGCTGGACTTCTACCCGTTTGTGAAGGATTTCCGGCTGTCGGGATCGGTTTATTACGGTAACTACCAGCTCTACAAAGAACGTAACGCACCGCGCAATCGCTGGTCGGCGGGCGCGGAATACCTCGGCAAGCACTGGACGGCCCGTGCCGAGTACCTGCAGGGCACCACGGGCATCGCCGAGGACGACCCGATGACAGTCGATTCGGTGTATTTGGTGAAGACGCGGGGACTCTACGCTTTTGTCGGATACTGGTTCTACATGGGGTGGGGGAGCAAGAGTAACGTGCAGCAGCGCATACGCCCGTTGTTCCGTTACGACTACTATGTCCGCGACCGGCAGATTCCGGAATCCACCGCGCACTATTTCTCCTTCGACCTCGAATGGTGGCCCGAGGAGCACGTGCGCGTCCACCTCGACTACACACTCAAGCGCCGTGCCGCCTACGAGAAGTTGGGGCATTCGCTGGCGGCGAAAGTCTCGGTGAGGTTTTGAGAATGTTGAATGCTGAATGGTTTAAGTAAATAGTCAATTTTTAGAATTAGCGTAACAATCATATTAAAGGATTTTGTATCTTTGCAGCTTAAAATTTTTCGCCGATGAAGAAACATTTATTATTTACACTCCTTCTTGTGTTTATAGGGATTTGCGGATTCTCGCAGTCGAAGAAAATCACCGTTGAAGAGATTTGGGACAACTTTTCGTTCTACCCGCGCGGGGTGGCCGGCTACACCGCCATGTCCGTGAGCGACGATTACACCGTCATCAAACGCGCTGGCATCGAAAGGCATCATTTCAGTGATGGCTCAGTCGCTGGTATTATATTGTCGCACAGTGATTTGACTGCAGCATCTAAAGAACGACTTTCAGTGCCGGGCATCAGCGATTATACCTTCTCTGCTGACGAGAAGAAGATTATGCTGGCCTTCGATCAGGAGAGCATCTACAGACGTTCTTCTTTGGCGCATTACTACGTTTATGACATTGAAAGTAAGAAACTTACTCCGATTTCCGACACGACGCATCTGCTCCGTTTCGCCGAATTCTCCAAGGATGGCAGCAAAGTGGTCTTCGCCCGTGATTGCGACCTCTACTATCAAGATTTGACTACGGGCAAGATAGTGCGCATTACCCGCGACGGCAAGCTCAACCACATCTTGAACGGTTTCGCGGATTGGGTTTATGAGGAGGAACTCGACATGTCGCAGGCCGCTTCCTGGTCGCCCGACGGTACCAAGATCGCCTACCTCCGTTTCGACGAGAGCCGCGTGAAGGAATACACCATCCCGATGTACGACGAGCTTTACCCCACGGATTTCAAGTACAAATACCCGAAAGCCGGCGAGGACAACTCTCTCGTGGAGGTGCACATTTACGACCTCGCAACCGGCACCGACACACGTCTTGACCTCGGCGACAACAGTAACTGCTACTTCCCGCGTGTCTATTGGCTGCCCAACAGCCGCGACGCCATCGTGCTGAAGCTCAACCGCCATCAGAACCAGCTCGACTTCATCCGTTACAATACTGTTACCAAAGCGCAAGATGTTGTTTATCAGGATGTCAACGAGAAATGGCTGGATGTGACTGACAACTACTACTTCCTGAAAGACAACAACTCCATGATTGTCACTTCCGAGCGCAACGGTTTCAACCACATCTACAAAGTAACCTTTGGCGGCGAAATCAAGCAACTGACCAACGGACAATGGGAAGTGAATGAGATTCAATTTGTTGACGAAGCTAAAAAGCAGATTTACTACCTCTCAAATGAATCCGGTGTGTTGAATCGCGACCTCTACGTCATCAATTATGACAGCAAGAAGATTAAGAAACAACTGCTGACTGCTGGAAACGGTTGGGCGAGCACGGAATTCTGTCCGAACGGCAACTACTACCGCTTGCAATACTCCGACTTGAACACGCTTCCGAAATACACCATCAACGACAAGACTGGCAAGGAGTTGCGTGTGTTGAACGACAACCAGAACGTGAAGAAAACGATGGACGAATATGGCTTCGTGAAGCGCGAGATCATCAGCTTCACCACCGCTGACGGTGTGACGCTGTACGGCTGGATGATGAAACCCGCCAATTTCGATCCTTCCAAGAAATACCCGGTAATGATGAACTGCTACGGCGGTCCCGGCTCCCAGCAAGTGATGAACGCCTACAGCAGCGCGATGGACCTCGCCTTCTACCAGATGTTGGCGCAGCACGGCTACATCAGCGTCTGCTTCGACGGGCGCGGCACGGCCACCCGCGGCGACGCCTTCAAGAAGGTGATCTACCAGCAGATGGGCAAGTACGAGGCCATCGACCAGATTGCCGCGGCCAACTGGCTCAAGACGCTGAGCTACGTCGATGGCGAGCGCATCGGCATCTGGGGCTGGAGCTTCGGCGGCTATCTCTCCGCGTTGTCAATGTTCCGCGGCGATGGCGCCTTCAAGATGGCCATCTCCGTCGCGCCGGTCACCAACTGGCGTTACTACGACAACATCTACACCGAGCGGTTCATGCGCACCCCGCAGGAGAACCCCGACGGCTACGACCTCAACTCCCCGACGACCTACGCCAAAGACCTCAAAGGCAAGTACTTGCTGATCCACGGCACCGCCGACGACAACGTCCACTTCCAGAACGCCATGGAGTTGGTGAAGGGCCTGAACGCGGCCGGCATCGACTACGACCAGTTCTTCTTCCCGAACAAGAACCACTTCATCATGGGCGGGAACACGAGGACGTATTTGTACAACAAGTTGGCGAAGTATATTTTGGAGAATTTGTAGTGAGTAGTGAGCAGTGAGCAGTGAACAGTGAACAGTGAATAGTGAATTCAAATCACAAATCACAAATCACAAAAAAAGAAACAACTTAACTAAATTATTCATAAAACCCAAAAAAGTATGGAAAATCTTGTAAAGTATGTATGGATCGTGTTTTGCGCATCCATTGTCGCGTTGGGTTTCGCGTTCTTCTTCTATCGCAGAATGCTGAAAGAAGACGAAGGAACTCCCACCATGCGTGAAATCGCCTCGCACGTCCGCAAGGGCGCTATGGCCTACCTGAAACAGCAGTATAAGGTGGTGACCATCGTGTTCATCGTCTTGGCCATCCTGTTCTTCATCATGTCGATCTTCGACCTGCAGAACGGCTGGGTATGGTTCGCTTTCCTGACCGGCGGTTTCTTCTCCGGTTTGGCCGGCTTCCTCGGCATGAAGACCGCCACCTACGCCTCCGCACGTACCGCCAACGGCGCTCGCCAGAGCCTCAACAAGGGCCTGCAGATTGCCTTCCGCAGCGGTGCCGTCATGGGCTTGACCGTCGTCGGCCTCGCGCTGCTCGACGTCTCCGTGTGGTTCTTCATCCTCGACCACTTCATCCCCGAGGAACACCATCTGGTGATCATCACCACCACGATGCTGACCTTCGGCATGGGTGCCTCCACGCAGGCGCTGTTCGCACGTGTGGGCGGCGGTATCTACACCAAAGCCGCTGACGTGGGTGCTGACCTGGTCGGCAAGACCGAGTACAACATCCCCGAGGACGACCCGCGCAACCCCGCCACCATCGCCGACAATGTGGGCGACAACGTGGGTGACGTGGCTGGTATGGGCGCCGACCTGTACGAGTCCTACGCTGGTTCCATCCTCTCCACCATGGCCCTCGGCGCGGCTGCTTTCGCCACCCTCGGCGCCGAGATGCAGATGCGCTCCATCCTCGCCCCGATGCTGATTGCCGCCGTCGGCGTGGTTCTCTCCGTGATTGGTATCTTCATGGTTCGCACGAAGGAAGATGCCACGATGACCGAGCTGCTCAAGGCCCTGAGCCGCGGCACCAACACTGCCGCCTGCCTCATCGCCGTGGCCACGTTCTGCATCATGTATGTGCTGTTCAAAGATTCTACCGACATCGTGTGGTGGCAGGTCTCCCTTTCAGTCGTTGTGGGTCTGCTCGCCGGCGTGATTATCGGTAAATCAACGGAATACTACACTTCCCAATCCTTCAAACCGACGCAGAAGGTCGCTGAGGCATCCCAGACGGGTCCTGCCACGGTCATCATCTCCGGTATCGGCTTGGGTATGATTTCCACGGTCATCCCGGTGCTCACCATCGGTGTGGCTATCATCCTCGCTTTCTTGTGCGCTAACGGTTTCCAGATCGAGTTCAATGCCATCAACCTTTCCAAGGGCCTTTACGGTATTGGTATCGCAGCTGTGGGTATGCTTTCCACGCTGGGTATCACCTTGGCTACCGACGCTTACGGTCCTATCGCCGACAATGCCGGTGGTAACGCCGAGATGAGCGGTTTGGAACCTGAAGTTCGTAAACGCACTGACGCTCTCGACGCGCTGGGTAACACCACCGCTGCCACGGGTAAGGGCTTCGCCATCGGTTCTGCCGCTCTGACCGCCCTCGCACTGCTCGCTTCCTACGTGGAAGAGATCAAGATCGCCCTCGTGCGTATCGGTACTGACACCCTCGACCTTGGCAACCGCGTCGTCGAAACCGCTCAGGCATCCCTGATCGACTTCATGGAATATTACAATGTTTCTTTGATGAACCCGAAAGTGCTCGTGGGTGTCTTCATCGGCTCCATGATGGCCTTCCTGTTCTGCGGTCTCACGATGAACGCTGTGGGTCGCGCCGCTCAGAAGATGGTGGAGGAAGTCCGCCGTCAGTTCCGCGAAATCAAGGGCATCCTCACCGGTGAGGGTACTCCGGATTACGCTCGTTGCGTGGCCATCTCCACGAAAGGCGCTCAACGCGAAATGCTGCTCCCGTCCATCCTCGCCATCTTGGCTCCCATCTGCACGGGCTTGATTCTCGGTGTGGCTGGTGTGCTCGGTTTGTTGGTCGGCGGTCTCGGCGCCGGTTTCGTGTTGGCTATCTTCATGGCCAACGCCGGTGGTGCTTGGGACAACGCCAAGAAGTATGTCGAGGAAGGCAACTTCGGCGGCAAGGGTTCTGACAACCACAAAGCTACCGTCGTGGGCGACACCGTGGGCGATCCCTTCAAGGACACCTCCGGTCCGTCTCTGAACATCCTCATCAAGCTGATGAGCATGGTGAGCATCGTGATGGCCGGTCTGACCGTGGCGGTGCACTTGCTGTAATAATAGTGAACAGTGAGCAGTGATCTGTGAACTGTGATTTGTAAATAGAACGGGGAGTCGGGAGATTCCCCGTTTTTTTGTTGTGTAACTGAAATTGTAGAGACGTTTCATGAAACGTCTCTACTGCGGTGATTTTATCTGTCTGTGTATATTCGTAATTTATGTACCTTTGCGCCCTGTAATCCCTATTCCTTTACAAGAATCACGATTTATGAACCATCTTGCCATAGGTATTGACATAGGCGGCACAAACACGGATATCGCATTGGTGAATCCGGACGGCAAAGTGCTGCAACACAAGATCTTGAAGACTGCCGAATACGAAGACCACCATCCTTACATCCTTGACATGGCCGGTGCCATCCGTGCGATACTGTCGGAGAACGGCCTCACGGAGGTTGCGGGCGTGGGCATCGGTGCCCCCAATGCCCATTTCGATACGGGCTGCATCGGGGCGGACACCGCCAACCTGCGGATGAAGAAGGAGATCCCGATATGTGAGATGCTGCAGCGGATGCTGAACATCCCGGTGACGCTCTCCAACGACGCGGATGCTGCTGCCCTCGGAGAGCACATCTACGGTGGCGCGAAGCTGATGCAGCATTTCGTGACCATCACCCTCGGTACGGGCGTCGGCAGCGGCATCTTCGTCGATGGCCGCCTTATCCACGGACACGGTTGCATGGCCGGCGAACTCGGACACGCTATCGTCAACCCACTGAGCGACCGGCTCTGCAGCTGCGGTCGCAAGGGCTGTCTGGAGATGTACGCCTCGGCGCGCGGTATCTGTCAGACCTACAAGGAATTGGCGGCCAAAGGAGACCTGCGGGACAACTTCTCTGGCAGCGAACTCACCTGCAAGGATGTGGGCGAGATGGCCGTCGCGGGCGACCCGCTGGCACTCAAGACTTACGATGTCACGGCCTACTGGCTCGCCATCGGCATGGCCAACGCCGCGTCGTTCTGCTCCCCGGAGGCCTTCTTCCTCATGGGCGGTCCCACCCGCGCCGGCGAAGCCCTGTTGAAACCGCTTCGCCGATATTTCGCCGAGAACCTGCTATACATCTACAAAGATCGTATCTCCATCCAATTGTCTGAACTGCAATCCAACGACGCGGCCGTGTTGGGCGCTGCGGCGTTGATACATTTGAAATAAATGCAAGGGTGTATGCGATATGGCGTGTACAAATGGGCGTATGCAAAAATGGATGTACGCGAAAAAGGGCGTACGCGAAAAAGGGCGTATGCGATACGCCCATACAATAACCTACAATAACCCACAACCAATAACCCTCAATAACCAATAACCCATAACCAATAACCATTACGAAATGCGTACCAAATTCAACATCCCCCACACCTTCACCATCGTTTTCTCCATTATCGCCGTGTGCGCTGTCCTGACCTGGATTGTGCCGGGCGGACAGTTTGACCGTCAGACCGTTACAGTGGATGGGCACGAGCGCAACGTGGTCGTCGCTGACTCGTACCACCGGGTGGATCCCGCGCCGCAGACCTGGCAGGTATTCACCGCCTTCTTCAAGGGGTTCGAGCGCACCTCGGGTATCATCGTCTTCATCCTGATGATCGGCGGGGCTTTCTGGGTCATGAACGAGACCGACGCCATCAATCGGGGCATCTGGCTCTTCCTCGACAAAACCCAGCGGATGCAGGAGCACGCCTTCTTCCGAAAGGTCGGGGTCAACAACCTGCTGATTATCGCCATTATGCTGATGTTCAGTCTTTTCGGGTCGGTGTTCGGGATGAGCGAGGAGACTATCGCCTTCATTGTGGTCTTCGTGCCGTTGGCGGTTTCCATGGGCTACGACTCCATCACTGGGGTGCTGATGTGCTACGTGGCCGCGCATGTGGGTTTCGCGGGCGCGATGCTCAACCCCTTCACCATCGGTATCGCACAAGGGTTGTCCGGGCTGCCCACCTTTTCGGGCATCGGTTACCGGTTGATTTGTTGGATTATTTTGACAGTTATCGCCATTGTTTTCACCCTGATATACGCCAACTACATCAAGAAGAATCCTGAAAAGTCGCTGACGTATAATATCGACAGCTATTGGCGTGAGAAGACCGCCGATACGGAGGACAAACACGAGCTGGTGAAGTCGGGTAGGGCGGCGTGGATT
The DNA here is from genome assembly GCA_017438945.1 of Bacteroidales bacterium. Taxonomy (GTDB): domain Bacteria; phylum Bacteroidota; class Bacteroidia; order Bacteroidales; family WCHB1-69; genus F23-D06. Next base: position 25,069 of record JAFRUI010000002.1, read on the forward strand.
GTATATGGCTGTATATCTGCCATATTGCTCTATTGTGCCGTCACGATGCCCTACACGGACATCACCGTGGGATTGGGCAGCCGTCACGTGGTGCTGTTCCCGATTTGGGCGGCGTTGTTCGTCCTCATCGGCTTCTTCGCCACCCGCAAGTCCGTCCACCACCTGATCCTCACCATCCTGCTGTTCACAATTTTGATTTTGGTGACGGGTGTGTTGGGCTACGATTGGTACGTGATGGAGATTGCGGGTCTCTTCTTCGCGATGGGTATCTCCGCCGGCATCGCCTTCGGGATGAAATTCGACAAGGTGGTCCGCAGTTTCTTGGAGGGCTGCAAGGACATCCTCGTGGCCGCGCTGGTCGTCGGTCTGGCCGGTGGCATCATCATCATTCTGGAAGACGGCCATATCATCGACACGATTCTCTACGCGGTGGCGCAGGGGATGCAGAATGCCGGCAGAATCGGCAGCACCGCCACCATGTACGTGATGCAGAACCTGCTTAACCTGATCATCCCGTCGGGTTCCGCGAAGGCCGCACTCACCATCCCGATGATGGCGGAGTGGTCCGATCTGATGAACATTCCGCGTCAGCTGACGGTGTTGGCATTCCAGTTCGGCGACGGATTCACCAACATGATCACGCCTACTTCCGGTGTGCTCATCGGCGTGCTTGGCGTGGCCCGAATCCCGTATTCTACTTGGTTCCGCTTCATCTGGAAGTTCCTGTTGGCGCTCATCATCCTCGGATTCCTGCTGTTGCTTCCGCCGTTGTTCATGCCGTTCGCGGGATTCTGACCAATGCTGAATGTTGAATGTTGAATGTTGAATGCTGAATGCTGAATGTTGAATGCTGAATGCTGAATGTTGAATGCTGAATGCTGAATGTAGAATGGAAACGCATTATCTTGCTTCTTCACTTAAGATTTGCCTTGTCCATAACTGTTCACTGTTCAACACTGTTCAACACTGTTCACTGCTCACTAATCACTGATCACTAATCACTGTTCACTGCTCACTAAAAATAATGTAACCTTTTCGTATTTTTGCATCCTAATATCAGAGGCGAGAACGAATGAAGAAAGAAGCATTCTGGGCGGAGCAATACCGACGCCACATCGGGAAGATGGTGGGCGCGTGCTACCGGTATGTCGCCGACTGGGATCTCGCGGAGGACTTGGCGCAGGACGCGTTCCTCGCCGCGATGGAGAAAGCCAGTACCTTCCGCGCTTTCGGCAGTTTCGAAGGCTGGCTGAAGAAGATCGCCGTCAACCAAGCGCTGATGCACGTGCGCGACTGTCCGGAGATGGTGGAGTGGGACGAGAACCTTCACAGTCAAGAAGTGGAGGAGATTGCCGACGACCCGGAGCTTTCGCGAACGGATTTCACGCAGGAGGAACTGTTGGAGGTCGTCGGGAAGCTGCCCGTGAAGCAGCGCACGGTCTTCAACCTCTACGCGGTGGAGCACTACTCCCACTCGAAAATAGCCGAAACGCTCGGCATCTCCGTCGCCAACTCGAAGGTTCTGCTTTCCCGTGCGAGGGCGGAGCTGCAGCAGCGGCTGAAGGCGGTGGCGAGGAAACGATGATACGATGAGGCGATGAGGCGATGATGCGATGAAAGACGATGAAGGGCGATGATGCGATGTGTGAATCGGTAGGGGCGTATCGCATACGCCGTGTAAATAAAAACGCGTATCGCATACGCCGTGTAAATAAAAAATTGTCAAATTAAAACGATATTGATATGAAAAACATCATTAAAACTGCTGTAATTGCCGCATTAGCGGTTCTGGCAACCGCCTGCAACAAACCCGAAAAGCAAGCGCTCGCCGGCACGTGGCAGTGGTACTGCACCTCCGGCGGCATCGCGGGAGTCAACTATACACCAGAAAGCGAAGGCTTCGAAGCCGAACTCGTCTTCAAGGGCAACCAATTCACCTTCTACAAGGATGGTAAAAAGGTTACTTCAGGCACGTATCACATTGATTATGATGTAGATGAAGTTATGTATACCAATAAAAGTGACAACGACGAGGCCTTCTACTCCTGGTTCAACCTGAACATACCAGAGACGCAATGCAAGAAGATAGCAGAAGCCACCAACGGCAAAGTGGCACCTCCAATGAAAAGTTTCGCCGTCATCAGCTACGATGACCGATATGGAGTGCAAGTACTTTCCATGAGCGAAAATTTCTATGACGGATTCAGTTACACTTTCATAAAACGCTAATATTATGAAAGCATCATTCCTTAAACAGCCCCGAAGGGATAAGCTTTCAGCAACCCCACACAAACGTAGCGCAGTGGCCGCTATCTTCCTGACAGCTGTCACCCTAACACTGGCATTCCTAACCACCGCCTGCGATCCCGCCTATACCGAGGATGTGGCCATCCGCAATGCTTCAAAGCATTACGTCACCATCATCTCTCATGACGCGATGCTCAACGATTCCACATTGGTGCCCTCTAATAAAGTCTATACGTTAGCCCCCAACGAAGAAATCGTTATTAAACAGCTGGGTGGCCTCGGCAGTGCCGGTTTCGACGCGGGTGTAAACTATTTCAAGACATTTTATGGCGATTCGGTGAAAATGAGTTTCGGAGGTTTCGGAGAAGACGGACTTGTGCGCGAAAAAAAGTATTATGCTTGGGAGACCGATGGTATCAGTCCTTACAATTTCCAATCTGCGAAATACACCTACGAAGAGAAGAGGAACACTGGGCGTGTCTTTCATGACCTGCCCTATTACGGCAAGCTTTCGTTCACCATCACGGACGAGCATTACGACGAGGCGATTACGATGAAGCGATGAGTGACGATGAATATATGAGGGCTTGCAGGCCGTTAGGTCTGCAGGGCTCGGTAGAAACGACGGAGAAACGGTTGGTTCGCACGCCGTTAGGTGTGCGGGCAATTGACAAGAATAAGAGTAATTCCAAAATATAACGATATGAGACAAACAATGAAATTCACAGCAGTCATTCTGCTGGCATTGCTGGCAACCGCCTGCAGCAAGCCTGAAAAACACGAGCTCGAAGGCACGTGGCAATGGACACGCACCTCCGGCGGCATCGCAGGAGTCAACTACACCCCTGAAAGTGAAGGTTTCAATGCTGAAATTGTCTTTAAAGGCAGCAAATTCACTTTTTACAAAGATGGGGAAAAAGTCACTTCTGGCTCTTATAGAATTGACGTATCAGACTGTCCTGAGGTTTTAACCGAGTGTGGCAATGCAACGTCCTACGTGCTACGTCTTCCTGAAGAGCAGTGCGAGAAAATTGCGAAAGCTACAGATGGTAAAATAGTCGTAGTCCCATCAGGTAGCGCAATTATCAATTCCTTTTCTAACGAAGTGTCTCTTACGCTATGGGACAATATGATTGATGGGTTTAGTAGTGCTTTTGTTAAAAAGAATTAATGTATAAAGCCAAAACAATGAAAAAGAATGCATTTATTGTTGTTGTTACAGGAATAATGGCTGTTGTGGCCACCATGGTCACGGTGTTCTCATCTTGTGACCGCCGGCAAAATCCCCAAAAGCTGACCGTTTCCGATAACGAGCTTTCAGCATGCCATGCGGGGGAGAAGTCGGAATTTCCAGATCCTATTTTTAATTATGGGCACGGCGAGCTCCAGATTATCCACGAGCTCATGCTCAATTGCGCCGCCTCGTCGGTGGATGTGGATGCTCATGTTGTGGACAATGAGATTGTTATCAACTATCTGGTGGATGATAACATTTCGGCCAACTGTTTGTGCCCTAAGACGTTGGAATATACGCTTCACAATGTTCCAAGAGGAACCTATACCGTCATCATTACGATCGGTGAGGCGGAAATTTATCACCATACGGTCACTTTATAGGTGTTTGTTGCGATGCCTTGTATTAGCGATGAAGCGATGAGACGATGAAGCGATGAGACGATGATGACATAGGAGAGGGCTTGCAGGCCGTTAGGTCTGCAGGGCTCGGTAGAAACGACGGAGAAACGGTTGGTTCGCACGCCGTTAGGTGTGCGGGCAAATAATAAATGCCAAATAACAATGAAATGAAAAACAACAGAACAGATATTGACCGCCTTTTCGAGAAAGGGGTGTCGGAGGTGTCGCGTGCGCCACGGAAAACGCTTTCGGACGAGCAGATCAAAACCGCCGCTGTCGCCTCAAAATCAGGTGCGGGCGTGTGGCTGCTGTCGCATGCCAAGGAGATGCTGATTGGGGTGGTTTCCTTCGTTACGGGCTGTCTCGTGACCTTTGCCGTTCTGCACTATGTCGCTCCGAAACCTTCGGAACCGCAAGCGGGAGAGAATGTTAATGTTGATACGATAGCATTGCCGTCAGAATCTGAAAGGGTGGTTGTAGAGACGTTTCATGAAACGTCTCTACAGAATGAAGATCATTCCGTCCCCTCATCTGCAAATCCTACGTCCAACATCACACGTCATACGTCACACCACCAAACTCCTGAGTCTCAAGTCCAAACTCCTGAGTCTCAAGAACCCGTTGTAGTGAAGAAGACCGTCGTACAGCGTGATACAGTCCATGTGAAGGAGACCGTTGTGGTGAAAGACACCGTGTATATGCTTAATGAAGAATGATAAATGAAGAATGTGGAATATAGGGTGACTTTTGTGTTCTTGCTGATGATGGTGGGAATTGGACAATTGTGTGCGCAAAAACCTGACACGCTCTATATCTACGAAACAGTAATAGAGCACGATACGTTAGTCTCCCGCGACACCACCTGGGTACACGATACGCTCTATCTTCGTCAAAATCTGCAACAAAGGGAGGTCCGTGAGGATGCTGACTCTTTGGCAGGGATGTTTTACGATGGATCTTTCGATATAGAATCCAAGCAGGAAAAGGAGAAGCGGCATCGTGAACCGCGAGAGAAACGCGAACGGGCGCCGATGCCATATTTCCGTCATGAGTTCAAGTTGGAATTGTGCGATCCGACAGGCATCGCGTTATTTGACCGGTATTTTGTGTTTGTCGTGCCCGTCGGTTTTGATTTGGATCTCGACCTAAAAAAAGGCCTGCTCAGTCCATGGTTCCACACTACACCGGTGTTCGCCTTCGCCTACCACTTCCGTGCCACGAAATGGCTGTGGATTGGTCTGCACACCCAATACGTACATTATGTGGATTTGGAAATCAAGGACTTGACTCAGACCGTGCCAGGCATCTGCGACCGCCGATACCACGCCATCAGTATCTTGCCGGAATTGAGGCTCTCTTGGTTTAACCGACCGCACGTCACGCTATACTCCGAGCTTTCGTTCGGGGTGACCAAATTCATCGGCAGGGTGACGAACTACGACTTGAGCTACGCCGACAACAGCACAACCTATTTCGATATAAATACCAATTCGAGCACGAACGACAAGAATCCCCGAACGTTGTTTTTCTCGCCGCATGTGACACTTTTCGGCATCCGGGCTGGTGGGGAGCATTGGTTCGGCAGCTTTGAGCTCGGTGTCGGATTCAAAGGATTTGGAGCGATTGGGGTGGGGTATGGGTTTTGAATGATGAATGCTGAATGTAGAATGAAGAATGTAGAATGAAGAATGTAGAATGAAGAATTATGCATTATGCATTATGCATTATGAATTATAAAAAGGTGGTTTAGTAGATGATGAATAATATTTTGAGAATTAATTTGTTGAATATGAAAAAGATTATCGTTTTATTGTTGGTGGCTGTCGGGATTATGGCGGTTTCGTGTAGCCCTGCGCTGGTGGATAGAGAACCGATTGTGACGTTCTACATGGACAACGAAGAAATCACTGGCAACAGCGTGGAGGTGCCGCTGAACAGCTACCGTGAGATTAAAATCAAGACGGAGGCAATTGGGATCAACTCCAACCGCGGGGTTTACTATTACTGGCAATACGCTACGGGATACCCCGTTGAATTGATTGTTGGAACGGACAATCTTATCCTGAACGGGACCTCTTTCGGGACCTATATACCCGAGTTAGAGTCCTCCGGGATGGTACAGTTCGCCACCTTCCGCATGATCTTTAGCGACACGACCTACCATTCCGGCGATGAATGCCGTCTTTCGGTGAGCGTGGGGAATTACACGAAATATCTGAAAGTGATCGTCCAATAAGAGGGATCTCTGTTTATTTGACCCGCGCCCGCGTCTCCGCATCTAACGCGATGTACTCTTCGATGGTTTTGGGACGTACGCTCGGGGCGGTGGCCAAGGCGTGCTCGATGATGCGCGGGATGTCCGTGAACTTGATCTTCTCCTGCATGAACATCTTGACGGCCACCTCGTTGGCCGCGTTCATCACACAGGGCATTCCTCCACCGGCAGCCGATGCTTTGTAGGCCATATCCAAACAAGGAAATACCTCTTTGTTTGGTGTTTCAAAGGTTAGATTACAGTATTTGTTGAAGTCAAGGCGGTCATAAGGCAACGGCAGTCGGAGCGGGTAGGAGAGGGCGTACTGGATGGGCAGCCGCATGTCGGGAACTCCGAGCTGCGCCTTCACGGAACCGTCTTCGAACTGCACCATGGAGTGGATGACCGACTGCGGGTGAACCACTACGTCGATCTTCTCCAACGGCATGTTGAACAACCATTTGGCCTCGATGACCTCCAGCCCTTTGTTCATCAGCGATGCACTGTCGATGGTCACCTTCGGCCCCATGCTCCAGTTGGGATGCTTGAGGGCGCTCTGCAGGGTGACCGTTTCCAGTTGCTCTTTGGTATAGCCACGGAACGCGCCGCCGGAAGCCGTGATGATCAGCTTCTCCACGGGGTTGTACTGCTCGCCCGCCAGGCACTGGAAAATCGCCGAATGCTCTGAATCCACGGGCAATACGGGGGCATTATGCTCCTTCGCGGTGCGCATGATGAGCTCACCGGCCACCACGAGGGTCTCTTTGTTGGCGATGGCCAACGGGGTGCCGCACGACACGGTGCGAAACGCCGGCTTGAGCCCCGCAATGCCCACGATGCACGACAGCACCATATCGACGCAGTCCATCTCGCACACGTCGCACAACGATTCCTCGCCGCAGAAGACCTTCACGTCCTCGTCAGCCAGCGCCTCTTTCACCTTGCGGTAGGCCTCTTCCTGCACCACCACGACGATGTTGGGATGGTACTTCTTGGCTTGCTCGATGAGCAGATCCGCGCTGGAGTTGGCGGCGATGATTTCCAGTTGCAGCACGTCAGGATGAAGGGCGATGACTTCCAGCGCCTGCGTGCCCATGGAGCCCGTCGAGCCGAGGACGGCGATGCGACGAGGATGACTATCTTCTTGCTTGTAATTGTTGTCCATAATTGTTGTTTCACTTCCAGGGGTGGCGGTGCTCGTTCCTCGCACCTTACCCCTGGCTACCAAGCTCTTGCCCCTAACGGGGCTGCTTAAGGAAATATGTTTTTAAATATTGCCTATTGCCTGTTGCCTATTGCCTTACAACGCTTCCACCACCTTGCAGATATCCGCAAACACGTGCTCAATATCCTGCATGCCGTTGATTTCCACCAACTTGCCTTGTTTCTGGTAGTATTCCACAAGCGGCATGGTCTGGGCGAAGAAGTTCTCCACGCGGGCCTTGACGGTGGCGGGGGTGTCGTCGGCGCGTTGCTCGATTTCGGCGCGTTTGAGAATGCGTTTCTGCACCTCTTCCATTTCCACTTTCAGGTAGATGACCTTGGTGATGTCGAGGTTGTTGAAGAAGCTCTTGTCGTCGAGCATCTCGGCCTGTTTGATGGTGCGCGGCACACCGTCAAAGATAAAGCCCTTGGCGTCAGCGTGTTTCTCGATATGGTTGCGGAGCATCCCGAGGGTGATGTCGTCGGGACAGAGGTCGCCGCGGTTGATGATCTCCTGCGCCTTCAGACCCAGCGGGGTCTTGTGGGAGATCTCGTAACGGAACAGGTCGCCGGTGGAGACGTGTTCAAGTTGGAATTTTTCGGCCATCTGCTTGGCCTGGGTGCCTTTTCCACTGCCGGGGGCACCGAACATGACGAGGGTGATTTGGGACATATTTGTTTTAATTTATGTTTAAGCTTATGTGAAGTTAGTAGTTAGTAGTTAGTAGTTAGTAGTTAGCGATTTAGGGCCAACCACTAACTACAAACTGCTAACTGCAAACTTGATAAATGTCGGGGAGGTTGCGTCCATAGCCGTCGTAGTCGAGTCCGCGGCCGATGACGAACTTGTTGGGGATGTTGATGCCCACGTAATGGACGGGCAGTTCCCCTTTGTAGGCGTCGGGTTTCATCGTCATGGTGGCGATGCGGACGTCCTTCGCGCCTGCTTCTGTCAGCATCTGGTGCAGATGGCGGTAAGTGGCCCCCGTATCGACAATGTCTTCGAGGATGAGGATGCGTTTGCCGCGAATGTCCTCGTTGAGCCCGATAAGCTGGTTGATCTGGCCGGTGCACTCAGTCCCGCTGTAAGAGGAGAGCTTCACGCAGGTGATGCGGCAGGGGAAATCGAGCCGTTTCAGCAGATCGACGGCGAAAACGATGGCCCCGTTGAGGGTGATCAACATAATCGGGTCGTCGTAGCGGTATTCCAGCATGATGTCCGACGCCACCTTGGCGATGGCCGTGTCGATTTCTTCTGACGAAATGTACTTGACAAATGTCTTGTCCAAAAAGGTCACTTTTTCGCTCATATCCACTTTTTTTGTGAGTGCAAAAGTACAATTTTTTTGTGATGTGTGATCAGCGAATAGTGATCACACATCATGAATTATGAATTGTTTCACCGCTTCCCACAGCACAATCCCCGTGGCCACGGAAACATTCAGCGAGTGCTTGGTGCCGAACTGCGGGATCTCGATGGCCGCATCACACAAGGGCAACAGTTCGTCGGAGATGCCGAACACCTCGTTGCCGACGAACAGGGCAATTTTCCCGTATTTGGAGAAATCAAAGTCCTGCAGCATGACGGAGTTGTCGGTTTGCTCCACCAGTAAGATTGAGTAACCTTCTGATTTCAAACGGTTTGCCAGTTCGGCAACGTGCTCCACGTATTCCCATTCCACGCTTTCGGTGGCGCCGAGGGCCGTCTTACTGATTTCCTTCTGCGGTGGCGTGGCGGTGATCCCGCACAGGTAGAGTTTTTCGATGTTGAAGGCGTCGCACGTGCGGAACGCGGAACCCACGTTGTGCATACTGCGTATGTTGTCCAGCACCAACACAATAGGCGCTTTCTCCTGTTTCTTGAACTCCTCGGGGGTGATTCTCCCCAGCTCATCCATGGATAGTTTCTTCATCGTTTCATCGTTTCATCGTTTCATCGTTTTTCATCGCCTCATCGTCTCATCGTCTCATCGTCAAAACGGTGTTTCGTTTTCATATCCCTGTTGCATGGGGTCGTCGAAACTACTGCCGCTGTCGGCGTCGTTGTTGGCCGCACTGTCGTAGTAGCCGAAATTCTCGTTCGGGGTGATGCCTGCCGAGGGAGACATGTAGTTGCTCTCGGGACCGAAGGAGCCTTCGCTGACATCACAGAACTTCGTGAATTGGCTCTGGAAGCGGACTTTCACGTTGCCGGTGCTGCCGTGACGGTTTTTCTCGAACATGATCTCGGCCATACCGTCGGCGGGGGTGTTGTCCTCGAAGGTGTCCAGATGGTAGTATTCGGGACGGTAGATGAAGAGCACCATGTCGGCGTCTTGCTCAATGGAGCCGGACTCACGCAAGTCGGAGAGCATCGGGCGTTTGGAGCCGCCACGGGTTTCCACGGCGCGGCTCAACTGCGACAGGGCGATGACGGGGATGTTCAGCTCTTTGGCTAAAGCCTTGAGCGAACGTGAGATGTAGCTGATCTCCTGCTCGCGGTTGCCTCCGTGCTTGGAGTTGTCGTTGCCCGCCTGCATCAGTTGCAGGTAGTCCACGATGATCATCTGGATGTTGTATTTGTGCTTCAGACGGCGGCATTTGGCACGCAGGTCGAAGACGGACAGGGCAGGGGTGTCGTCGATGATCAGGTTCGAGCTTTGCAGATGGCCGACATTCTCCCACAGCTTCGACCATTCCACATCGGAGAGGTTGCCTTTGGAGATGTGGTCGGAAGGGATGCCCGACTCGATGGAGAAGAGTCTGTGAACCAGCTGGCTGGCGGACATTTCCAGTGAGAAGAAGGCTATTGGCATGTCGAAGTCGATGGCGGCGTTGCGGGCGATGGAGAGCACGAAGGAGGTCTTACCCATACCCGGACGGGCGGCGAGGATCACGAGGTCGGACTTCTGCCAGCCGCCGGTCTTCTCGTCGATGGCGCGGATGCCGCTGGGCACGCCTTGCAGCTCTTCCTGCGACTCCCGGATCTCCGACAGCTCGTTCAACGCCATACTCACCACGTCGCCCAACTCCTTGCTGTCGCGCTTGAGGTTGCTCTCCACGATGGAGAATATCTTGGTCTCGGCCTCGTCAAGCATCGTGAGCACGTCTTTACCGTCGTCGTAGGCGTCGTTGATGATGGTGTTGCAGTTGCGGATGAGCTCCCTCAGGATGAACTTCTCCATCACGATACGGGAGTGGAACTCCACGTTGGCCGAAGAGTTTATCCGGTTGGTCAGGCCGGCGATATAGGAGGCGCCGCCGGAGACTTCCAGCAGCTTGTCTTTCTTGAGCTGGTTGGTGACTGTCAGCACATCAATGGGTTGCGACGCGGAGAACAGCTTTTGGATGGCATTGAATATGTGTTGGTTAGCCTCGACATAAAACATCTCGGGCTTCAGGATGTTCAGCACTTCGTTTACGGCGTTGTCGTCGATCATCAGGGCTCCCAGCACCGCCTCTTCAAATTCCACCGCTTGGGGAGTCAGCTTGCCAGTTGTTCCGAGGAGGGTCTCGATGCGGTTGTAGGACAAAGTCCGCGTCGGTCTGTTTGTGGTAATCGTTTCGTTTTCCATATATTAGATCGTTTCTTCTTGTGAGTTTTTTATGTTGCAAATATCAGAAAAAATAGGGCAGGAAAAACACATAGTTATCAACATTTCGTGAAGAGTTATTATTCACAAATGTTCATAAAAAACGGCACCCTCGCTGATGCAGTTGACTACTAACTTTTAATCGAGTTGCCGCACTTCGGTAACCGATGACCAGTGAATAACATTTCTTTCTGCGATAACGCACCATTTTTTTACAATTATTTGTTAATAAATTGCTGATTATCAGCATGTTAAATAATTTTATATCTTTGCCGATTCATAAAAAAGAGAACCGTTGATGACAAAAAACACTGACAGGCATCAGGTTGACCTCACTACGGAAGTGGTGGCGAGTTTCCCGAACGGCGGGAGGGTGGTGGTGTATAATGCCATTGACCGCAGCACGGGGGATTTCCACCGTATCTTGAGCTGTGCAAAATATTTCGCCCAGCAGGGCAAACAGGTGGTGATGCCTCAAAAACTGAATGTAACGTATAAGAACCCGGCGTATGATAAAATATTCGGCACCCTGCGCGGAACGCCATACTATGGGAAATGTCCGGATCTACTCATTGATGATGTTTGGTATGAGCATGAAGGTTTTTCAGGTGAGAAGCCTCAAAGATCTTTTCGTAACATGTGCTATCATGGATTGAAGCAGTGTGACAGGCTTATACTCGAAGATTGCGGATTGACTTTCGGCTATATGTATAGAAGCCTATTAGGTAGACTTGACCGTGAAGAGAAAATCAAAGAAGTGTGGATACATTCAGGGCGTGAAATGAGATTGCTCTATAAAGCAGAATAGCAGAGCGTTAGCCCTGCCACCTGAATCGACGAATCCGTAGAATCGTCAGCCAAAGATAATCTCTGACTCCGCTGCAAAAATACATTTTTTTTAATTCCAGCAAGTTTTTGAAAAATTTTTTTCAAACTGTAAACCATATATTTTGTTTGTATAGACATTCGGGTCTTCGTGCCCTTGCGAGGAGGAGGTTCCGTCTCCTTACGTCGGTGGAATTTCTAGCGACTTTGGACAATCCAAAACATTTATAAATAACTATTTTGGAAATCTTAACGAATCTTAACAAAAAATGGGGCTATCATGTCGGGCGTATTGTTTACTTTTGCCGCCTGAATGTTTAACCCCAAAATAGTAAATAGTATGGAAGAATTGAAAAAATTATTGACTGATCCATTTAATAAAGTGGAAAAAAATGATTTGAAAGGTTTTCAAGCCAAATGCAAAGATATCGCAGAAGACCTATTTTGCAATTATTGTATCAAGTGCAATGGAAAAGAATACTATTTTGCTGAGATAGAGTTTTATTATTACGACGAAAAACGTTTTGCTGACGATTGGAATGAGGTGACATACGAAAGAGATGGCTACAATCCTGGTGATCTTTTCTATCATTTGAGCGGAATGGACATTTGTTTTGATAGTCATCTTTTGAAAATCAAAAGGAAGAAAGTTGGCTGTGGAGGAGGCATTCTAATTAGAAGTATTGTGGATACGAAGGAAGAAATTACAGTGGGTCCACTTACGTGTGTAAACAAAATATTGAATGCGTGTAAAGGCGGGGAAATGCCAAAAATATTTGCTCCAAGACAACGTAATTGTATTCCAAAAGAAACTTACAGGTATCTTGGGAAAAACGATTTTGAAGCGATTCCAAAAAAGAAAAACAAAGATGGAGAACTAAAATTGGCTTTTTTTGATTCATCCTTGAGTGAAAAAGCATGGAATGAGGCTAGGTCTTCATATTATAAGAATAGACTTGTTAAGTATCAATGACAGGAAATAAAATATGATCACCGACAACCTCACCTCTCGCGTCTATTTCTCCAGCATCCTGCCCGAGAAATGTCCCGTTTTGAACGGTCATATCATAGAAGCGTTGCAGAAACGAGGAATTCCGTATGCCTATTTGTCTGGAACTAAAGACATATGGTGCCGGGATTTCATGCCCATTCAGATTGAAGAAGGCCGTTTCGTTTTCTATAAATACACGCCAGGTTATCTGCAAGACAAATATGGACTCCAGCTGCAAACCAATCCCATGGAGGTGTTTCAGTTTGAAGCAAATCAATTGCATTCCATTCATCAATATGGTCACAAATTAGATCTTGTGCTTGATGGAGGCAACGTGGTGAAATGTGGCGACAAGATTGTGATGACGGACAAAGTGTTTCTGGAGAACAAAGAAAAATCTCCCGAAGAGGTGCAACGGATGCTTGAGGAAGCGTTCTGCTGCGAAATAGTATTCCTTCCATGGGATAGGTGGGAAAAATACGGACACAGCGACGGCATTATCCATTACTTGGGCGACAACCGTGTGCTGATGACCAACTATCCCGATTTTGACAAGGCATTGGCTCATGATTATTTGCGGATTTTGGAGAATCATTTCGATGTTACAACTCTGAAATACAACGTGGATAAAACGGACAAATACAGTTGGGCGTATATCAACTTTTTGCAGGTTGGCCATCTTGTGCTCGTTCCGCAACTCGGAATACCAGAGGATGAACAGGCGCTGGAACAAATCAGCAATGCGATGCCCGATTGCGAGGTAATTGGCATACCTGCGTTGGAAGCCGTGAGAAGAGGTGGCGCTCTGAATTGTATATCCTGGATTATCAAAGCGTAGTATCATGGAAGATAGCAAGAAAGAATATAATGCAAAATTAACGACCAAAGAATTGGAAGTTTTGGCCGAGCAAGGAGATTCATGCTCGCAAAACGACATCGGTATTTGTTACTTGAATGGATATGGGGTCGAAAAAGACTTACAAAAAGCCGTCGAATGGCTTACCAAGTCAGCTAAACAAGGATGTGCAAGTGCTCAATACAATTTGGCACTTTGTTATTTGGATGGTGAAGGCGTAGAACAAGATTTAAAACAAGCGGCGAAGTTATTCACCAAAGCAGCTGACCAAGGCCATAAGTGGTCGCAAAACAATCTCGGTCTTTGTTATGAATATGGAGATGGTGTAAGAAAGAATTATAAAAAGGCAGTAGAGTGGTTCACTAAGGCAGCTGAGCAAGGTGTAGACATGGCACAATATCATCTAGCATTGTTTTATGAGTTAGGAATTGGCGTAGAATCAGATTTGAACAAAGCTTTTGAATGGTACTCCAAAGCCGCAGAACAAGGCAATATGAAAGCCCAATATTCAGTTGCAATGTTCTATGAAATGGATTATGTTGTTAAAGAAGACCATGTTAAAGCTGTTAATTGGTACAAGAAATCAGCTATGCAAGGATTTGCTGATGCACAATATAATCTTGCAATATGTTATGAAGAAGGTGTTGGGGTCAGAAAGAGCTATGTTAAAGCGGTAGAATGGTACAAAAAAGCAGTTGAACAAGAAATGATACCGGCCTTTAACAATCTGGGATATTGCTATGAACATGGGCAAGGTGTAAAGAAGGATCTTACAGCAGCTTTTGAATTGTATTCCAAGGGGGCAGAACTTGGCGATGAAACCGCTCAATTCAGCTTAGCCCTATGTTATCACTTTGGCAGAGGAATTGAAGTTGACCTTAAAAAAGCCATTGAATGGTACACGGTAAGCGCCAGACAAGGAACCCCAAGGGCTCAAAACAATCTTGGCGAATGCTATCTGAATGGATTTGGTGTCGAAAAAGACCTGAAAAAAGCAAAAAAATGGTTTATCAAAGCAGCTAAACAAGGTGATCCTGAAGCTCAAAAAACGCTTAAAGACCTATTCGATGAGGCTTCACTAAAAGACATGTAGGGACAACCTATTGTCGAAGAACCCTTATCACAGCAGTTGGATATGAATGTTTTCAAAGAATTCGACGAAAACAAAAATTTCAATGATTTTCTGTTTTAGGGTGCACCCCCTCACAACACCACACAAAAAAGGCCGTCACCCTCCGGCAACGGCCCTTTTTGGCTTTTGGCCTTTGGCTATTAGCTTTTAGCCAATAGCCAACAGCTAACAGCTATATCTCCCACGTGTCCCCGCTGTTCAACAAATCGTCCACGCATTTGTACTTGCCGTTGGCCATCTGCTCTTCCATCTGGTCTTCGTACAGTTGCGTGTAGGAGGTCTTCTTGACGTTGCGGATCACGCCGATGGCCACGGGGAGGTCGCCGCTCATGCGGGCCAGCATCATGTGGATGCCGGTGTCCTCGGTGTCCTCGTGGTGGATCATGATGTCGTCCATCGTGACACCGTTCTCGCCAATGGTGACGGCTTCTAGGCAACGTCCGTTGAAACGCAGACCCTTGTTCTTCTCCTTGCCGAAGATCATGGGCTTGCCGTCCTCGAGGATGATGGTGCGGTCGTCACGGACAGCGCGGTCGGTGATGGCGGCGTGGGCCTTTTACACGCTAATGAGGTCCACACCAATGTTGACGGAAATTTTGGCGATGGTTCGCAAGGTGAAATTGTGCGTTCCACCCACCCAACGGGAGATTTCAGATTCACTCTTTCCCATCCGTTTGGCAAATTCCTTGTGTGAAATGTTCTCCTTTTGGAGTGCGGCCTCTATTTTGTCCGCAATGGCAAACGACCAGTCCACCTCTTTCTTAACGTCGGGGGAGATGCCGTTCAAATACTCCTGAAGATTCAGTTTTGTACTCATATCGCAAAAGTTTTATCTGTGACACCTTCGATTTCTGTTTCGCTAATTGTCAGTGAGCCGTTGGCCACCTCCTTTTTGATTAACGAATCGAATTTTTGCAAATCCATCACGTAACCCAAAAGCTCTTCGCTCTCCTCGTATGTCTGAGTTGTTTTCAGGCCGCCGTTGCCAATTATGAGTATCTTGTCGGTGATCCGAAGGCAGTATAGTCTCAGCTTGCTCGAATCAACGGGTAATGCGCAAACATGGTCATTCATCTTGCCTTCTGGGCGGAAATAGCGTTCCAAAGCACCATTGTTTGAGATTTTAGACAAGGCATAGATAATGATCTGATAATCCCGATTCAGTTCACCGGAATCTTTGAATCGTTGGACAAATTTCTCAAATTCAGATAAGTTTGCGTCCGAAAACTGTAGGGTGTACATTTTTACAATGCCCTCATTCTCAATGTTCTTTACTGTAAGTTCTTTCATCATATAGTTTTTATAAGATGGTGCAAAGATACTCTTTTTTTTGATGTAATTCACATATAAGCTAATTGTTTGTTTTGCTAAAAAGACGCAGTTGCCACCACAAAAAAAAGGCCCCCGTTCCCGAGAGCCCTTCATCACTAATTACTAATTACTAATTTCTAATTAGATCTCCCACGTGTCCCCACTGTTCAACAAATCGTCCACGCATTTGTACTTGCCGTTGGCCATCTGTTCTTCCATCTGGTCTTCGTACAATTGCGTGTAGGAGGTCTTCTTGACGTTGCGGATCACGCCGATGGCCACGGGAAGGTCGCCGCTCATGCGGGCCAGCATCATGTGGATGCCGGTGTCCTCGGTGTCCTCGTGGTGGATCATGATGTCGTCCATCGTGACACCGTTCTCGCCGATGGTCACAGCCTCCAGACAACGTCCGTTGAAACGCAGACCCTTGTTCTTCTCCTTGCCGAAGATCATGGGCTTTCCGTCCTCGAGGATGATGGTGCGGTCGTCACGGACGGCACGGTCGGTGATGGCGGCGTGGGCCTTGTCGTTGAAGATCATGCAGTTCTGCAGCACTTCCACCACGCTGGTGCCGTCGTGCTTGGCGGCGCGGGTCATGATGTCGGTGGTGAGCTGCGGCAGGCAGTCCAACGCACGGGCATAGAAGGTGCCTTGAGCGCCCATCACCAATTCGCCCGGGTTAAACGGGTAGTCGATGGTGCCGTAAGGAGAGGTCTTGGTGACCTGACCGAACTTCGTGGTCGGGCTGTACTGACCTTTGGTGAGACCGTAGATTTCGTTGTTGAAGATGGTGATGTTGAAGTCCTGGTTACGGCGCACCGCATGGATGAGGTGGTTGCCGCCGATGGCCATGGAGTCGCCGTCGCCCATGCTCACCCAGACGGAGAGAGCCGGGTTGGCCAGCTTCACGCCCGTGGCGATGGCGCAGGCACGCCCGTGGATGCTGTGGAAACCGTACGTGTCCACATAGTAAGGAATACGTGACGAGCATCCGATACCGGACACCATGCAGATGTTCTCCTTCTTGTGGTTGGTCTTCGGGAAGGTGTTCAACAATGCGGCGAGGATAGCGTGGTCACCGCATCCGGGACACCATTTCACCATTTGGTCGCTGGTAAAGTCAGCTTTTGTATATTCGCGATCCGCTTTCGGAACAAAATGTTTTTCTGCCATAATTATCTGTGATTAAATGGTTCGTGATTGAAATTATTTGGCAAGCAGTCTTTCGAACTCGGCTTTCAGCTCGCCCACCTCGAACGGGAGACCCATGATCTTGTTGTACTGGGTCATC
>JAFRUI010000007.1 GCA_017438945.1 Bacteroidales bacterium
TTGGGAATGCGGGCGTAGTCGCGGTTGATGTCGCGAAGGATGCTGTCCAATTCGTGACGACTGGCGGTATGCGGGAACTTTATGCTTTTCCGTTTGTATTTGGCGTTGGCTTTCGGAAAGCACGGATCATACTGGTCCAAGACCAACGTGGCATGGCTCGCCTGCAGATCGCCGTCAGATGTGACAAGATAACGGACCGTGTCTCTACGATATTTGGTAAGCCCACCGCAGAGAACGACCTCGATTATCGGTGCTTTCAGAAAACCCTCCAAAGGCGCGGAAAGGGTGTACGGACGCAGCTGATCGTCGGCAAGGGAGTACGTGTAATGCCGCTGCCCGTCCCAAAACAGCGCCACACTGTCACTTAATAGTTTGAATGTTTCGACATCCATTGGGAGATACTGCTTGCGATACCATCTGCCATCCGATTTGTCGGCGAAGCAGAGCGTGTTGCGGAAGTCAACGCCCCAAAGCTGCTGGCCGCCGTCCCTCACCATATAGGGTTTTTCGATGCCCTCATCCGAAGTATAGCCACGGAAAGCGAAAACCACCCCATCCTCGTCTGCCTTGCAGAGGAAGCCACCGACCGTCCATACATACAATTTTCCGTGATAGACAGCGGCCTCCGCAGGCTTTGCGGGCAGCGGTTCGCGGGTGAACGGCCGGTAATCCGTGGGGGAACTGAAATCAACCACATTGAGATTGTCGGTGATGGCAATCAGATGTCCGCGTTCCCTGTCGGGATAAAAATCCGTGACCTTGACTGGAAAACGCTGCCACTGAAGATCTTGAGAAGAGGAGTAATAGACCTCCCTTCCTTGCCGAATCACCCATAAATCATTCCATATCAACACTTTGCTGATTTCTTTACCTTCTCCTAACGGTGTGGGAATCCGCTTTGAAGTGCGCCAATTGTCTTCCGTCAGCATGAGCGGAAAGGTGTCGTGCTTGATGTTGACTCCAGCTAAGCCGTACAGCCCGTCGCGCATGTCAAATGCCGTGACATTTACCCAATCTGTTGAAATAACCGGCCGTTCCAGTGGTGTGAAGGTTACGCCATGGTCTTCGGAATAGTAGAGAACAGCTTCTTTGCCGGATCCAGTCAACCAAATATGACCTTGCGCATCTGCGCAAACTTGTCGGAGAACCACATCCCCGCTTACGGTTTGCTGTAACCAACTTTTGCCACGGTCTTCAGTGCGATAGCAATGACTCCTTTTCCCCCACTCGTCGTATGTGACGGCCATGGCGGTGTTCGTGTCTATAAAAGAGAGCTGATGTACGGTTATCCAAGTGTTATCGTTAACGAGAAAGAGCGGTGAGGCGCAATGCCAGTCGGAGTGGATGTCATCGGTGTAATAGACTTTGCCCCGCCCCGATGTCAGCCAACAGGTTCCGTCAGGTGCGAGCGCGAAGATGGGAAAACCGCCCAGCAAATCAAGTTCAGCACGATAGTCACGGTTTTCGTGCTCCTGCGCCATACCCGAGAACAGCAACGAGAGGATAACCAGCACAAAGGAGATGTTTTTCATATTGAGTTCATTTAAACAACTTTACAATAATGACACAAAAATGGCAAAAGGTTGCAGTTTGCCGTAATTTTCTCCCGCAGATTTCGCGGATTATATTTTCCACGTAAATCAGCGTGTTCCGCGGGAAAGCAAACTACCGTATCACCTTCGTGAACACCGGCGCCTTGTCTTTCTCCACCGTCACATATACTTGGATCTCGTCAGTGGGCATGTCCGGCTTGTCCTCGCGGGGAAGGTTGACGGCGGTGAAGAGGTATTCCGTGCCGTCGGGGAGCTCGCGGGAGGCCACCGTCTTGGCCTTGGCGTGGATCATCGGGTAGCCATCGACCGCCGCGTCGAAGATGGCGGTCTCGTCAGCGCTCGCCTCGCGCTGCGCGGGGAAGTCCGCCAACTGGATATATTCGCCCTCAAGGAATCCGTTGGCTTTCAGGAAATTGTCCACCTCTTGGGGCATCGCTTCCAAACGGGCGGCGCGGACTCCGTAGCCGGGCAAGATCTCCGCACCAGGCTCAGCCACCGCCAAATCCTTCACGCTGGATTCCAGTCCTCCGCTGCCGAAGGTGCAGAAGGGCACGATCTTCTTGCCACTGAAATCGGCGCCGTTGAGGAAGGTGGTCACGGGCGGCGCGTACGTCCCGAACCACACGGGGAAGCCGAGGAAGATGACATCATAGTTGGCGATGTCCGCTTTGACGGGTTGAATCTCGGGGAGGATGCACTGCTCCTGGTCTTTCTTGCAACGGTCGATGGTCGCTTGGAAGTCAGGGTCGTAGGGCTCCACCATCGTGATTTCCTCGATGTCGGCACCGAGCTTGTTGGCGATTGCCTCCGCCACGGCCTTGGTGTTGCCGGTCTGGGAGTAGTAGAGGACCAGCATCTTGGGGGCTTCTTCTTTTGGGGTTTCTTTCTTGGAACCGCAGGAGACGGCGGTCAGCGTCAAAACTGCGAGAAGCAGTATCAGTTTGGGACTTTTCATACGATTGTTTTTTGAATTCAAGCGCAAAAGTACTATTTTCTCGGATATTATCCCGCAGAATTTGCAGTTACTTTCAGGAGCCCTATTGCCGTAACGGTTCAAAAAAAGCTCTCTCTGGTCTAACTCTAACTCTGGTGTAACTCTATTCAAACTCTATTCACCGAAGAGCAGAAGGTTTATTACAGAACGTTCTTAAAGTTTTATTGAAATAAGGCGATGATTTTGGGAAGAAAAATGAGGATCCCGATGACGGCTGCAGTGATGGCATTCACCAGAACAGCTGCCGCCGCCAGGTCTTTGACCTTCTTGATGCGGTCGTCGCGTTCGGGGCAGATCACGTCGGAGAGGTCCTCGATGGCCGAGTTGAAGATCTCGCCGCTGAAGACCAGTCCGACGGCAAACGCAACGGCCGTCCATTCCAGCACTGACAGTTTGAGCAGCGCGCCCGCGATGACGACGCAGACGGTCGCGAACAGATGTATCCGGCTATTGTGTTCCTCTTGGAAGAGCACCTTCAGCCCATTGAACGCGTATGTGAAGCTTTTCAGCCGTTTCGCTATCGAAAATTTCTCCTGTTTTTTCATTCCGCAATTTTTGAGGAGGCAAAAGTACAAATTTTGTATTTTTGCGGAATCAAATATTTTACAGATGAGTGCCATTTCACAAATTCACCATTTTTTTCGCACTGTCACATTTCGGGCGGTATTGCTTTTCATGCTGGCGATTCCACTGTTTGGATTTGCGCAAAATACCGACCAACAGGCAGATTCGTTGGTAACGGTCTATATTCCGGTGGATTTGCCCGATTGCATGCGGCAGTTGGATTCCATTCTGACACCGGAAAACAAGGAATGGATACTTTCGGTGGAGGAGAAGGATTTCTTGGCCAGAACACATCTCGCGTTGGGGATGTGGATTCGCAACAATTGGGGGCTTTGGGCGGGCTCTCATCTGGCAACCTATTTCGATGAACAGGGAATTCACCATCCGGACGATATGTCGGGTGTGATTTTACGCTGCTATTATCATTATATTCGGGGCGAGAAGGTGAATTATCAGAGAATGCTGCGGAAAGAACGTCGAATGGAGAAGCGATGGGCGAAGAAGAATGAGAAAAACAAGCAAAAGGAAAAAGAAAAGTGGGAGTATGAGTGGCGTTATAGTTGCGATAGTGAAGTGGACACCTTGTCGGAGAAAGAAAACGAAGCGTTTCTCCATCTTCCGTTTGTTGCCGACAGTGTGACGGGGGTTCAGGTCTATTTGCGCAATTATGGCGATTCGATTGCGGAAGAGTTGCGCTTGATGGAGCAGAGTCTGAACCGTGAACCGCGACGGGCACCCATAAAGGATGAGCTTGTCAGATCCGCTGTTGACATATACTACAGGCGTAATCCCAATGGACGGGTCAAAAATCTGAAAATCAAGTATGTTGACAAAGAAAAAGTGAAAATCAGTTTTAACCCTGACAGCACCATTGCCCGCTTTCAGCATCATCGAATACGTCAAGATGGCCAGAAAGTTTACGTTGACGAGCACTATGAATACGCCCAAGGCCACGTTTCACGGGAAGTTGTCTATTGGAACGACACGCTCCACTCTGTCACGCTTTATCGTTTTTCAGATCCGTGTCACTGTCAGGAACTCTGTTTTGAAGGTCGGGTTTGGAATTCGCTTGCGGTCGGGTGCGACACCGTTTCCATGGCTACGTCCAGTTATCGCGTGGTGCTTTCCCCCGAAGGAGAGCGTCTGGCCACTTTACGAAATGGATGTAACATACTCCAATATGACAGTCTTGGTCGTGAAGTGTTATGGATTCAGTCCAGAGACGGATATACTGTAAGTCATTGCCAAGTCACTGTTTATGATGATGACCGCAATGTGTATTATGAGTATCAAGGAATAGGATTTCTGGATGCCACCGTACTCAATGCCCAAGGTGACGAACTTGGCCGTTGCTGTTCGAAGCTGTTGGACACGTTTGACTATCATAAAACATTGTTCAGCTACCGCTATGATAAGTACGGAAACTGGACGCACCGTTACGAGAAAGGAAAACTGTACAGTCGTTGCAAAATTCGGTATTATTGATTAGATAGGTTGTGACGATTTGCGCATCTTCTCTATCTCTCCAACCACATCCTCCGTTCCTCGTCTGTCTGCTCAATGGCATAGCGGAGGGATTCGAGGTCTGTGATGGTGGAAGGAGCGGAGATTCTATGGCCCCTTTCAAAAATCATTGCTTAGTGATTTTCAGTGGGAAGAATCATCGCCCGAATCCTCCGCGCCACCTCCTCCGGATGGTCACTAATAGCTGGCCGTGGTTCATCTTCGGGAAGACCTCCACGTGCGCTTCCGGACAGAGCGAAAGTAAGTGCTTGGCCTGCGGCTTCGCCACGAAGGCTTCCTTAGTGCCGTGCCAGTAGTGGATGTCGTCTCCGAGGATGGATTCCAACTTGGTGGTATATACGGATTTGTATCCTTCTCGCACGGCACGGGTTCTGTCCGAAGGGAACACCTTCTTCACCTCATCCAACAGCACATCGAAATAGTGTGAGTGGAACAGCCACCGCCAGAAGCCGGTCCAGTGGTAGCAGGTCCACACGTTAAGGGCTTGGTAGTAGCGAAGCGGTCCCACGGTCCACTTGGGCAGCGGCAGAAGCGGCGCAACATCCATAATGGCGTGACTGATAGCGATTTCGTTGCGCTCCATCATCCGAGAGAGAATCTTGCCGCCTAACGACAGTCCGTAGGCCACGTCTAATGCCCCGTCGAAATGTTCCTGAACATAACGGTTGACTTGTGCGGCCTGGTCATCGACGGAGGTGAAACGGGAGGGCTTGCCGAGCAGGAATCCATCAATATCCGCCGTGACAATACTGAAATTCTCCTTCAGCAGCCTTATCAGCGGAAGGAAAATCTCGTGCGAGATGCCCAAGCCGGGAAGCAGGAGGAGGGTCGGTTTTTCGGGAACGCCGTAAATGTGAAAGTCCATGAGGTTAATATTTGGAAAATATTCAGGAAAATCTATACAAAGAACAAACACACCCCCGCCACGCTGATGATGGCGCCGATGACTTCGCGGACCGTCACTTTCTGGTGGAACAGGATGGCCGCCGGGGCGATGATGAGGATGGGCGTGAGGGCGAAGATGGTCTGTGCGATGCCCGCGGAGGTGTACATCGTGGCCAACAGCGACGCGCTGACCCCGATGAACGGGCCGAAGATGGTGGAGGCGAACACGCACCACATCGCCTTGCGGTCGCGGACTGCCCTGCGCAACTTCGCTAATCCGTCTTTGCTGAACAGCATCAACGACAGGAAGAAGCCCGCCAACCCGATGTAGGCGCGGATGGTGGTGGCGGCGAAGGGCACGCAGATGTTGACCGGCAAAGGCAGCAACGCCCCCTCAAAGACCGCGTCTTGGGAAATATTGAGGGCCGTGAGCGCCACGTCGTAGTGTTGAAGCCCCATCTTGCTGAGCACCAGACCGAAACCTTGACAGATACCGGCCATCGCCGCGTAGAAGATGCCCTTGGCAGGCAGTTTGAAACGCAATCCGTGATGCTCCGAATCATCGTTTTTCGAGAGAATCGACAAGGCGATACCGCTCAGCGTGACCACCATTCCGAGGATGGCAATCGGGCGCATCTGTTCGCCAAGAAGGATTCGTCCCGTGAGGGCTGCCGTGGGGGCCGAAAGGGTCATGAAGAGCTGCCCGAAGCGCGACCCGATGTGGATGTAGCCCTGCATCAGGCAGTAGTCGCCAATGACGTAGCCGACCACGCCCGAGAGCAGCAGCCAGCCCCACGTGCCACCGTCGGCGTAACGCGGGTACGGCACGCCCATTACCAACCAGAGCGTGAGGACGAGGAAGCACAGTGACATCGTCATCCGAATCGTGTTGAACGGCAACGAGCCCATTCGTTTCGAGCCCACCTCCGCGAAAAGGGCGGTGGCGGTCCATGAAAGGGCAACAAACAGGGAGATCAGTTCACCTACAAACATACTGCAAGATGCTTTTCATTGTTGTATTCACATTATTATCTCGTTTCCACGGCAGAAACGGTGCACAATCTGACGGTCGTCGCCGAGGTAGATGTATCGTTCCAGACGTTCCTGCAGGGAATAATGGTCGTGGTTCAGGTCGCTATCGTCAATGACGAGTGCGTCGAACTCATAGCCGGGCTCGAAGCTCCCCACTTGTCCGAAGAAGCTCCCCGCCGATTTCGTGGCCATCCAGAACACCTCCGGCAGGGTGAGGAACGGTCGTGCATGATTCCGCTGAAAATGCATCTTGCTCACCTGTATGGCATAGACCATCACCCGGAAAATATTCAGGTCGTGACCGCCGCTGATGTCGCTGCCGAGACCTATGCGCAGCCCCTCGTCGAGGAATTGCCGGATAGGCGCCATACCCGACGCCACGTTGAGATTCGACGTGGGACAGTGAGCCACCATTACATCGTTCCGCTTCATCAGACGCAGTTCTTTGCCTCTGGTATATACGCAATGGGCCATCACGGTGGGTGTCTGCCCGAAGAGTCCGTAGTGATTGTAGGACGCGCCGTACCATGTGCTTTCGAGGGTCTGCACCAAGGCCAACTCGTCCTTGTTTTCAGAGAGGTGCGACTGCACGGGTAACCGATATTTGGCGGCCAGTTCGCCACAGGCACGTAGCATCTCAGGTGTACACGACGGCACGAAGCGGGGCGTAACAATCGGGCGGACCAATGCTTCCGGATTGTTGAATTCCGCGATCAGTTCCTCATAACCTTGCACCATCTCCTCCACCGATTCCGAAAGCTCCTCGGGGCAGTTGCGGTTCATGGCCACCTTGCCCACCAGTGCCCCCATGCCAGTCTCCTGGAAGAGGCGCATCAGCAGACGGGTACTCTCCGTATGGCTGGTAGCAAACACGCATGCCCGCATAGTGCCGAATCGCCAAAGGTCGCGCACAAAACGACGGTACATCCGTTCGGCGTATTGGGTGTCGGCGTATTTCATCTCCTCGGGGAAAGTGTATTTCTGGAGCCATGGCAACAACTCCAAATCCATGGCGATGCCCTGATTGCGGTATTGTGAGGCATGCACATGCAGGTCGTTCATGGCCGGAATCAGCAGACGGTCGCCTAAATCAACGATCTCCGCGGCCTCGTCTTTCGACGTTCGGCAGCGCCCGGAAGAGTTGACTCCCAACGCTGCCAAATCAGACGCAACCCCTGTCACACGCCCGCCGCTGTCTACAGCGACATAGCCGTTCTCCAACACCTCGAAATGGCTTTGCTCCTTCGTGTAAAGGATATGTGCCTTGTATATCTTTTTCATCGGAGCAAAAATACAACTTTTAAAAACATGGACATACACTCAATAATAATATTCTTTCCTAACTTTTATTCAGGCCTCGCAACGTATCTTTCACGTCAAAAAAAATCGTACCTTTGCGCCCTCAAAAATTAGGGTAGAAAAGGAATGAAACCTTGGCAAATAGCGTTGTTCATCATTTTGATAATCACTTGTTTAGGGGTTATCAGTTTCTTCTATCCCGAAGAGGGTGTTACGCTTGCCAAACACACCGTTAACTTCCCTTCCATCGAAAAAGTGCTGGCGGACCCTGATGCAGACCTGCCTGATTTGCCCGGCGACAGTCTTTCCCGCGACAAACGCATCCCGAAACCAACTCTTTTCAACCGCAAGAAGCGTGAGGCTATTATCGCAGAAATTGCCAAAGAGGATTCTGTCAAACAAAAGCGGGTTGAGGAACAGATGGACACGCTCGAACATTTCAAGACCACGCTGGCCTCGGAAGGGCATTTTTACCTGCCCGACGGCGATGTCACCTATTTCGACAAATTCTTCGCGAAAGCGGCTTCTGCAAGAGCCAAGGGCGAAGTGTTGCGTGTATTGCACTATGGTGACTCTCAGATTGAGATGGACCGCATCTCCGGCAACCTCCGCACCTGGATGCAGTCGAAATTCGGCGGCGGCGGTCCGGGGCTGGTGCCTGCCATCCAGACCGTTGCGTCCTACGCGGTGAGCCAGTCGGCTACCGGCGCGTTCACCCTCTACTCGACCTACGGCGACGGCGCGCGGGCACGCGGCAACTACGGGTTTATGCTCAAATGCTACCGCCTCACCGGTAGTGGTACCTTCAATGCGTATGCCTCCACCAATAAACGCACCGACAGTCGTGTGAAACGCTTTTCCCGTGTCACGCTCCTCTACAACGACCACGACGGCAAGTTCCGCGCAACCCTTTCCGACCGCAAGCATGGTTTCGACTCCACCTGCACGAGCGAAGGCGCGGGTATCCACGCCATGCGTTGGCAGACAGACTCTTCCACCGCCTCGCTACGCCTCAACATGCAGGGCACGGCCGATATTTACGGCATCATGATCGATAACGGTCCGGGCGTGAGTGTTGACAACATCCCGCTGCGCAGCTCCTCCGGCAATCAGTTCACTCTCGTCACCGACTCCATTCTGCGCAAATGCTACCAGAATTCGAACGTAGGACTGATTATTCTGCAATTTGGTGGCAATCAAATGCCTTCAACCTATAGCACCAAGTCTATCAACGACTATTGCGCTTTGATGCAGAAGCAGATACGTCGCATCAAGAGTGTTTGTCCCAACGCCACGTTGCTCTTCATCGGGCCGTCCGACATGAGCCACTCCTACAGCGGTTCGCTGCAGACCTACAAGTTCCTGCCCGCGATGGTTGACAGCTTACGCAATATGTGTCTGCGTAACCATGTGGCTTACTGGGATTTGTATGAGGTTATGGGCGGCCGGAACTCTATGATTGCCTGGGTGAAGAAAGGTTGGGCCGGTCCCGACTACGTGCATTTCACCCCTGCCGGCGCGAACTATGTGGGCAAGACCTTGTCCGAGAATTTTGCCACGATGTATGAACTCTACACCACCCGCCGCAAGATGGGTGCCGAACAATTCGACAATTTATGGGAGGCCGCCGAAAATTAATCTGCATCATATTGATAATCTGCGCGTTGAATGTCTTCGCGCAGACCGATGAGACTGCCGACAGCGTTGCGCTGGTGATGGAGGCTGACACCTCTGCTGTTTGGGTGCTCCCCGAATTGTTTTCGGCTTACGATTCCTCGTTTTCCTTCATCCGTTTCAACGATGACACACTTTGCTGGGGTAGAGACAGTATGCCGTTGGTGCGCTTCTACGAGAAATGGAACCGTGTGAACCGTACCCGCAAGGGTAGCGTCCATATCATGCACATCGGCGGCTCGCATGTGCAGGCGGGTACCATGTCGCACCGCATCCGCAAGCATGTGCTGGCGGAATATGGCGGCGAACCAGCCGACCGTGGGCTGATTTTCCCCTACTCGGCGGCCAACGCCTGCAACAATCCCCGCGACTACAAAATCACCCGCTCCGATGTTTTCTCGCTAATCCGCAACGTCTATAAGGATTACCCTTCGCCGCTCGGCATGTCAGGCATCTCCGTCTATTGCACACAATCGGTACAGTCCATCAAGTTCACGATGAATGAGCCGGACTATGATTTTGCCACCGACACGCTCGTGCTCTTCGGCCGCTCCAACGGTCACTACATCGACCCCGTCCTGAAATACGACACGATATGGCGCTTCCCCGATGAATCCGACCTGGAAAACGAGCGTTACTATTTTTACCCCGGTCGTCCCCTGCAGGAGTTCACTTTCTACTTCCCCTGTGGAGCGGCCGACACCTTCTTCGTCAATGGGCTGTGGCTGAAGAACGGCAAACCAGGCGTGACATTCACCTCCATAGGTGTTAACGGTGCGGCGGTGCCCTCATATTTGCGGTGCAAGAACTTCGTTCGCGACCTCAAAGCCTTCCCGCCCGATTTGGTGATTTTCGGTATCGGCGTGAACGACGCCTTCGGCACCGATTTTGACTCCACCGTGTTCAAGAACAATTACTTACAACTGATTGCCCGCATCCGCGAGGCCAATCCCGACTGTGCCTTCATCTTCCTGTCGAATAACGACACTTGGAAACGAGGAAAGAAAGGCCGTTATCACGTCAACCAGACAGGCCCTGAGGTGAGCGACGTCATGCACCGCTTGGCGAACCTCACGGGTGGTGCCTGCTGGGACCAGTTCGAGGTGATGGGCGGGCTCGGCTCCATGGTCAAATGGCAAGCCAAGGGACTCGCACAGAAAGACCGTGTCCACTTCACCGTCAACGGCTACAATCTCATCGGAGACCTTTTCTGGCATGCTTTTGTCCAACCCCTTAAATCGATGCAACTATGACCTGGGAGAACGTTTCGCAATTTCTGATTAACCTTTTCTCGTTCGATGAGACGCATCCGCTGTTGTTCACCCAGTTCAACTTCTGGGCATTCTTCGCCATCGTCTATGCCTTTTTCGCCCTGTTCCACAGCAAACGGCTGTTGCGAAATACGTTCCTCTTCTTCGTCAGTCTGCTGTTCTACTACAAAACCTCCGGTCTCTTCGTTCTTATCTTGCTGTTTGACACCTTTTTAGACTACTTCCTCGGCGTTTTCATGGATAAGTCGCAGCGAAACGGCTGGCGCAAGACATTCATGATTTCGGGCGTTGTTATCAACTTGCTGATACTCTTCTACTTCAAGTACGCCTACTTTTGCACCGATGCTTACAACACGATTGTGGGTAGCGAGCACGAGGTTATCAACTGGTTGGCGCAATGGACCAACAATTGGACCGGCACCAACTATTTCGATGCCTCCAAGATCCTGCTGCCTGTCGGTATTTCCTTCTATACCTTCCAGAATATCAGTTATTTGGTAGATGTTTATAAGCGGAAGATTGCGCATGTCTCCAACATCCTTGATTTTGGATTCTACGTCTCGTTCTTCCCGCAGTTAGTTGCTGGCCCGATTGTGCGTGCCGACCAATTCGTGCCGCAGCTCTACAAGAAGTTCTTCCTCACTCGTCGGCAGTTCGGCATCGCCGTCTTCTGGATTCTCAACGGCTTGGCCAAAAAGCTGATAATGAGCGACTATCTGGCAGTCAATTTTGTGGACAGGGTCTTCAACAACCCGTCGTTGTTCACCGCTTTCGAGAATCTGTCGGCACTGTTCGTCTATTCGTTGCAGGTCTATGCCGACTTCTCGGGTTACACCGACATCGCTATCGGCGTGGCCATGCTGATGGGCTTCTACCTGCCCAAGAACTTCAACTCGCCGTACAAAGCTACCAACCCAGGCAACTTCTGGAAGCGGTGGCACATTTCGCTCTCCAACTGGCTGAAAGACTACCTCTATATCCCATTGGGCGGCAACCGAAACGCCACCTTCGGCACCTACCTCTGCATCTCGCTCATCGCGGCCGTCATCATCCTGCTCACTAAAAGCGTGGTGATTACGTGCATCATCGGCGGCATCGCGTTGGCGCTGCTCGTGGCCTCGTTGGTGAGCAAGAAGGCGCGGTTGAAAATCAGCACCAACCTCAACATGATGAACACCATGCTGTTAGGCGGTTTGTGGCACGGAGCCTCGTGGAATTTCATGATTTGGGGTGGCTTGAACGGCATCGGTATCCTGTCGTACAAGATCTGGCGGCACGGCAATATGTTGGTACGCAGCACCATCTCCACAGTAATTTTCGTCACTTTCCTGATCACCAACCATTTGTGGCCACATCCCGCGCTGATGATCGGCGTGGTATGGAGCGGTGTGTGGTTCGCGGGCACGCTCATCAAAACTATCTTCACGCTCGTCAAGCCCGACAAGACGGTGGAGTGGTTAGACAAGACGTGGGGCATCATCCAGACGTTCGTCTTCATCTCGTTCACGCGGTTGTTCTTCCGTTCGGGTTCCAACCTCGACCCCGCCACCGCCAACGAAACGGCGTGGGAGACCGCCAAGGCGATGGTCAACAGCATTGGCGGGCAATGGAACGTCGCGGCTATCCCCGACATCCTGGCCAACTACAAGTTCGTCTTCATCATGTTCGTTCTCGGCATGGTCATCCACTGGCTTCCTGACCGTTGGAAACGCTGGTACCGCATCAACTTCGCCATGCTCCCGCTTTGGCTGATGGGTCTCATCGTCGTGGCGGCCGTCTTCGTGCTCTACCAGTTCGTCACCGCCGACCTGCAGCCGTTTATCTACTTCCAGTTCTGATGGCTGGAGACCCGCTTTTGGCATATCGTCAAGTGCAGGACTATGGATTGCTTATCGTTTTTAACAAAAAGTAGGTGTTAATTGCTTTGTATCATAGGCATCTGTAGCTGCTGTCATATAATCACAGTGTTGTTTTTCATTTTAACATATTTATACCAAGCGGGTTAGATTAAAATACATGGGAATTGTTTCGGCTTTTTCTCTATCAGATTTTCGCAGTAAATGGAATCCGTTGAGTTTGTAAAAGTTCACGGCCGAAGGCAATGCATCTACAGTCACAAAACAACATCCTGTGCGATTATTCGTAATAAAAGCCTTTTTTACAAAGTTTAGAATGGAAGAGCCCAACCCTTGTTCCTTGTATCGATAGTCCACTCCGAGACGACCAATTTTGACTGCGGGATAGTCACTGCGATGTTTGCGGTGAGGGAAGGCACTCTTAATCCGACGCCATGTTGCTTTGTCGCTCTCGGACAATGAGATACGGTCGTTGGATATAGAGAAAAAAGCTGCAACGTCACCATTGGACTCAATGAGATATGTGACGGCCAACAGCCTTGATGCGTACTCTTTTGCATCTGTAAGCAAAAAATCATTTAGGTCGGGCTCTTCACAGTTAAAAGAACCAAACTTATAGTCTGGTGTAAGACGTATTATTCTCATAAAAAGGATGTTAGAAAACGAAAGTCAACATTGATTCAAGGAAAGATGCTCCTTGCTCAACACTTTTCTTTTCCTCTTCAGAGGCCTTTGTGCCGTTTTCCATTTCAGAGACAAACTCAAACGCATCGTCTCCTTTCAATACTGGGGTTGCTTCAATTGGTTTTGCCATAATTTCTTAAAGTATTTTGTTTTTAATTCAGTTGCAAAAATACAAAAATTTTAATATTACATGACATTTTGAAAAATATTTTTTTTTAGGGTTCCATCAACTTATTCAAAAACAATTTCCACAAACTCCTTCTTCTGTTTCCAGCGAGTGCATCAAAGCCAAAAGCCACGGCGGAGGCGATCTTCCAGACGAGCAAGACGTAATAGTTGCGAATCAGAATCATTGCTGATCTATTTATTAGCAACGACTTGTTTGTCTATCAGTAATAAAAATGAAACAAATTTACGGAATTAGAGCGTTAGGATGCAGGTCGACTGTATGGAAGACAAGACGGACACTGTGGCGTTGGTTATCAAAGACAACCTGTTACACCATCGCAGCAAGCCTGTCCTAATGAAGAACAACCTGCCGCGTTTTCTGAAATCAATCATGGAAGACGTGGTCACAAATGCTGACAAATCAATCAGCATCCCTGAGAAGAGGAAGAAGATGTCGGAATGGCAGAATTGCTTTTTCATCCACTGGCTTCCTGACCGTTGGAAACGCTGGTACCGCATCAACTTCGCCATGCTCCCGCTTTGGCTGATGGGTCTCATCGTCGTGGCGGCCGTCTTCGTGCTCTACCAGTTCGTCACCGCGGACTTGCAGCCGTTTATCTACTTCCAGTTCTGATGATCCCAGGGCTCACTGCGTTCACCGCATGATCCCAAGGCACACTCGTTCACCCTGTGTAACCCCAGGGTGAACGAAGTGAGCCTTGAGCCTGAATACGGAATGTAATGACGAATGATTGATGAATCCATATTATTTTGTATTTTTGCCGTCACCTACATTACAGTCAAAAAAGAATAGTCAATGAAACGAACTGTTACCCTCCTCCTTTTGTTTTCCACAGCAGGTTTCTCCCAAGTTGAACTCGACTATTCGGCCTCCCCCCCGAAAGCGCAAGCCAAAGGAATGTGCATCAAAGGATTGACTCCAGAAAGTGCGCAGTTCCTATTTGGATCCTGACAGCTGGGTGGATATTTGGAATGAAAGGATTTTTCGGGTGGGATTGTCATTGGTTGCCCCTGCCACTCAAACTCAGGAAGACTTCACCGGTTTTTTCACGACTGGGGTTGACACCTTGATAGAAACCTATTTGGTATCAAACAACAACGATTCTGTGCGTTGTACCTTCGTTGAACGAGTACCAGGGACAGGTGGTGAGGTAACGTTCTCCACGTGGATGCAGTTGCCAGATGCGGGAGTTCGCGAACGAAAAAAAGCCGTTACATTTGCAACGGCTGATAACTGAAAATATGGTTTACACTAATTGCGGACGCAACGAACGGCTTCGGTGACTTGCTTATTGTCGGTACTCCTTGAAGGGGATTGAAAGGCATAAACTACAGCATATCCGAAAGAATGGTCGTTGTTGTCGGGCAATTCTGTAGCACTCCACATCACAGAGTTCATTCCAAAGCCCAAGGTTGTTCCCATATAGCATGTACCTGCGGGAACTGCTGAAAAACCTGACGCGTTGTTGGAGCATGGATCATAGCCCGGGGTGTTAGGTTCATAACTGACGTCCCAACCTGATGTGGCCGCCAACGCTTTGGCTATATAATCCGAATAGCCACCTTGAGAATAAATGGACTGGCTTTTCATATATGTTTCCAGTTGATTCCATTCTGCTTCACTCGGCAAATGCCATCCGTTGGGGCATACTCCCTGAACCCCACTGGGATTTAAGTCGCTGCTGCCTGCATTCTTCATTGCCACTGACCAACTATACAGATAACCATATTCCGGGACGTTTGCTTCATCATTATTCGGAGCTAGACGATAGGACACTAAACCACTGGAACCTCCTGGTATGGGCGTTCCATCGGCATAATGCGTGGTTCGCAAATTCTTTGCCATCCAAACTTGATTGCCGATTTTCACTGCATCATAACTGTTTCCATCATAATCCGTTACGGCATTAGGGATCACTACTGCGGTAGAAGGATAATTAGGGTTGTCCTCCGAACCGGAATCGTCTCCAGAGCCATCGCTCGGATTCTCAGTGTTGCCGTTATCATCATTGATATCCTCTCTGTTGCAAGATGTCATTAACATTGCCACGGAAACAAGGATTGTGATAGTTATTAAATAAAGCTTTTTCATAGTGGATAAACTATAGCGTGACCTCTGTTTTAACATTTTTTCGCCACATCTCCAGACCATGCGAGGTCCTATGAACAAGATCTGAAAATATGGCGTTGCAAATATACATAATAATCTATTAGTTCAGTCTGTTTTTTGATTTTTCTATTTTAATAGTGTTATGTTGTTTATTGTTAATTAGTTGCAAATGTTGGTTTGCTCCAAGTCACATGGCTTGCTCATACCTGCACAAGTTGAAGACCATGGTTGTGAAGGGTTTTGTGAAAAATTCTTTGTCTTTGCAAATCAATGAAATATAATCTGGTTTTAACTATTTAGTTTTTTGGATAGTAAAATTTTAAGTAGGGCTTTCATGGGAAAAATGATTATGCGTACCATAAAAAAACAGCGTCCACAGAATCCTGCGGACGCCGGTTTGATTGTATGTACGGATAACGGTTATGCTTCCACTTCGTTGCGTTGGAACACCATCGGGAAGTTGATGACAGCGTCGTTCTCATCCGTGAACTGGAAGTTGATGGTGATTGTGTCGTCGTTGTCGCTGTAGGTGAAATTAATCTGATAGTCGATGGGGTCGCCGTTCTCGTCAGTGCCGACAGCGGTCAGGGTGCCGGTGTGGGTGGTGCCGTCATAGACGTATGCAAGATCCATCTGCTCAATCTCCTCCATTGTGTACTCGCCGTTCATTTCCATGGCATTGAGGACAACCACATTGTCGCTGAAAGTGATGTGCGCATACTGGTCGTCGAAGTTGATATTGATACCCATGACCTCGGCGTTGAGATCATTTGAATCACTGCAAACAATGTCGCTGAGATCAATACCCATGCTCGTAAGCAGGTCGTTGAGGGTAAGGGCGGTAGTCCAGTCAGTGCCGATAAGGTCGGAGGTGACTGTCACTCTAGGTTGGGGGTTAACGTTTCCACCATTATCGGGGGTGATGGGGGTCTTGTCGCAAGAGGTCATGAAAAGAGCCATAGCGGCGACTACGATTGCAAAAATGTTTTTCTTCATACTTTTTGATTTTTACTTTGATTGATTATTAAATAGGTTTAATTGTTTCTACTGAAAGAATCTGTTGTAAGAACGTAACGAGAAAGTGAAAAACTACATCCAAGAAATTTTTTTTTTTATTGTCGGTCAAATTCCAATTGATAGAGGAAGTCGCCATCCTCGGTCCCGAAGTCGGGACGGGAAAGCACCAAGGTGTTGGCGGAGATCCAGTTGATGTCCCAACATCCACCGCCATTCGGGAGCAATTCGCTGCAGAGTTTGCCGTCGTCCGAGAGACTCCAAGTGGAATTATCGGTGTAGGATGTCCCGTCAATATTGTTGACTGTCAAAGACATCGTTCCGTCTTCATAGAAATTATAGAACATGGATCCGCCATCGAAATCAGGGATCAAGGTTTCCCCCTCTTGTAACTGTCCGTCGGCATCCATCGGCTTAATTACCAGACGACTGAAATGCCATTCTCCAACAATATTCGCCATGGTGGCTGCCGGAGGTGCCGAGGCGTAGGCTACCCCGTTCCATGTTCCGTTACTGTAAGTGACCACGACGGTGCGTCCCTCTTTCTCCATCTCTTTCATCCAGGACTTCATTTCATCTTGGTTGGACGTGCTGAACGTCTTGGAAGCCTTGGCACCGTAAGACAGCTTGTTTGGGTGATAAATGCTTGGCTTCATATTGTAGAAGGTTACCTCGCTGCCCTGTTTTGCCTGATTGCAGAGTACGTCCAACAGAGCATCCCATTCGCCCTCCGTCGCCAGCGACTGCCGGCTTTCGTTTTGTCCGACCTTGTAAACGATAACCCGCTCTTTAGGAGTATTGTCGACCCCAGGAGCAGGTTTTTTGTTCGGATCATCGCAGGCCACAAAGGCAAGCACCAGCACCGTCATCAGTACGGTGAATCTCAATGTCGTTTTCATAAACTCTATCTTTTTCATTTCTCTTTCATGTTATTTAATTGATAATCCAAGAGGGCGTCATATTGCGCCTCCGTATCGAGGCGGTAGAAGCCCACAGTGCGGCGACCGTGCGAGGCCACCACGCGCAGCAGCGGTTTGCCGCTCCACTTTGTGCGCTTGGCAGGCTGCGCCAGTTCACCGAGCCAGCTGACGGAACCTTCCTCGCCGCGGATGTCGAGCTCTTTCTTGAGCTGCTCCCACGCCGCATCATTGTCCGCCACCACGAGCACCACATCGACACGCACTTTGTCGCTGAGTTTAAAACCCTTTACTTGCGCCACAGTGAGATTCTGACGTGATGCGTATTGCTTGTACAGTGCGCTTTGCGACATGGCTGCCAACGGGAGCAGCATCAACAATATGATTAACAGTTTTTTCATTATTCCATCAACATTTCTGCGGCCAGGTCAGCCCATTGTGCATCAGCGGTGCCGACACGGTTGCAATACACTTTCTCATACGTTCGGATTTGGCGTTGCTGTATGGTAAACAGCGACACGGCCACAGCCAGCACGACCACCAAAGATGTTACCACGGTGACGATGCGGTTCTGTTTCCTTCGCCAAGCAGGGTATTCCTTTGCCAGCCGTTGGCTATAGCTCTCGGCCTCAGCCCGTTGCCATAATTCGTCAAATTCGTTTTCTGTCATATAGCCATTGATTTTCTTAATTTCTCTTTGATTCTTACCAATCGTACGCTCACATTTTTTTCTGTCATTCCCACTTGCTCGCCAATCTCCTTGTAATCGTAGCCCTCTAATTGCAAGCGTACGATGGAACGGTCAGGCTCGTTCAGCAGTGCAATCCGCTCATGCAGTTCCCTAAGTAGGCTGCGGTCTTCTTCTACGGCTTCGTAATTCTCCGGGAGCTCCTCTGTCTCCTTCACGCGTCGCAGGCAGTCAATCACAGCATTGCGCCCAATCTTCCAGATTAACGCCGCTTGAGGAATCCCTGACAAAGAGATTAGCCGCTCGTGGTCGCGCCACAATGCCACTGTGGCCTCCTGCAACAGGTCATCTATTTCCAGCCCCCGGCGGACATAATGCCGACAGAGCGAAAACAGCAGCCCTCGATGGCGATGGAGCATATCTTCGAAAGGATCCTTCGGTCTCACAGATATAATAACGCAAAAAGAAAGCCAAATACTACATCGGTGGTGAAAAAAATTTTACCTTTGCCGCCAAAATTGTAAAAAACAATGAGATCATTCGGAAGCGATAACCATTCGGGAGTGCATCCCGCTATCTTAGAAGCCATTGCAGCCTGCAATGTTGATCACGAAATAGCCTACGGCGACGACACCTACACCGCCCGCGCACGGGAAATCTTCAAAGAACAGTTCGGTCCGCAGGCCGAGGTCTTCCCTGTTTTCAACGGCACCGGCGCCAACGTGGTGGCCCAGCGCGCCTGCGTGCGGCCGTTCAACAGCATCCTCTGCGCCGACACCGCCCACATCGCCGTCGATGAGTGCGGCGCACCCGCCTTCATGACCGGCGCCTCGCTCTGCCCCATCCCCACGCCTGACGGCAAGCTGACGCCAGAGCTCATCCGCCCGCACCTCACCAACTGGGGATTCGAACATCATTCGCAGCCCAAGTCCGTCTATATCTCGCAGTGCTCGGAACTGGGCACGGTCTATTCCTGTGATGAGATCCGTGCCATCGCCGACCTCATCCACCCGCACGGCATGTACCTCCACCTCGACGGTGCCCGCATCGCCAATGCCGCCGTGGCATTAGGCAAGACGTTCAAGGAGATGACCACCGACTGCGGAGTCGATATCGTCAGCTTCGGCGGCACCAAGAACGGGATGCTGATGGGCGAATCTGTGGTTGTGCTGAACCCCGACTTAGTGCCCGAGCTCAAGTACCACCGCAAGCAGTGCGCCCAGCTCAGCTCCAAAATGCGGTACCTCAGCGCCCAATTCATCGCCTACTTCGAAAACGAGCTGTGGAAGAAGAACGCCGCCCACGCCAACGCGCAAGCACAAAAGCTCCGTCAGCGCATCACCGAACTCCTCGGCGATATTTTTACCCAACGCACCGATGCCAACATCCTGCTGCTCAGGCTCCCGCGTCCCGCCGCCGATTGTCTTGCGAAAACCACCTTTTTCTACTACTGGAATGAGGCCGAGAACGAAATCCGTCTTGTGACTTCGTGGGACACTACCGACGAGGACATCGAGAGCGTGGTTAAGGCGTTATCTTAATGGCAATTGTGTTGGTCATATCCCTTTGCATTTACAGCATCACAGATGAAAAACGAAAAATAATCAGCTTGACTGCAACCATTCGTCTTTTTTGCGTCATATCTTCAGACAAATCCTTTTCCCAGTGATGTCAATCGGACTTCGCATCACCACCGGGAAAGTGTAAATTATCTGAGATAGAAGTTCCGACAAAAAAAACTAAAAAATGAAAAAAGTTCTGTTTTTAACAATCTTGTTGACAACCTGTATTTCGACTTTTGCGCAAACAGTGTCGTTGACTTTCTCCGGCAAGGATGAGTCAAATCGCTATGTGCGTATAGACAGCGTTATTGTGGAAAACCTCACAAAAGGCTGGCAAGAGGTGTTGGTCTATCCTGACACGACTTTAACGATGACTGTTTCCAGCGGCGATGGCATAGCCATATTGGATGCCCCCCTGAAATTGTCGCCAAACAATCCGAACCCGTTTGACGGCACCACATTCGTGAATGTCAACTTGTCCGAATCGGACAATTTAGGGGTGGAGATCACGGATATTGCCGGCCGTGTCCTGTTATCGGAACAGTACAAGTCCGTACAGCCCGGTTCCCATCTTCTACGTATCACTCTCGCAAAATCTGGGGTTTACCTCTTGAGAGCACGCATCAAAGGCCAGACGGCAGCTGTGAAAATGATAAACCGCAGCGATGGCGGCGAAAATACGATTGCCTTTTCAGACAAAGGCGGTTTCCCTTATGCCACCCTCCAAGAAAAAACAGGATTGAAAGGTGTCACCGACAAGTTGTTCAACATTGGCGATGAGATGAAATTTCTCGCCTATGCCACCATCTACGGAATGGAGCAACAAAGCGGTCCAATCGTCCAAACCCAGGATGCCTCCCAAGATTTCTTTTTCACTTTCGTCTCCGGAATCCCTGCCGGCGATGGTCTGCCGTGCTCTTCCGAGGCTTCGGTGAGCGACTATGACGGGAATGTCTATAACACCGTTCAAATCGGGCAGCAGTGCTGGCTGAAAGAAAATATGAGAACCACGCACTTCAGCGACGGAACGGCTATCTCGCAAGGGTCAACCTCCGTGAGCAGCACCACGGCTATGTATTATAACAATCAGTCATTGGGACATTTATATAACTGGCCCGCGACGGTTCGCGGTGGCGTGGACACTTTGTCCGGCTATGTACAAGGAGTGTGCCCGACAGGATGGCATGTCCCAAGCCATGGAGAATGGAACGCGCTTATCTCCTATGTGCAGTCCCAGCCTGCTTATTATTGCAATGGGGACAGTAACAATATTGCCAAGGCATTGGCCAGTACCAATTATTGGAACAGTACTACAAATCCATGCGCAGTAGGCAACAATCCGGAGTCAAACAATGCGACAGGGTTCTCCGCCCTTCCGGCCGGTGCGTTCGCCTATCAGATAGTTTATCTCTGGAATCAAACAAGTTTCTGGAGTTCAACGGGACACGAGGACGAGTCCATGGCCATGCGCATAGGTATTTCGTATTATGTTCCTAACATATCATTGAGTGCCTATGACAAATGGGCCGGTTTTAGCGTCCGCTGTCTCAAAGATTAGAGGAGCATTTCCTGCTGCGTGTTGTCTAAAATTGTATTTTTGCCGCATCTATTTAGGTATGCGGAATGATAAAAAGAGTGGTCATATCTCTATTATCCCTCTCTTTCGCCTTGTGCCTCCACGCACAGTGCGACTCCTTGGCGTTTGCAAACGGCCCCTGGCAGACCGACACGCTCGACGGAATGGTGCTGAAACAGTGCCGGTTCGAGGGACAGCAACTGTTCGCCTCGAACCAGCAGATCTTTGTGCTGGAAATCCCTGATACCGCGCAATACACGCTGGCATTCGCGTACGAGCCGCGCCGAACGAAGACCTCCGAAATGGCTCGCAGGCACGGTGCCGTGGCGGCTCTCAACGGCTCCTTCTTCGACATGGACCAGCATTTCCCCATTTGTTACCTACGCATTGACAGCGTGGACATCGGGGAGAACACCCCTGGTAAGGACACCGTGAACCGCAAATATTACCAATACGGCACGCTCTGTCTCTGCGGAGATAGCGTTCTCATCCTCAAAACCGATTCTTCGAGACATTGGGAAGAGGGTTTATCTTTTCCGAATATTATGACTGCTGGTCCGCTGTTGATTTGGCACGACACGCTTCAGTATATGCGCGATGACCGTACCTTCGTCACTAATCGCCACAACCGCACTGCCGTGGGTATTCGCGAGGATGGCACTGTATTGTTGTTCGTGGCTGACGGTAGGGCGAAAGAATCTGAAGGGTTGTCACTCACGGAGTTACAGCTGCTGTTGCGCTGGCTTGGCTGTCGTGATGCTCTCAATCTCGATGGCGGCGGTTCCTCCACACTATACCTCAACATTGGCAATTACCAAGGAGTTGCCAACTGCCCCTCCGACAACGGACGTTTCGACCATGCTGGAGAACGCAGCGTATCGAACGCAGTGCTGATAATGAAGAATGAAGAATGAAGAATGTTGCATTTAGCCAATAGCTAATAGCCAAAAGCTAAAAGCAAAAAACAAAATCAACGTGCAATGTCAAATTTATTTTTGTACTTTTGCACCATCATAAATGTTTAACCAAAATCTAAAACTATGGACATTGTTAGCATTATCCTTTACTTGCTCTTCGGTGCAGTGGCTGGCTGGTTAGCTGGCAAACTGATGAAAGGCGGCGGATTCGGGCTGATTGTCAACATCATCGTCGGTATTATCGGCGGATTCATCGGCGGATGGCTCATGAGTCTTGTCGGAATCCAGAAGGCTGGACTCCTTTGGGAGCTCATCGTTGCCGTCATCGGCGCATGTGTGCTGCTCTTTGTGATTTCCTTGTTCAAGAAGAAGTAAGGACGTCACCCTTGACATGGCTGTAGAGACGTTTCATGAAACGTCTCTACATTTGATCTGCGAGGAACCGCATCACCTCTATGATTTGCGGTTCCTCGTATTTTTTGGAAAGTTCAGTGAGGATTTGTTTTGGGGTATAACCTTTTTGCTGTAATGATTTTACATCGCCGGAAATCTGTTCAAAGATTTTGTTTTTGATACGTTGTATTTGGTTGCGCCTGCACACGTCGCATTCACCGCATGGGGTGCTGCTCCACTCCCCGAAATACTGCAGCAGAAGTTGGCTGCGACATACGTTGTCGGTTTTTACGTAATTTTCCACGGCTGCTAGTCTCTCTTCCGCCTTCTCTTTCCGAAAATCGTAGATTTTTTTGTCGAAATAGAGGTGTTTTTCATCGATTCTGTCTTTCAAAAAGACAATCAGTGGAATATTGCTTTGCGGTTGATAGGATAGGACTTTTTCCCTTCTCAATTCTTTAAGCTGCTCTATAACAGTTTCTTCTGTGTTTTCCAAACGGGAGGCTAACAGCTGTTCGTCAATGTTGACGAATTGGGAGAATACGCCAGTGTAAGAACGCAGGATAGTGGTGATCAGCGGTTCGTATTCGGGCTTTTCTTTTTGATATTTCAGTAGTTGGTCACCATCAAGACGGAACTGCAACTCGGACTTTTCGCGCAAATGCTCGGACACAAGGATTACTCCGATATTGTTGAGCAATTTGAGTGCATTGAAATATTGGGTGGCATTCATCTGCACAGCGCGTGCATGTTCCTCCATGGAGAACGGGAAGACTTTGTTCTGGCCCGTGCCGATTTCAATATGGTGAGACTGGCACAGTTCGCGATAGACCTCGCGCACACGGTCGAGTTCGGGGAATGTGAAAGTGAAATTGCGTTTGAGCTGGGCCACATCATAGTTGTCGTAGAGCAGGATAGCGACAGCGGGCTTCTCGTCGCGGCCGGCGCGTCCCGCCTCTTGGAAGTAGGCCTCTAAGGTGTCAGGCAGGTCGATGTGCACCACGAACCGCACGTCCGGTTTGTCAATACCCATGCCGAAAGCATTGGTGGAGACCATCACGCGGGTTTCGCCTTTCATCCAGCTCTGTTGCTTGCGGTCGCGCTCGCGAGGTTCCAATCCGGCATGGTAATAGTCGGCGGAGATGCCGTTATTGCGCAGGAAAATAGCGGTTTCCGCCGTTTTCTTTCGGTTGCGTACATACACGATGCCCGAACCGGGATAGCGGTTCATGATCCGAAGCATCCGGCTGTTTTTGTCCTCCTCGTTGACTACAAAATAGGTCAGATTGCTCCGTTTGAAGCTTTTTTGGAAGACATTCTCGGTCTTGAACTCCAAACGCAGTTGGATGTCTTTGACCACTTCGGGCGTGGCGGTGGCGGTGAGTGCCAGCACTGGAACCTGAGGGAAAAGCTTTCGGATCTGCGCGATTTCCAAATATGGCGGCCGGAAATCGTATCCCCATTGCGAGATGCAGTGCGCCTCATCCACGGCAATCATGGAGACTGGCATCCGTTCGAAGTTCATTTTAAAGTGTTCTGTCTGAAGGCGTTCAGGGGAAACGTAGAGAAAACGGTATTCTGGGTCAAAAAGACAGTTGTCGATGGTGGCCTGGATTTCGCTCTGCCGCATTCCGGAATAGATGGCTCCGGCCTTGATATGGCGGGCACGGAGGTGCTCCACCTGGTCTTTCATCAACGCGATGAGCGGGGAGATGACGATGCAGAGCCCGCCCTTCACGAGCGCAGGCACTTGGAAACAGATGGATTTTCCGCCACCGGTGGGCAATAATGCGAGAGTGTCACGCCCTTCCAGCACAGAAAGGATGATGTCCTCTTGCAAAGGCCGGAAACTGTCGTATCCCCAGTGTTGTTTGAGGACTTGTCGTGCTTGTTGTTGAAATTTGGTGGCTGTGATCATGGCCTGTTGCCTATTGCCTATTGCCTGTTGCCTCTTTTATCAATCTCCTCCTGAATCTTCGCCGCAAGTTCATAATTTTCTTCCTCAATCGCGTTTTGAAGCAGCTCTTTAAGTTCAGGAAGGGTGAGGGCTTCCCATTCTGATTCGGCCGCAGCGGGATGAGGCGTATCCGGAACATTCTCAGAATGCGGTTCTTCTTGATAATTTGGTGTCTTCATGGCAACCTGCATCTGTTCTTCGAAAAGAACCTTGTTGAAATAGATGGGTACGCCGGCGCACAAGGCGATGGCCACGGCGTCTGATGGGCGGGCATCAACCTCAAAGAACGACTCTGTCGGCGTTTGGATGACAATGGAGGCATAATAGATTCCCTGGCTGAACTCATTAATGGAGACAAACTCAATATTGTAGTCTGGAATGTTATTCGCAATCAAATCAACGAACAAGGCGTGAGTAAGTGGTCTTTGCGGTAGTCTGCCATGCATCTCTCCCAAAATAGCGCGCGCCTCGTTCAACCCGATGATGATAGGCACATAGTGGGTGAGATTGGCCTTGTCCACCAAAATCATGGAAAACGCTTCGGTCGCCTGTGATGATGAACGTACGTCAAACACTTCAACTTCGATGTATTCTATGTCGTTGATTCGCATTTTTTGAATGGTTATTGGTTATGGGTTATGGGTTATTGAAGCTGGTGTATTGGTGAATAGTGATTAGTGAATAGTGATTAGTGATTGGTGATTAGTGAGCAGTGAGCAGTGAGTGAACAGACGGTATCGTATTTTATCTCATCCTTTCATCGCTTTTCATCGTCTCATCGCTTCATCGCTTCATCGTCTCATCGCTTCATCGTTTCATCGTCCTTTATCGTCCGAAATACGCCACCGCGTTCGCAAAGATATCCTGCTCCTTGTTCCCGCTGATGTTCTTGTAGAGATTACGGCCTTTTCGTTCGCTGTGGCCCATCTTGCCGAGAATCAGTCCGTTGTCGGAAACGATGCCTTCGATAGCGTAGAAGGAGCCGTTGGGGTTGTCTTCGGGATCCATGCTCACCTGACCGTTTTCGTCGCAGTACTGGAACGCGACCTGACCGTTCTCAAAGAGCTGTTTGGCAAGCTCTTGCGATACTACGAACTTGCCCTCACC
Source organism: Bacteroidales bacterium (assembly GCA_017438945.1). Classification (GTDB taxonomy): domain Bacteria; phylum Bacteroidota; class Bacteroidia; order Bacteroidales; family WCHB1-69; genus F23-D06. The sequence goes on from JAFRUI010000007.1 coordinate 25,767, forward strand.
GTGGCTGACGGCAATCTGATGGACGTCGCCTTCTTTGAAGGAAGCGAGCCATGGGGAGTTGGTGCTGCCTACGCGGGTGCGCACGATGCGCGAGATGTGGCGGTTGATGTTGTTACGGTAGAGGGTGGGGGAGTCGGGCGTGACGTCGCCGAGCTTGCTGAAGGGCAGCAGTCCCGACTTGACGAGTGCCTGGAAGCCGTTGCAGATGCCGAGCACCAGACACTTGCGTGCCAACAGGTCTTCGACGGCCGCTTTCACCTTCGGACTGTTGAGCACGTTGGCGATGAACTTGCCGCTGCCATCGGGCTCGTCACCCAAGCTGAAACCGCCGGAGAGCGCGAGAATTTGTGACTCACGGATGGCTGCCGCCAATTCGTCGATGGAGTGCTCGATGGCTGCCTCGTCCAAGTTCTTGAAGACCAAGATGCGGGTTTCCGCACCGGCGTCCTCGAACGCTTTGGCCGTGTCGTAGTCGCAGTTGGTGCCGGGGAACACGGGCAAAATCACCTTCGGCTTGCTGACTTTTGCAGCAGGCTCGAAATTGTTGTTCTGCGCTTTGTGAGTGAACTCCGCACCTACGGAAACCGTTTCGTTCGGGGCGGTCTGCGGGTAGAGCTTGCCGTAAAAACCACGCCAAGCCGCCAACAACGCCGCTTTGTCGAGCTTCTCGCCGTTAACGATGAAGTCGTCAGCGACCTTACCCAATTCGATGGCAAATGGAGCATCCAGTTTCTCGGTGGTCTCCACGATGAAGCTGCCGTAGCCATAAGCGAAGAGATCTTTGTCGGTCAGGATATCAAATCCCAAATCATTACCGAAGCTCATCTTGGCCAGTGCTTCCGCAATGCCGCCGAATTGCAATGTGAAGGCGGAGACTATCTTTTGGTCCAGAATGTTTTTGCGTATAAAGTCGAATATCTCGGAAGTGTGCTGGATATTCGGGATGTCATTTTCTAACTTGTTTTCTATGAGGTAGATGTAATTTTCTTTTTGTTTGAACTCCGGCGAAATGATGTGGTCGGAATTCTCCGTGGTAATGGCGAAAGAGACGATGGTGGGCGGCACGTGCATGTCCTTGAAGGTGCCGCTCATGGAGTCCTTGCCGCCCAAGGAGGCGAGTCCGAACTCTTTCTGCATCCAGAAAGCGCCCAACAACGCGGAAAGCGGTTTGCCCCAACGTGTGGCGTCTTTGCCTAATTTTTCGAAATATTCTTGGAAGGTGAAACGGATCTTATGGTAGTCGCCGCCGGCCGCCACGATTTTCGACATGGCTTCCAACACGGCCATAACACCCGCATGATACGGGGAACGGATGGCGATAAACGGGTTGTAGCCGAACGCCATGATGGAGGCGAGATTTGTATGTCCGTGCAGCACAGGCAGTTTCTGTGCGCTCACCTGAGCTTCCGTCAGCTGGTCTTTGCCGCCGAAGGGCATCAATACCGTGGAGGCGCCGATGGTGGCGTCGAACATCTCGATGAGGCCCTTTTGGGAAGCTACGTTCGGGTTGGTGAGGCAGCTATGCCATTTCTCCTGTATCGTTTTTCCTTGAATGTCAGCAGGTTTCAGCACATCGTTAGCTACAGGCGCGATTTTGGCGGTTACCTTTTGGCGCACGCCGTTGGTGTTGATGAAGTCGCGGCTGAGGTCCACGATGGTTTTGCCGCGCCAGGTCATCGTGAGGCGGTTGTCGTCGGTCACCTTGGCGATGATGTTGGCTTCGAGGTTTTCCTCGCGGCAGTATTGGAAGAAGGTTTCCACGTCCTCGGGCGCGACCACCACGCTCATGCGCTCCTGCGACTCGCTGATGGCGACCTCCGTGCCGTTCAGACCCTTGTATTTCGTGCGCACTGTGTCCAGGTCGATGACGAGACCGTCAGCCAATTCGCCGATGGCGACGCTGACACCGCCCGCGCCGAAGTCATTGGACTTCTTGATGAGCTTCGTCACTTCAGGACGACGGAACAGGTGCTGGATTTTGCGCTCTTCGGGTGCGTTACCCTTCTGCACCTCGGCAGCGCACGTGTCGAGCGACTTTTCCGTGTGCTCTTTCGAGGAACCGGTAGCACCGCCGATACCGTCGCGACCGGTGCGTCCACCGAACATGATGATGATGTCGCCGGGAAGAGGACGCTCGCGGCGCACTTGGTTCTCGGGAACGGCACCTACCACGGCTCCGATTTCGAGACGCTTCGCCTGGTAATCAGGATGGTAGATCTCGCGCACGCAGGTCGTGGCCAGCCCGATCTGGTTGCCGTAAGAGGAATAGCCGGCGGCGGCGGTTTTGGAAATCACCGACTGCGGGAGTTTGCCAGGCAGCGTGGCGGATATCGGGGCGTTGATGTCGCCCGCGCCCGTAACACGTAGAGCCTGATACACATAGCTGCGCCCACTCAGCGGATCGCGGATGGCACCGCCCACGCAGGTGGCTGCACCGCCGAAGGGCTCGATCTCCGTCGGGTGGTTGTGCGTCTCGTTCTTGTACATCAGCAGCCAATCCTCCTCTTTGCCATCGACATCCACCTTCACGCGGATGCTGCAGGCGTTGTTCTCCTCGGAGATCTCCTTGTCGGGGAGATTGCCGCGCTTGTACTCGTATTTGCCGTTGATGGAAGCCAAGTCCATCAGCGTGACAGGCCGTTGCGTGTCCTTGCCGTACATCTCGTCGCGCACGGCAAGATACTCACACAACGCATTTTCAATCTGCTCTTTATAAATATTGTCGCCTTTGGTCTGGATGTCGGTGATGGCCGTCTCGAACGTCGTGTGGCGGCAATGGTCGCTCCAATAAGTGTCCAACAGTTTGATTTCCGTGTCAGACGGGTCGCGTTTCTCATCATTGGCGAAATATTGCTGGATGAACTTCAAATCTTCCAACGACATAGCCAATCCCATCTTGCCGTGAAAATCGCGCAGCTTGTCGTCCGTCCAGGTTCTGAACTCGCTATATATCGGAACGTCTTGAATTTCGGGGCTTTCCGTCAATTCTAAGCGGGACATGTCCTTCTCGCGGGCTTCCACCTCGTTGATACAGAACTTCTTGACCTTAAGCCACTGTTCCTCGGTCAGTTCGCCCTCAATCACGTAGAGGTTGGCACTCTTGATGACGGCTTCCGTCTTGGGATTCAAGAGCTTGAGGCACTGCATGGCACTGTCGGCGCGTTGGTCGAACTGACCGGGCAGGAACTCCACAGCAAAATACTTCTTGCCGTTCAACGGAAATTCATGATAAATGTCGTCAGTCACCGGTTCGGAGAAAACCACGCTTTCGGCTTTCTTGAGCAAATCCTCATCTATGTTGAATATGTCATAGATCTTCAGATGGCGAAGGTTAGTAATGTTAAGGTTAAAATTCTGATTCAAAGTGGTTTTCAAACTGTCGGCCTCGACTTGAAAACCAGGTTTTTTTTCTATGAAAATACGAGCGTCACGCATAATCTGTGGTTTCAAAAATATGGCGCAAAGATACAATTTTTAATGGTTATGGGTTACAGGTTATAGAACGGGTTGTTCGGAACGGTGGTGTAAGGTTCTGCCACTGCGCCGGAACGCCATAATAAAAAGAATTCAACATCTCATATCAGTTGGATGGATTCGAGTTCATGGGTGAGAGATTTTATGCCGTTCTGCATTTTCTCTGCTTGTTTTCTTCGTGGCTTATGCACCCCGGCCGCATAATGCCATAATTGACGTTCATTAATGCCAGTTATCCTGCTCAGTGCAGCTTTCGTGAACACATTACTGTAATAGTTGATGAATGTTGCGGCATCAATCTTGAATATCAGCTCATATTCTTTCGACAAGGCGGGACACGGATTCGGATTGTCTTCCAAATATAATTCGATCGCTTCTCGTATGTTCTTTTCGATTTCTTTCAAATCTTTTCCTACCGTGAAAATGGGTGCATCGTTTATATATGCGCTCAGATTCTTGCCGGCATGTTCCACAATAATATCTACTGTTGTCATTGTCACTTTTTTTTCATTAATTATCTTAATCCAGCTTGTTTAAGGATGCTGTAGTAAGTTCCTTTCTCAATACCTTTGCTGCCATGATTTGGGACAATCACCACTTTCCCGTCTTTTTCAAACTTCAAGTGGCTTCCTTTTTGACTTTTGAGTTCATATCCGTTTTTTAACAACAGGCTAATAACCTCTTTCACTGTTTTATAGCTCATAATAACATTTTGTTTTGCGCGGCAAATATAGTAAAAATATGAATACTTTTTGCTCTGTTGAATTTTTTGAATACCCAAGATTCCCGTCCATTTCTTCGAAATGCTAACAGCTCACTGCTCACTAAAAAAACTATTTTTGCACTTCCGAAATAATTAAAACAATCATATCAATGAAAAAACTAACTATCAGTATTTTAGCATTAAGCACCATCATTATGCTTGCATCCTGTAATAAGAAGAACAACACGGTTCCGAAGGTGGAATACCCCGAAACCAAGAAATGCGACACCGTGGATCACTATTTCGGTGTGGCCGTGCCCGATCCTTACCGCTGGCTCGAGGATGACTATTCCGAGGAGACCGCCAATTGGGTGAAGGCGCAGAACGAGGTGACTAACAAGTTCTTGGCGCAGATTCCCTATCGTGAGAAGATGAAGAAACATCTGTTGGATATCATGAATTACCCGAAGGAGGGTGCGCCGTGGAAAAAGGGCGACCGCTACTTCTTCTACCGCAACGACGGCCTGCAGAACCAGAGCGTGCTCTACTACAAGAATTCCCTTGATGGTGAAGCAGTTGAGTTGCTCGACCCCAACAAACTCTCCAATGACGGCACCGTGGCGCTCTCCACGCTCGACATCTCCGATGACGGCAAGTATCTCGGTTACGCCATCTCCCGTAACGGCAGTGATTGGCAGGAAATTTACGTCAAGGACATTGCGACGGGCAAGGATTTGGACGACCATCTCGTGTGGGTGAAGTTCTCCGGCATCGCTTGGAAGGATGACGGCTTCTTCTACAGCCGCTTCCCGGAGCCCAAGAACGAACTCTCCGGGGTAAACGAGAACGGCAAACTCTACTACCACAAAGTCGGCACCGACCAAAAAGAGGACAAATTGGCTTACGAAGACCGCACCAACCCGAACCTTAGCTTTAGCGCTGAGGTTGTCAACAAACGCTATCTGGTGATTTACGGTAGCGAATCCACATCGGGCAATTCGCTGTATTACAAAGATTTGAATGATCCGAAAGCACAGTTTATAAAGGCGGTGACCGACTTTACGGATGATTACAGCGTGATAGACGAGATTGATGGCCATTTCCTCGTGATGACCAACCACAACGCGCCCGAATACCAGGTCATTAGCATCCCGATTGGCAGTCTGACGACGATGGGATGGACCGATGTCATTCCCGCCACCAAGGGCGAAGTCCTCGCAGGTGTGAGCCATATCGGTAAAAGGTTGATTGCCAACTATACCAAGGACGCCCATTCCGTGGTGAAGATTTTCGATGAGGGCGGCAAGTTCCTCGCCAAGCTCGACAATGACCAGATCGCTTCCATTGGTGGTTTCTCCGGCGAGGCCGAGGACACCGAGACGTTCTACACGGTCACCTCATACGTGACGCCAGCGACCATCTACCGCTACGATGTCACGAACAACAAATCGACGCTGTACAAGAAATCCGAAATCAAGTTCAACTCTGACGAGTATGTGACGGAGCAGAAATTCTATACCTCCAAAGACGGCACCAAGATTCCGATGTTCATCACCCACAAGAAAGGCATCAAGATGGACGGCAGCAACCCGACGCTACTCTACGGTTACGGCGGTTTCAACATCTCGCTCACGCCAAGTTTCAGCGCGACCCGTTTGGCGTGGCTGGAGCAGGGCGGTGTGTATGCTGTGGCCAACCTTCGCGGCGGTGGCGAGTATGGCAAGGAGTGGCACGAGGCCGGTACGAAGCTGAAAAAGCAGAACGTTTTCGACGACTGTATTGCTGCGGCTGAGTTCCTGATTGCACAGGGCTACACCAGCAAGGAAAAGCTTGCGGTGATGGGCGGTTCCAATGGTGGTCTGCTCGTGGGCGCGGTCGTGAACCAGCGTCCCGACCTCTTCGCCGTGGCTATCCCGGAAGTGGGTGTCATGGACATGCTGCGCTACCACAAGTTCACCATTGGCCGCTACTGGGCCGTGGATTACGGTACCAGCGAGGACAGCAAGGAGATGTTCGAGTACCTCTACAAGTACTCCCCGCTGCACTCCATCCAGAACGGCAAGGAATATCCTGCCATCTTGGTGACCACCGCCGATCACGACGATCGTGTGGTACCCGCGCACTCGTTCAAGTACGCCGCGACTCTGCAGAACAGTGACATCGGGGACAAACCGCACCTTATCCGCATTGAGAGCAACGCGGGTCACGGTGCCGGCAAACCCCTTGACAAAGCCGTCGATGAAATTGTGGACATCTACTCGTTCATATTCTTTAACATGGGAGTCGAGCCGAAGTACTAATTCATAATTCATAATGCATAATGCATAATGAAAAATGAAGAATGGTGTGAAATTGTAGGGCGTTTGGCTGAAAAAGCGAACGAAAGAATGGTAGAGGCGTGCTGAGGCGCGTCTCTACCTCATGCCTCTAACAACTTCAACCCGTATGTTCTGTAACAGGGAAATTTGCTGTCATGACTGATTAGGGTTTCCTTATTTGCAATGCAGTGAGCTATTATTGCCCGGTCCATCATGTCTGTATGTTTGGATCCCCCAATAGTTAGAATAGGTATATTTTCCAATATTCCAAAAGTACTATCTGTGATCAATTCCTTTTCTATGTTCATAGACTCAAAGGCGCCAAATAAAGTTTTTGATCCTCCAGGAATTTTTATTTTTCCCAGTTGATTAAGATGTGTCAATTCCAAAATGACGAAATCGGAAATCAGATATTGGTTGCCGGAAGGGTACAATATATCATCTCTTAATTTATCATCTAATTTTGGATTTTCGCTTACCAGCCAATAAGCGACATGCGTGTCAAGGAAAAAACGTGCCATACTAATTCAAGTTAAAAGGGTCATTGGCAAGCTCTTTGCAACCTTTGATAAACTTGAATTTTTTCTTTGATTTTTCTGCCGTCTTCGGCTCTTTCTTTGTTACTTTTTTTGGTGACATGGTTTTAAGAATTTAAGTTTGCAAAAATACAATTTATTTTGAAAATGCAAACAAAAAATTATTTTTTTTTCTGTTAGTGCGTTTGTGTGATTATTCTTCCCGCCACCCCCGCTGACGCGAACGCGAAGAATAGGTTGTATCCTCCGCAAACGCCATCCACATCCAGCATTTCGCCCAGAATGTAGAGGTTCTTGAATCTTTTTGCGGCGAAGTTTCCGTCAATCTCTGACAGGTCGATGCCACCGTGGCACACCTGCGCTCCTTCTAACGGATAGGTGTCTTCGATTTGGAAGGCGAGGCGATGGATGTCAAAGGACTTTTGATGGTAAAAGGCGGCTAATTTCGGATGTAATAGTCCGGTGGTGTTGCGATTGTCGCGTAAATAAGCGTCTGTGTCGAAATTTTCGTCCCAGTAGGTGAGGTTGATTTCCAAACGGCAATTCTTCGTGGAAGGCAACCTGCGGTAGTAGGCCGACAAGTTCATGATGACAATGCCCGACACCCCGTCATCCTTGAACGTGATTTCCCCAGACTCTTTGTGAATCAGTTTTTTATTTTGATACAATGAAACGACAGCCTTCGTTCGGCAGCCCGATAGTGACTTTGGATAATCTTTTAGGATAAAACCCGACAAAGAAGATTCTAAAAGGTTGATTTTCAGTGCTAAATCCTGCAAATAGTGATTGTAATTCCGTTGGTTTTTCGGAATCATGCCTGCAGGAGATCCTGATGCCAGAACCAAAACGTCAAATAGGGTGGGGTAGTCGTTGATTACCCACTTATAGTTTTTATACTCAAGATGTTGGATGTCGTAATTTGTCTCTAATCGGACATTTTCATGGAGATATAGGGTCAGCACATCGACCACGGTTTGGGAGAATTGCGAGGCGGGATAGACGCGCCCTCCCTCGTCGGTAATCGTCACTAAACCCCATTCAGCGAGCTGGTTCTCAAGCTGTTCCGGAGAATATTGTTGTAGAAGTTCTGCGACAAACTCTGGTTGGTTGTAATGTTCGGGGCGGATATCACGGTTGAAGATGTTGGCCTTGCCGCCGCCGGAGGCACGCAGTTTCGCCCCCACCTGACGGTTTTTCTCGAAGACGGTGACATACATTTCTGGCGATTCGGAAAGCTTCTTCGCTAAGAAGAGTCCCGAGGCGCCCGCCCCGATAACGGCGATATGTTTTCGCTTACAACTCATTCTTTGTCAAGGAATTCACGGATAGTTTGGAGCATCTCCTCCCGAGCGTCGTCAAGATTGTCGTTGAGGATGATTTTGTCGAATTGCGGGGCGAAGGAGAGCTCGTACTCGGCTTTCTCCACGCGCTTGCGCAACGATTCTTCGGTTTCGGTGCCGCGTTTGCGAAGCCGGTTCTCTAATTCCTGTACCGTAGGGGGTTCCACAAAGATGGCTAACGCCTTGTCGCCGAAGTACTTCTTGATGTTGAGTCCGCCTTTCACATCCACGTCGAAAATCACGACCTTGCCTTCATCCCATATACGCTGGATTTCGCTCTTGAGAGTGCCGTAGAATTGGTTGGCATAGACCTCTTCCCATTCCAAAAACGCATCGTGGCGAATGCCTTTCTTAAAGTCATCGATCGAAAGGAAATGGTAGTCTTTGCCGTTGATTTCGCCTTCGCGCTTTGCTCGGGTGGTGGCAGAGGTGGAAAACCGAAGTTCGGGAAGAAACTGCAGCACATGCTTGACGATGGAGGTCTTTCCGGCTCCCGACGGCGCGGATACAATGATTACTTTGCCATTCATATCAGGTTGTTTTAGGCGGCAAAGGTACATAAATTTCGAATATACACCGATAAACGAATAGCTTTTCAGAGATGTTTTAGGAAGCAGATCTTCAATTTCAGAATGTAACACCGATTCTCTCACAACTATAAAACAAAAAATGTATTTTTGTAAGCGAAATTAAAATTGTCCAATTTAAAATAACATACTGAATATGAATAAGATTGTAATGGTAACTGGTGCTACGAGCGGTATTGGGCTCGGATGTGCAAGGAAATTTGCCGAGAACGGCGACAAACTGATTCTGACCGGACGCAATGAGCAGAAACTGGAAGAGATCCGCAAGGAACTGACAGACAAAGGCACACAGGTGTTGACATTGGTGTTCGATGTCCGGGATCGCGAGAAAGCCACGCAGTGCATCAACGCACTTCCCGAGGAATGGAAAGACATCGATGTGTTGGTGAACAATGCCGGCTTGGCGCTTGGACTGGAACCTGAATATGAAGGCAGTTTCGAGGATTGGGAGACGATGATCGATACCAACATCAAGGGTTTGCTGACGATGACCCGACTTATCGTGCCGGGGATGGTACAGCGCGACCGGGGGCACATCATCAACATCGGTTCGGTGGCCGGTGATGCCGCATACGCCAACGGCAATGTCTATTGCGCCACCAAGTCGGCCGTGAAAACCATCACGGACGGATTGCGCATCGATGTGGCGAGCAGTTCCGTCCGGGTGACGAACCTCAAACCAGGACTTGTGGAGACGAACTTCAGTAACACCCGTTTCCATGGCGACACGGAACGTGCGGCCAACGTATATAAGGGCATCAAACCGCTTACCGGCGACGACATTGCGGACGTAGCTGTATATGCTGCTAACGCGCCCGCCCACGTGCAGATTGCCGAAGTGCTGATCCTCGCCACCCACCAAGGCAGCGGCAGCGTCATCGTAAGGAAGTAACGGTGAATAGGAATTTTTGACTATTCGATCAAGCGTAAAAGCGCCAACGAATGTATTTCTGTACAAAATACATTCGTTGGCGTTTTGTGTGATAGCGTTCAGGAGGAAGGATTATTCGTAGTGCCTGATACGCACTTCAATACCCTCCTTTTGTAATTTGGCAGACAGACCACTGACATCTGTTTTCCCATAATGGTAAGGGAACAACACTTTTGGGTGAATGATGCGGGCAGCCCGTATGCATTGTTCAGGTGTCATGGTGTAGGGCTGGTTGCAGGGCAGAAAAGCGATGTCAATATCTTTGATGTCAGTCATTTCGGGAATATCTTCCGTGTCACCGGCAATGTAAATCCTCATCCCGTCGATGGTGAGGATAAAGCCGTTGTCGCGTCCCCGTGGATGGAATTGAAGATGTCCTTCGGTTATGTTGTAGGCTGGAACGGCTTCTACTGTCAACCATTCATTCACAACGATCTTATCTCCATTTTTCATGATAGTTCCGTAGCCAAGATTATTGGCGCATCGCTGGTTGGTGATCAGCTCTGTGCCTTCTTTCGACAGTGCTGCAATCGCATTGGAGTCCAGATGGTCAAAGTGTTCGTGGGTGACGAAAATGAAGTCGGCCTTGGGAAATGCTTTATAATCAATGACCTGATTGTTGTATTTGCTGACGGGGTCAATTTCGATTTCTTTTCCGTCAAATTCAATGCGGAGGCTGGCGTGTGTCAATGCATGAAATCGGATGGTTTTTCCGCTGGGGGTGACGAAAGTGTCGGTCTCGTATGTGTTGTCAGATGCCTTGGTTTGTCCACAGGAAGTCAACAGACCGAAAATAATAGGAAGTAGTATTCTTTTCATTCGCTTTGGATTTTTTTATTAATGGTGCAAAAATACAAAATACATTATGATTTAAAGTGGATACCCAACGTTATTTTTGTTTGCGATTCATCTCAGCTTGTACGATGCGGAGTTCCCAAAACTCATAATCGTCCCCTAAGACCTCTTTGGCTTTTCCCAACGATGGGTCTTCTGTATCACGGAAGTACTCTTCAATAACTGTGATTTTCTCTTTTGCCACAAACTGAAAGGCTTCATAGTCTCCGGCTTCCACAAATCGTGCTATGTGTCCGTAAATCGTGGATAGTGTGAGATTTCGTTCAGAAGCGATTTCCTCAACTGTCATTCCTTGGTCAATCAACTGTTTGGTAATACGAAACGTGGTCCCTTTCGGTTTTTTAGTGATTCTTTCGGGTATTTCAATTTCAGGACTTGTGTCTTCCAGTGATTCCATTCCCGAATAAATCCGCACCATATTGACCAAATCTTTTCCAAAAGTGCGCAATCGTTTAGGCCCCATTCCCTCTATCTCTTTCAACGCGTCCATAGAGACAGGCTTCTCTTTGGCAATGGCTTTCAACGTTTTATTCGGGATTATCTTGTACAGTTCCGCATCTTCTTCTTCGGCCTTTTCCGAACGCCAAGCCACCAGTACATCATACAACTTACTCTTATTCATGGCGGCATCTTTGATGGAAAAAGCGGATTTATCCCTCTGCTCAAACTCTAGCAAACTGACAGCCTTTGTTTTGTAATAACGATCAACATCGAATTTCTGTTCGCAGTTGCTTAAACATTGTTTTTTAACATATACCACTTCGCGCAGTTGTTTTAAAGCATCCTCAATTTGTTCGTTTACGTTTTTGTTGTCAGTTTTATATGGCAGTTTGAGCATCATGTCAGATTGTGTGGTGAGTTCCTCCTTGAAATAAGTTGTTCCCTTTTGAAGCCGTTCCTGCAAAGGAGGATTGGATTCGTAAAGCGCGGAAGAATGCAACGTCCGGATCTGTTTTTCAAACTTCTGGGACACATCTACCAATTTCGTTTTCGATTTGTCACGGATTGTTGATAATTCCTGCACCAATTCTCCCTCAAACAAGGTACGGTTGTCAATCACCACCTTTGCGATCTTACCCACAAGCCTATAAAAATCCCGAAAATCGAAAAGATCCAGAATCGTTTCCAGCTCGTATGCTTTTCGAAGCGTGTCTACTTTCTCTTTTGACGGTTCTTTTTCCGGCATCTGTTCCACGAAATAATCCACTATGCCATCTCCGACTAATGTTTTGGCATCCAATTTGGTTTTCAGGACAAGACCTTCGAGGGAAGTGCAGCGGCTGAGGGCGACATAAACCTGCCCGTGAGCGAAGGCCTGTCTAGCATCCACCACTAGTTTGTCGAACGTCAGTCCCTGGCTTTTGTGGATGGTGACCGCCCATGCGAGCCGCAGCGGTATTTGCGTGAAGCTTCCAATTTCCTTCTCCTCAATGGCTTGTGTTGATTCGTTCAGCGTGTAGTCGAGGTTTTGCCATCTTACGGGGGTGACGGGTATGTGTTCGTTGCCGCATGTCACCGTCAGTTCGCCAGTGTTTTCGTTATAGTCTGTCAGTTTTCCGATTTTCCCGTTGTAATATGCTTTTTCGGGATTCGGGTCGTTCTTGACAAACATCACTTGCGCCCCGATTTTCAGTTCCAAATCCTCTTTGCAAGGATATAGACTTTGTGGGAAAACACCTTCTATCATAGCATTGAAAATCAAGCTTTTGCCGTTAAGTTCTGATAATCGAGTATTGTTGATATCGTCGGCTTGATAGTTGTGGGTGGTGAGGGTGATGTAGCCTTCAGATGGTTTGAGTTCGGGAATGTATCGGGAGTTGAGTATTTGCAGACATTCGTTATCCAACTGATTGTCGCGTACTTTGTTGAGAAGGGTGATGAACTCGTTGTCGTGTTGACGGTAGATGTGATCCAGTTCTACGCATAGGTAGTCGGTTTTCTGTAGAACGTGGCTGCCGAAGAAATAGACGGTTTTGTAGTATGGAGCGAGCAGCTCCCACTCTTCGGGTTTGGCCACGGGTGCGAGTTGGTGTACATCACCGATCATCAGCAATTGTACACCGCCGAAAGGTTTTGTCGAGTGACGGGCACGGCGCAGCACGGCATCTACGGCGTCCAGCACATCGGCGCGAACCATGCTGATTTCGTCAATAATGAGCAGGTCAAGCGTTCGCATGATTTTGAGTTTCGTGCGTGTGATTCGCTGGAATTGCAGAGATGGGGTTTCCATCCTGCGTTCTGTTGCAAGATTCGCTCCATCGGGTAATTGCGGTCCGAAAGGTAGTTGGAAGAACGAATGTATGGTCTGTCCTCCGGCGTTGATGGCAGCCACGCCTGTTGGAGCCACCACAACCATTCTTTTGTGGGTTTTGGCGGGAAGACTTTTCAGGAAGGTGGTCTTTCCCGTTCCTGCTTTGCCGGTCAAGAAGATGTGTGCGTCTGTGTGAAGCACAAGATCTTCTACGAACTGAAGTTTTTGATTTACAAATGGTTGGTCTGCTTTTAATTTCTTTTCTCTGGTCATTTTATTAAATTTTTTGTTTTAAATTTATTAATGCGCAAATATACATTTTTTTCATGAAGAGCCAATAGGCAATAGCCAAAAAAGGGACGCCCTTTCGGACATCCCTTAGTATAACATTTGAAGTGATTCGTTTGGATTAGCCGTTGAAGACTTTGTCGAGGCTGACTCCGCGCACTTGTGCCACGGTATAGGCGTCGCGCATTTTGGCGAGGGCGCCTATGGTGGCTTTCACTACGCTGTGGGGGTTGGAGGAGCCTTTAGACTTGGCGAGCACGTTTTTCACGCCCACGCTCTCAAACACGGCACGCATAGCACCGCCGGCGATCACACCGGTACCGGGAGCTGCAGGTTTCATGAAGACATTGGCGCCGCTGTACTTACCTTCGGCTGAATGAGGGATGGTTCCCTTCAGGATGGGTACCTGAATGAGGTTCTTTTTCGCATCTTCAACGCCTTTGGAGATGGCAGTGGAAACCTCGCGGGCTTTACCAAGACCATAGCCTACGATACCGTTCTCATTACCAACGACCACGATGACGGCGAAACTGAAGATTCGACCACCCTTGGTCACTTTAGTCACTCTGTTGGTGGCGACCACGCGCTCTTTGAGTTCGAGGTCAGCTGCTTTTACTTTCTTGATATTTTCGTTAGCCATAGTTTTGATAATTAAAATTTAAGACCACCTTCTCTGGCAGCATCTGCCAAAGATTTTACTCTACCATGATACAAATAACCGTTGCGGTCGAACACCACTTCATTAATGCCGGCTGCGAGTGCGCGGGAGGCGATTTCCTTGCCCACGAGTTTGGATTTCTCGCATTTGGTCATCTTTTGGGAGGCGATATCGGGCAACTTTGAAGATGCGGACACGAGGGTTACGCCGGCCTCATCGTCAATAACTTGCACATAAATGTCGCGATTGCTTCTGAAGACGGACATTCTGGGACGAACCTGGGTGCCGCTGACAATCTTGCGGATACGGTTTTTAATCCTTTTTCTTCTATATTCTTTTTTATTGTAAGCCATATTATCAAATTTTGACGATTATTTTTCTGCCGACTTACCGGCTTTCTTTCTAACATACTCTCCTTCGAAGCGGATACCTTTGCCCTTGTAGGGTTCGGGTTTACGGTAGGAGCGGATTTTGGTTGCCACCTGGCCCAACAGCTGTTTGTCGATGCAGTTCAGGATGATGATCGGGTTTTTACCTTTCTCATTGATGGTCTGCACGGTGATTTCCTTCGGGAAATCGAACAGGATGTTGTGGGAGTAGCCCAGACCCATATCGAGTTGGTGGTCGCCTTTTGCTTCAGCCTTATAACCAACGCCGATGACTTCCATCTTCTTGGTGAAGCCTTGGGAGACGCCGGTGATCATGTTGTTCAGCAAAGCTCTGTACAAACCATGCATGGAGCGGTCGCGTTTGGAGTCGCTCGGGCGTTTCACATGGAGGTGTCCGTCTTCAATTTCGAAAGTGATGCGTTCATCCACATATTGTTGCAGTTCACCTTTCGGTCCTTTCACCGTAACGATGTTGGATTTTTCGTCTCTTTTCACTTCAACCCCTGCGGGGATAGCGATTTGTAATTTTCCTATTCTTGACATAACGTTCTCCTCCTATTAACTGATGAAACAAACTACTTCCCCGCCGACATTTTGGGCTTTGGCTTCCTTGTCGGTCATCATGCCGTGGGATGTGGAGATGATGGCAATGCCGAGGCCGTTCAATACGGACGGTAACTCCTTAACGCCAACGTATTTACGAAGACCGGGGCGGCTCACGCGCTTAATCTCGCTGATGGCGGACTGTTTGGTTGCAGGATGGTATTTCAAAGCGATCTTGATCGTTTTGGGCATGTTTTCATCCTCGAATTTATAGTTCAAGATATAACCTTTGTCGAAAAGGATTTTGGTTATAGCTTTCTTCTCGTTGGAAGCGGGAATTTCGACCACTTCGTGATGCGCGCGGATGGCGTTTCTCAAACGAGTTAAATAATCTGAAATGGGATCGGTATTCATAATTTAATCTTCTTCATTTAGGTTTACCAACTTGCTTTTTTTACTCCGGGAATCTTGCCTGCGAGTGCCAACTCTCTGAAGTCGATACGGGAGAGGCCGAATTGGCGCATATAGCCTTTCGGACGTCCGCTCAGCTTGCAGCGGTTATGCATGCGGATCGGGTTAGAGTTCGGGGGTAATTTCTGAAGTGCGATATCGGCAGCTTTTTTTGCTTCGTAATCATCGCCTTTCATGATTTTCTTCAGTTCCGCGCGTTTGGCGGCGTATTTAGCGACCATTTTCGCTCTTTTGATTTCTCTTGCTTTTAAAGATTCTTTTGCCATGATTACTTACTTTTGGTTTTTGAAGGGTAAGCCGAATTCTTTCAACAGGGCCAGACATTCTTTGTCGTTGTGAGCGGTGGTCACAAACGTGATGTCCATACCATTGATTTTCAAAACTTTGTCGATATCAATTTCGGGGAAGATAATCTGTTCGGGAATACCGAGCGTATAGTTACCGCGTCCGTCGAAACCTTTGTCGCTGATGCCGCGGAAGTCACGGATACGGGGGATGGAGACCGTGATGAGACGGTCGAGGAATTCATACATGCGGTCGCCGTGAAGGGTCACGCGCACGCCAATGGGCATACCCTTTCTCAACTTGAAGTTGGAGATGTCCTTTTTAGACTTTGTGGGCACGGCCTTCTGACCGGCGATGAGGGTCATTTCCTGTACGCCTGCGTCGATGAGTTTCTTGTCGGCGATGCCGAATTTGCCGAGACCTTGGTTGAGGCAGATCTTGGTGATTCTGGGCACGCGCATCACGGATTTGAATCCGAATTGTTCTTTCAGAGCGGGAAGGACCTCATTCTGATATTTTTCTTTATATCTCGGTGTGTACATTACTTGATCTCCTCTCCTGACTTTTTAGAATATCTGACTAATTTACCGTTGTCGTTCAACTTTCTACCTACGCGGGTAGCGTTTCCTTTAGCGTCAACCACCATGAGGTTGGAGATGTGGATCGGGGCTTCTTTCTTGATGATGCCGCCGTTGGGTGCTGCTGCAGAGGGTTTGGTGCTTTTGGACACCATGTTGCAGCCCTCCACCAAAGCCTTGTTCTCTTTGGGGAGCACTTCCAGCACTTTACCTTGGGTACCTTTGTACTCACCGGTAATCACTTTAACAGTGTCGCCTTTTTTGATTTTCAGTTTCATTTCTTTTTTTGCTTTAATGTTTGTCAATTGGTCTTTGTCAATTGTATTAATAATGTTTATTGACTTGATTATAACACTTCGGGGGCCAAAGAGACAATTTTCATGAACTGTTTCTCACGAAGCTCACGGGCCACGGGTCCGAAGATACGGGTGCCGCGCAACTCATCGGTGGCGGTCAGCAGGACCACGGCGTTGTCATCGAACTTGATGTAGGAACCGTCGTTTCTGCGGACGTGACGTTTGGTGCGGACGACCACTGCTTTTGACACGGTGCCGGCTTTGACCTGGCCGGAGGGGATGGCACTCTTGATGGCGACCACGATTTTGTCGCCCACGCGTGCATAGCGTTTCTTGGTGCCGCCCAATACGCGGATACAGAGCACTTCCTTCGCGCCGCTGTTATCTGCAACTGCTAATCTTGATTCTTGCTGTATCATAATGTTATTTAGCCTTTTCTACGATTTCAATTAAACGCCAGCATTTGTTCTTTGACAAAGGTCTGGTTTCCATAATTCTCACTCTGTCACCGATACGGCACTCGTTTTTCTCGTCGTGTGCCATGAATTTGGTGGAACGTTTCAGGAACTTACCGTAAATGGGGTGTTTCATCTTGCGTTCGACCTTGATGACGATAGACTTGTCCATCTTGTCGCTCACGACAATGCCTTCTCTCACTTTTCTGTTATTTCTTTCCATAATGTTTCAGTGATAGGGTTATTTATTCTCGTTCATTTCGCGTTTGCGCAGTTCCGTCATGAGGCGGGCGATGTCTCTGCGTTGAGCTTTAATTGACTGGGGATTTTCCAGGGGGGAGATGGCGTGATTCAAGCGCATCGTGACCAGTCTGTCTTTTTCAGTGGCCAGTCTTTCCCTCAGTTCGGGGGTGGTCAATTCGTTGATTTCTTGTTGTTTCATACTATTCTCCTCCTATTAAATTTCTTCTGAATAATCTCTTCTGACAATGAATTTCGTGTGCACGGGCAGTTTTTGCGCGCCGAGTCTCATAGCCTCGCGGGCTACTTCCAACGGAATGCCGTCGGCTTCGAAAAGAATGCGACCCGGGCTTACGCGTGCAGCGTAGTATTCGGGGGTACCCTTACCTTTACCCATACGGACACCCAAACCCTTGGCGGTCACGGGGCGGTCGGGGAAGATTCGGATCCAGAGCTGTCCCTGACGCTTCATCTCACGGGTGATAGCCTGACGGGCAGCCTCAATTTGGCGGGCGGTGATCCAGTACTGGTCCAACGTTTTCAGTGCGAAAGAGCCGAATGCGATTTCAGAACCACGCTTGGTGATGCTTTTCATTCTGCCCTTCTGCGGCCTTCTGTATTTGAGCTTTTTCGGTTGTAACATTGCTTTTAATGTTTTTGATTATTGATTTACCGGCATCTTGGCGTCGGTTTAATTATTGTGATTTCTGTTGTTGTTGCGGTTGCGGTTGTCGCGGTCTCTGCGCGGTCCGCGGAACATCTTCTTGCCGTTGTTGGACGGGCGTTGTTCCTTGGCGGCCTCGTTGGCGAAGAGGTCACGTTTGCCGTAAACGATGCCACGGCAGATCCACACTTTCACGCCGATGCAGCCGTAGGTGGTGTGAGCCTCCACGGGAGCGTAGTCGATGTCGGCACGAAGGGTGTGCAACGGGATACGGCCATCTTTGAAGTGCTCGGCACGGGCGATTTCAGCACCGCCGAGACGACCGGCCACGGTCACCTTGATGCCCTCGGCTTGGGCACGCATGGTGGCGGAGATGGCGGTCTTCACCGCTTTCTTGTATGTCACACGACCTTCAATCTGGCGGGCGATGTTCTGCGCCACGAGTTGTGCGTCCAGATCAGGGCGTTTGACTTCCATGATGTTGATTTGGATCTCCTTGCCGGTGATCACTTTCAGTTCCTCTTTCACGCTGTCAACTTCCGCGCCGCCTTTTCCGATGATGACACCGGGACGACCAGCGCTGATGGTCACCGTGACGAGTTTCAAGGTTCTTTCAATGTAGATTTTCGAAATGCCGGCTTTTGAGAACTTAGCATTCAAATACTTTCTAATTTTGTCATCTTCGACGATTTTACCGGCGAAATTTTTGCCGCCGTACCAATTAGAGTCCCAGCCTCTCACAATTCCGAGGCGCAAGCCGATAGGATTAACTTTTTGACCCATACTTTACTTTATTATTTTTGTGATTCTTCAATATTTGTCACCTGTACATTCTCTTCGTTTCTGTCGCCGAGAATCAACGTAACATGGTTGGAACGCTTGCGGATGCGGGCTGCACGGCCTTGGGGGGCGGTGCGGATACGCTTGAGCATTCTGCCTCCGTCAACCATGATGGTCTTGACGTATAAATCGGCGTCCTCGAGGCGCTTGTCCTCGTTCTTCACCTGCCAGTTGGCAACAGCCGACTTCAACAGTTTCAGTAATTTTTCAGATGCCTCTCTGTGAGAGTACTTCAACACATTCATAGCGTAATCTACGTTCTTGCCACGAATGACGTTGGCCATGATTCTGGTCTTGCGCGGTGAGGTCGGATTATCCACTAATCGGGCCACGTACACCGTTTTCATTGCTTCTTTACGCGCATTTGCCGCGTTTTTCTGTTTTACACTCATTGTTATTTTTGTCTTTTATTACTTTATATTTTTCTGATATTCAGATGTTTAACTACTTGATAGATACCTTTTTTACGTACATTATCAAATTGGCGGCAAAAATAGTCTTTTTTTGCATACAATCAATAGCTTACGAATTTTTTTTTCAACAACTCGGCGAAGTTATCAACAGTCGGCGAATTTTGCGAATTTTGCGAATTTGACTATCGGCGAATTATGCGAATTATGCGAATAATATACAATATACAATATATGTGTGTTGGACCCTATTTTGTAAATACAATTCGCTAAATTTGCTTAATTCGCCGACAAACTATTCGCCGACAAATTTGGTTGTGCAGGGAATTCGCTTGTAATCCAATGAGGTCTTTCCGAAATTAATCAGTAGCCCCAAATCCACACCACTTGCCTTTAAGTAGTTGTACACCTGAGAATGATGCTCCCCTGCCAAATCAGACACCGCTTTCAATTCTACAATAATTTTTCCATAACAAAAGAAATCCGGAACAAAACGCTTATTTAGTTCAACCCCTTTGTAATACACCTTGAATGTCTTTTCCCGCTCAAAGGGAATACGCCGCCAAAGGAGTTCCTTTTCAAACGCTTCCTGATAAACAGGCTCTGTGAAACCGCACCCTAATTCGCTGTGAACAGCCATTGCTGCACCAATAAGACAGTACGATTCTTTTCTGAATAGTATTTTGTCATTCATATTAAAGTGTATTTTGTTTATAATGTTTGGAAGCAAAGATATGAAAAACCTATAATAAAAAATCACCGAAAGTAAGATTCCGGTGATTTTCTGTGTAGTCTATTGTTTGACAAGTATTTGCTTTTCTAACAGAGCATCTGATACCTCAAATTATTAACAATAAACATTTAAAATATTGGCAACGTTTTGCAAAATATACGTGCTAAATTCGCTAAATTCGCAAAATTCGCCGTTTACCAGGCGATGGTGCGGTCGCTCGGATGCTTTACGCTGTAGGTAACGGTGAACGTGCGTGTTTCGCCGGGATTCAGTTCCACGTCCCAAGTCACCACGCCGATGTCCGTCTTGTCGTAGGTGGCCTTCGGTGTGACTGTAATATCTTTCACTTCGATGTCCTTGTCGTTGGAAATCGGGTACTGCTCCTTCAGGGTCAGCTTCGCCGCCTTGCTTTGGTTGTTCTTGACGGTGATCAGATACGATTGCGTGACGGTGGTGCTGTTGCCCACGTGCTTGGTGCTGCAGAAGTCTTTCTGTTTCTCCCGTTTCACGCTGATGCGCGGGTCGGTGGTGAGGGTCAGCGAAATCTGGCTCTCCGTGTCGTTCGGGCGCAGGCGCGTACGTCCCACGAACGTGTTGTTGAACGTCACCGTGGCCTCGCCGGGCAGCAGGTTGTACTTTTCGTAATCGGACAGCGTGGCGATGAGGTAGGTTTCGTCCGACAGTTTGGGAATACTGTAATATTTGAAATCCGCCTTGATGTCGTAGCTCTTCAGGTCGATGAGCTTCTCTTTGCCGTTGCCGGGAATATCGTATGGGACGGCAATGGCGAAGGACACTTGAATGTCCTGGTCTTCCACTTCCACGAAATCGTTCATCAGGATGGGGGCGGCTGTTTTTTGTGAGGCAATATAACCCATAGATGCGTCACTTTCTTCCGCAACAGCATAACTCACGGAATTGCTGGTGCTGGGGGAACGCATTCTCACCCCATCGATAATGGTTTGTGGACGTTGGAATTTCAAGAACCAAGTGGTGAATACTGGCGCAACGGTAGAACGGTTCGGGGTGGCGTTGGAGAGTGTGAGCTTCACGTTATTCCAGTCGAGGCCAGTGACCTGACGCACCTTCGCCTTGGACTGCAGCGTGATGGATTTGTCCATCGACGGGATGTTGATGTCGTAGCACGGCACCCACTGTGCTTGGTTGGTGAAATAGGTGATGGTAAAGGTGGTAGTGATGCTTTCCGGCACGCTCACGGAAAGGCGCAACATGCCGTTGAGCTGCATGTTGTCTGTCTCGTCCTGACTGATTTGGTTCTTCAGCCGATTGACCGTTTCTTTCAATTTCTCGATCTTCTTGTTGTCTTTGTCGATGCTTTTTTGCAGTTCGGAGGCTTTGGTCCGGTAGAGCTCCATGTTGGCATTGATATCGGCGATGGTTACCGTACCATCTTTCTGGCTCATGTTGTTCTGAGTGCCGTCGGTGACCAGCTTGAGCAGCTGTTTATGGACTTCTAACTCGTTCTGAGCGTCTTTCAGCTGTTCTTTATAGAGGTCAAGGGAGTCTTGCAGTTTCTTGATGTGGGCTGCCTGTTCCCGTGGTGTGAGGTAATCTTGTGAAAATTCAGTGGCGGATATAAGTACGCCGTTTGCTTTGACTTTCAGACTGTTGATTTCAATATCGGGACTCAGTCCATCAATAATCACCTCCTGACTGCCGCTTTTGAGTGTGGCGGAGGCGGTATGGGTGAGGGCGGCACCACGCAAATAAACGGTGGCTTCAGTCAGTTTTGCGGAAATCTGTTTCTGAGCCTGCATCGGAATAATGCAACCGAGGCAAAGGCTAATCAGCACGAATAATCTTTTTGTTGCCATATATATATAAATATTGTAAGGTGAATAGAATGTTTGATTTCAGGAAACGTCACTTACAATTAACAACGACTTTTTTCGTGACAGATTGTTTAGTGTCGAATATAATTTTCACTAGATATTGACCGGATGCATACCGGGAGACATCCACTTGCTGCAGGTCGTTGATAATATTTTCTTTGGAGTAAACTATCTGACCGTCAGTATTATAAATGTAAATTTCTCGCATATTCTCGCCTTTGATATTGAGAAGCGCGTGTGCCGGGTTCGGGAAAATCACCACGTTTGCTGTTTCAATGGCCGGAATGCCGTCGTTGTTCAACACGGTGAGGATGAGGTGCACGGTGCTGTCGCAGCCCGCCTCTGTCGTGCCGGCAAGGTCATACGTGAAAGTGCCAACTTCTTCCGGCGTGATTTGGAAATCACCGAGGGTGTATTCGTGCTGACGCACAGCCGTGTCGTAAATGGTGATGTCGAACGACGGGTTGATGGTGAGATGCAGCGTCACCACAGAGTCACAACCGTTGACATTCGTGAAGATCCGTGTGTAGTCGCCGGATTCCGTGAAGGTATCACCGTTCCACGTGTATCCGTCGCAAGTCACATATGTGAAATCGGTGCTGTCAACGCTCAGTACCGTTAAGGTCAGCGAAATCACGCTATCGCAGCCGTGGACAGACTGCAATGTGTGGGTGTAGGTTCCCGCGGTGGTGAGCGTCTGCCCGAAGAAGTTGTAGCTGCCGCCGTCGCAGATTTCAGCGGTGATGGGCGTGTTGAAGACAGGGTTGACCGTCAACGTCAAGGTGATGACGCTGTCACATCCGTGAACGCTTTGCAGCGTGTGGGTGTAGGTTCCCGCGGTGGTGAGCGTCTGCCCGAAGAAGTTGTAGCTGCCGCCCTCGCAGATCTCCGCGGTGAGGGGCGTGTTGAGGACGGGATTGACCGTCAGCGTCAACGATATCACGCTGTCGCAACCGTGGACGCTTTGCAGGGTGTGGGTGTATGTACCTGCTGTGGTGAGTGTCTGCCCGAAGAAGTCGTAGCTACTGCCGTCGCAGATCTCGGCGGTGATGGGCGTGTTGAAGACAGGGTTGACCGTCAACGTCAAGGTGATCACGCTGTCACATCCGTGAACGGACTGTAACGTGTGCGTATAAGTTCCCGCTGTGGTAAGCGTCTGCCCGAAGAAGTTGTAGCTGCCGCCGTCGCAGATCTCGGCGGTGATGGGCGTGTTGAAGACAGGGTTGACCGTCAACGTCAAGGTGATCACGCTGTCACATCCGTGAACGGACTGTAACGTGTGCGTATAAGTTCCCGCTGTGGTAAGAGTTTGCCCGAAGAAGTTGTAGCTGCCGCCTTCGCAGATTTCAGCGGAGAGGGGCGTGTTGAGGACGGGGTTCACGGAAAGCGTCAGGGTAATGACGCTGTCGCAACCGTGGATGGTTTGCAGGGTGTGGGTGTACGTTCCTGCCGTGGTGAGCGTCTGTCCGAAGAAGTTGTAGATGCCGCCGTCGCAGATTTCAGCGGAAATTGGTGTGTTGAAAACGGGGTTGACCGTCAGCGTCAACGAAATCACGCTGTCGCAACCGTGGACGCTTTGCAGGGTGTGGGTGTATGTACCCGCTGTGGTGAGTGTCTGTCCGAAGAAGTCGTAGCTACCGCCGTCGCAGATCTCAGCGGTGATCGGTGTGTTGAAGACGGGGTTCACGGAAAGCGTCAGGGTAATTACGCTGTCGCAACCGTGAATGCTCTGCAGGGTGTGGGTGTATGTACCCGCGGTGGTAAGAGTTTGCCCGAAGAAGTTGTAGCTGCTTCCATCGCAAATCTCGGTGGTGATGGACGTGTTGAAAACAGAACTCACGGACAGTGTCAAGGTGATGACGCTGTCGCAACCGTGAATGCTCTGCAGGGTGTGGGTGTATGTTCCCGCTGTAGTGAGTGTTTGCCCGAAGAAGTTGTAGCTACCGCCGTCGCAGATCTCCGCGGTGAGAGGCGTGTTGAAGACAGGGTTGACCGTCAACGTCAAAGTGATGACGCTGTCGCAACCGTGAATGCTCTGCAGGGTGTGGGTGTATGTACCCGCGGTGGTGAGTGTCTGCCCGAAGAAGTCGTAGCTACCGCCTTCGCAGATCTCAGCGGTGATCGGTGTGTTGAAGACGGGGTTCACGGAAAGCGTCAGGGTCATTACGCTGTCGCAA
>JAFRUI010000021.1 GCA_017438945.1 Bacteroidales bacterium
CATCGCCGTGAATTTCTGGGATCTGACCTGGAACGACGAACACCGCTACCTGCCTTACGAAATGCGCCTGCTGCTCTCGCTGGCCAACGCCGTCGGGGCGGGCCGCATGCGCCAAGCCACCCGCGAATTGGTGAAAGCCTACATCCACGGCCTCGATTCCGCCGCTTTGGACGATGTGTTCGAGCTGTTTGCCTGGAACCAGGGCATCGGTTACTTTAGCTCGGAGATTGGCCCTTCGGCACTGTTCCAAGCCTACAAAACCATCAAGCAAATGGAGAAGAAAGGCAACACCCGCGAGGAAATCGCCGAGGTGCTGAAAGAGAAATTCGGTGAAAAACACCCGGAAGTAAAAGTAATGTAATAATTGAGAATTGAGAATTATGAGTACTATCACAGCAGAGACGAGATTGTCGGATCTCATTGCCCAATATCCGTGGCTGAAAGAAGAGATGGTAAAAGTGAACGAAAAGTTCAAGATGCTGAGTTCACCCGTCGGCAAGCTAATGATGGGAAAGGCTACCATCGCCGAGATGAGCAAGAGGTCGGGTATGGATGACGACACCATCATCAGTCGGATTAACGAACTAATAACCAATCACACAAAATAAAGAAAGGAGCAAATGATGAACGAGAAAATGTTTTGTTTCCAGTGTCAGGAAACCGCCGGTTGCGCCGGCTGCAAGATTTCAGGAGTGTGCGGAAAGACCCCGCAAGTGGCCCACGCCCAAGACCTGCTGATTTATGTCCTTAAAGGATTAGGTGTCATCGCCAACCATCACCAACACGGCTGCGGACACGACTACTGCGACTTCCGCAAGAGCATCCATGCCTTCGTGAACGATGCGCTGTTCAGCACTATCACCAACGCCAACTTCGATGTGGAGAGCATCTACGCCCGCATTGACAAGGGATTGGAGTTGCGCGATATGTTCAAAGACCGCGTGACCAACAAGCAAGGTATTGAGCTGCCTAAACTTGATGTTTTGGAATGGAACGGCACTCGCGAACAATACGATGAGAAAGCGCAAACCGTGGGCATCCTCGCTGAAAGCAACAAGGATATCCGCTCGCTGAAAGAACTCACCATGTACGGTCTCAAAGGTATGGCCGCCTATTTGGAGCATGCCGCCCGCCTTGGTCAGGTTGATAGCGATATCAACGAGTTTATCCTGCAAACCCTCGGACAGCTTGTCACCTGCAACGATGCCAACGAGCTCACCGCCCTTGCGCTGAAGACCGGCGAATGGGGCGTGAAGGCAATGGCCCTGCTCGACAAAGCCAACACCACCGCTTTCGGCAACCCCGAAATCACAGAAGTGAACATCGGAGTGGGCAACCGTCCGGGTATCCTCATCAGCGGACACGATCTGAACGACATCGAGCAACTGCTGGAGCAGAGCAAGGACGCGGGCATCGACATCTATACCCACAGCGAGATGCTCCCTGCACACTACTATCCCAAACTTAAACAATACGCCCACCTGAAGGGCAACTACGGCAATGCTTGGTGGAAGCAACGCGAGGAGTTTGAAGCCTTCAACGGTCCTATTTTGTTCACTACCAACTGCATCGTGCCGCCAACCGGCAGCGCCACCTACAAAGACCGCGTGTTCACCACCAACAGCACGGGATTCCCGGGTTGGAAGCACATCCCCGCCGATGCCAACGGCAAGAAAGACTTCAGCGAAATCATCACATTAGCCAAGACCTGTCAGGCCCCGAAGGAGATTGAGACGGGCAAGATTGTGGGCGGTTTCGCGCACGAGCAGGTGTTTGCCCTCGCCGACAAGGTGGTGGAGGCCGTGAAGAGCGGTGCCATCCGCAAGTTCGTGGTGATGGCGGGCTGCGACGGTCGCATGAAGAGCCGCGAATACTACACCGAGTTTGCTAAAGCGCTGCCCAAGGATTGCGTCATCCTGACGGCGGGTTGTGCCAAATACAAATACAACAAGCTCGCCTTAGGCGACATCGGTGGCATCCCGCGCGTGTTGGACGCCGGCCAGTGCAACGACAGCTATTCTTTAGCTCTTATCGCATTGAAACTCAAGGAAGTGTTCGGTTTGGACGATGTGAACCAACTGCCCATCGCCTATAACATCGCGTGGTACGAGCAGAAGGCCGTCATTGTGCTGCTGGCCCTGCTGAGCCTTGGTGTGAAGAACATCCACCTTGGCCCGACCTTACCCGCATTCCTCTCGCCCAATGTGGCCAATGTGCTCGTCGAGAACTTCGGTATAGGCGGAATCAGCACGGTAGAAGAGGACATGAAGTTGTTCGGTATCTAAGGTTTCTTGTAACCTTTCCCGTCTTTGATCTGTAAACCTACGTCCAGCATCTCCGGTTTCACGGATGATGCTGGCAAGGTTTTAATGAAATGCTATTCCTATAGAGAAAACAGTATAATTATATGAGAAAATCAAGCCGCCAAATGGATGCCACCTTTGCATTGGAGGTGTTGGACAAGGCTCCATACGTGACAGTCAGTTTCATCCGTCCCGATGGAACACCCTACGGATTACCCCTGTCGTTGGCGCGGACAGATGAGAGGACGTTCTATTTCCATTGTGCCTTGGAGGGCGAAAAGCTTGGGTGCGGAATTTTGCAGCTAAGCAATGAAGTGATATGACCATCGGTAATTTTTTGCTATCGTTTCTGTCTGTGCTCAACGCCATGAGCCCCTATCTGCTGTTAGGATTCCTCATCGCCGGAGTCCTGCATGTGTTCGTGCCGAAGCGGTTTTATGCCAAGTATCTGTCGCGCGACAACATGCTTTCAGTGCTATGGGCGGCATTGCTGGGCATCCCGCTGCCGCTCTGCTCGTGCGGGGTTATACCCACGACGGTCGGGCTCAAGAACGAGGGTGCCTCGAAAAGGGCACTGGGTATGAAATTCTTTGACAAATTCAAGAAACAGGAAACCGAAGCCGGGACGGTGGTTTATACCGTCGAGGGTATGCACTGCAACCACTGCAAGGCCGCCGTCGAGCAGTCGGTGGGCAAAAGTTGAAAGGCGTTGAGACCTGCGAGGCCACCCCGGCCGCCAACACGCTTGTGGTCATGGGCACCGCAAGCGAGAACGACATCCGCAAAGCCGTGGAACAGGCGGGCTTCGAGTTCAAAGGGGTGAAATAGGAAGGTGGAAATACAGCGGCAGGCCCCCCAATCCTGATTACCGCTAATGTGCAAACACGAATCCGAAGTAAACGCGCACTCCTTTGGGCACGGCTTCGCCCTTGAAGGGGAAGAGGTGGTCGGCCTTGAGCGCAAGGTGGACCGCTTCAGTGAGCGCGAACTCCACTCCGAGGTATGGGTTGACGAAGAAAAAGTGCTCATTGTGTACCACCGCGTTCCTCTCGGACTCCCAGTCGCTATCGGAACCATCGAGAACGAGCAGTGTTGATGCTTTGCCGCCCCCTATGCACACTCCGGCATACGGACTCCACCGTTTTACCGGCCAGTAGAAATCGGCCACCACGCCGCCCCAGCCCATGCGGACATAGCTGCCGTTGCGCTTCTGGTGGAGCGTGGAGACATAGCCTTCGCCACCTAAACGCACGCGATTGCCAATGTGGAAGCGCAGCACACCGCCAAGCCCGAAAGACATCCCACTGGCTTTGTAATCCAGTGCCGGGATATTGTCGATGAGGTAACCCGTGTGGACCATCATCCCCCCGTCAAACAGTTGTTTTTTCTGCGCTTTGAGGCCGACGGCAAATGTCAGTAATAGGAGTAATACGGCTGTTTTTTTCATATCCTTACTCTTTCACGCCGCAAAAATGCACATTTTCTGCCAGATGGGAATCCCTATAAATGGTTATTTTTGCGGGAAAAACATTCAGTCGGACGACAATGTTGGTTTTTTTGTACTTTTGCCGCCGCAATGAGCGCACGACTTAGACAGATAACCGCGTGGGTGCTGCTGCTCGCGTTCTGCGGTATGACCGGCACCAAGGCCTTTCACCACCACCACTGGAAGGCTGTGGAGGACATTGTCTGTCCGTTAGATGGCATTGCAATGTCGCACCACACGCTCGCACATACCATCCTGCAATCTGTCGATGAGGATGATGATAGGGATTGCGCCATTTGCCATTTTACCATCTCGAAAGTTGTTCTTTCGGAGAGCCAAAACCTCTCCAGTGGAGCGGTCACTCTATTCCTTCATCATTTTGTTTCCACCCCCTGCGAAATTCTTTCCGTCAAGGGAGTGAGCTTGTTACGGGCACCGCCAGCCCAGTTAGTAGTTAGAAGTTAGCCGTTAGTAGTTTGCGGCAGCGTTGTACTTGCCGTACTCTAATCACTAATCACAATTCACTGATCACAATTCACTGATCACTGTTCACTAACAAACAAGCAAACAAATAATGAAAAGACGTATAAACTACGCCCTGACACTTCTGTTCGGGGTGCTGGCCTTTGGTGCGGGGGCCCAGGATTTACCGCACCATGACCACGAGCACGACACGCTGCACGTGGACGAAATCACCATATCTTCAAACCGAGAACAAACTCTCCGGCGGGAGGCACCGGCGCTGATCGACATTGTCACACCGCGCACAATGTTCGCCACCAACGCCGTCTGTTTGGCGCAGACCCTCGACTTTATGCCGGGGTTGCGTGTGGAGGACAACTGCCAGAACTGCGGTTTCACGCAGGTGCGCATCAACGGTCTGGACGGTCACTATTCGCAAATCCTCATTGACTCGAAGCCGATATTCTCCTCGTTGAACGGCGTTTACGGTCTTGAGCAGATTCCATCGGAGATGATTGACCGCATCGAGGTGATGCGCGGCGGCGGCAGTGCCCTCTTCGGCGCATCGGCGGTGGCGGGTGTCATCAACATCATCACCAAGGAGGCCACGGAGAACGGCGGCGGCTTCGGGCACACGTTTAGCAATTACGACTTTACGCGCACCTTCGACAACACCACGCACGCGTATGCCTCCGCGGTCACCCGAAACCGCAACGCGGGCATTTACCTTTTTGCACAGGATCGTCACCGCGACCCATACGACCGTAACGGCGACAGTTACAGCGACCTTCCGAAGCTGCGAAACCTCTCTGTCGGGGTGAACGCCTTTGTACGGCCCACGAGACTGTCGAAACTGAGTGTCCGTTACAATATCGTCAATGACGAGCACCGGGGCGGCAACAATCTCGGTCTGCAGCCCCATGAGTCAAACATTTCCGAGGGTGCGGGGCATCTTATCCACAGCGGGCACCTTGACTACCATATCGACTTCGGGCACCAACACGTGGAGGCCTACACCGCCCTGCAGCACATCCGCCGCAACAGCTACTACGGCGGCATTGGCGAGGGCACGCCTGAAGAGCGCATTGACGCATTGAAGGCCTACGGCTACACCACCAATTTCACCCTCGCCACCGGGGCTCTTTGGCGTTATCACTTTGACAAACTGTGGTTTATGCCCGCCTCCCTGACCGTGGGCGCGGAATACAATTTCGACCACCTGACCGACTCGATTCCAGGTTACGCACAGTATCTGCACCAAGACGTGCATATCGGCAGTGTTTATGCGCAGAACGAGTGGCGAAACGAGCACTGGTCGCTGCTGGCCGGAGTGCGCATGGACAAGCACTCGCTCATCCGTCGTCCGATTTTCTCCCCGAGGGTGAATATCCGTTATAACCCGATTCGAAGACTTTCATTGCGAGTGAGTTACGCCACTGGATTCCGCGCTCCGCAAACCTACGATGAAGACCTGCACGTCTCCCTGGCGGGTGGCGAACGCATCATCAGTACCCTCGCGCCGGATCTCAAGGAGGAACGTTCGCACAGTGTGTCTCTCTCAGCCGACTATTGTCTTTACAAGGGTGGCGTGGATGTGGATTTGGCGGGTGAGGGCTTCTACACCTACCTGAAGGACATCTTCGCGGAAAGGCGGTATGAGGATACCGCAGGGAATGAGATGTCCGAACGTTACAACGCCGGTCGCGGTTATGTGGCGGGCGTTCATGGTGCGCTGAAGGTGAGCTGGAACCGTTGGATTTCCGGTCAGCTTGGTGCCACCTGGCAGGTGAACCGCTACACTGAACCGGTGGAATGGAGCGAGGACGCCGCCCCTGAAATTCGGATGCTCAGAACACCGAATGTCTATGGCTATCTGATTCTGGAGAGTAACCCCTGGCGGCACCTGACCCTGAACGTCACGGGCAATTTCACCGGCCCGATGCTGGTACCCCACGAGACCGAACCGCCCGTATTGATGAAGACGCAGTCGTTTTTCGTCCTCAACGCGCAGGTTTCCTACGACTTCCATTTCAAGATCCAGCGGAAAGCTGAAAATCCTATGATACAACGCCCGTCTGAAGTGGACTACAACGAAGTCGTGCTTCGTTTGACCGCAGGCGTGCAGAACATCACCAACGCCTACCAACCCGATCTGGACTACGGTGTCCTCCGCGACGCAGGTTACATCTATGGTCCGAAACAGCCGAGAAGTGTATATCTTGGAGTAAATGTCAGGATATGAAACTATTGAGGTTCAATATCCGGACTATCCCAGCACCACGTCCATCACCATCATCAGGACGAAACCGATGGCAAAGCCGATCGTGGAGAGGTTGGTATGGGCGCCTTGAGCGGTCTCGGGGATGAGTTCCTCCACGACCACATACGTCATGGCACCGGCGGCGAAAGCAAGCAGGTAGGGAAGTGCCACGCCGAGCACACCTGCCAGCAACAGAATGGCCACGGCTCCGATGGGTTCCACCACGCCGCTCAGGGTGCCGATGAGGAACGACTTCATACGGGAGTTGCCCTCCGCGTGCATGGGCATCGAGATGATAGCGCCCTCGGGGATGTTCTGTATGGCGATGCCAATGCTCACCGCAAGGGCGGCGCTGAGGGTCAGCCCCTGTGCTTCGCCGGCGAAGACCACACCCACGGCCATGCCCTCGGGCAGGTTGTGGATAGTGACGGCCAATGCCAACATTGCCGTGCGCGAGAGTTTTGATTTCGGTCCCTCGGCTTTCAGGGCGCCGTTGTGCAGGTGCGGTGTCAGTTCGTCAATCAGCAGCAGGAACGCGATACCGGCCAGGAAGCCTATGGCGGCCGGCAGCACACCCCTCAATCCTGCGGACAGCTCCCCTTCAAGGGGAGCAACCATCTCGATCGACGGTATCAGCAGCGACCACACGCTGGCGGCCACCATCACCCCGCTGGCGAACCCCAGCAGCGTCTTCTGCATCCTGTCGGGGATCTCCTTCTTCATGAAGAAGACGAAAGCCGAGCCCAGCATCGTGCCGAGCAACGGCAGCAGTATTCCGATGATTATGGCATTCATAACATTAATCTTTCACGCTGCAAAAATGCACATTTTCTGTCAAATAGGAATCCCTATAAATGGCTATTTTGCGGGGGAATCTCCACGGATCGCGCGGATCTGCGCGGATTTCCGATAGATGATTTTTTGCCCGGCACCCCAACTTGTAGAGATGTTGGCGCGAATGAAGAACCTCCGCTGAGAATCGGCTCAAATCATTGCGAAAAACAGGGATTATCGGCGAGAACATCTGCATCGACGGAGGAATGACCCGCCAGATGATCTACCACGGGGAGAACGGTTGGAGGTTGCAATAAACGGCTAATTGGGCCAGATCGATGACTCGTCCCGTTTCATGATGTAGCGGAAGTCCCAGTCGACTCCACTGGAGAACGGTGCCAGCACCAGCTCGTCGTTGGTGAGTTTTTCCACTACAAATACCCTTCCATTATAGCAACCTCCTTGAATCTCCAGCAACCATTTGCCGGATTCTTTCGAGAGAGTATAACTATGCCACGCTGGGAGACAGTCCGTCCGTGAGTCGAGTATCCACACCTTGTTGTTTGTGAACTCCATACAGATACATCCTTCTGGGATGTACTCCTGTCCTGCGATGGTTATTTCGAACGTTTGCGCCGTGTTGACCCATTGGCCGACAAGAGCATCTTTGTTTATGTTGTCTTTGCCGCAGGCTGCCATCAGGATGGTGACGAGGGTAAGGACGGTGATGTTTTTAATGCTTAGATGTTTCATATTTAATACTTTTGATGATAGTTCACTGGATTTGACACACATTTCCCTTTACACCTTATTGTGTCGCAAAAAAAGCCGATTTCGTTACATTGAAAATGAATTTTTTACGATTGGGTTGTAAGTGGCAGGTATTCACATGGTTTTGCAAGCGCATTCCGCAACTCCGAAAGAGAGGTTTCGGGCTTGCTGATTTTTTTTACCTTTGCCGTCTCAAAAGAAGATAGGAATATGAGAAAAAGTATTTTGATAATCTTTGCCTTGATAATGCTTTCAGCATGTCGTGGCAGGCAAACGCAGGCAGAAAGTGCTGGCGCAGCCGTTGCGGATTCAACGGAAGTGATGGCACCGAAAGAAACGGACCCGACGGCAAGTCATCCCAAAAGCTACCGTCTGACGGGCACCATTGGTGAAGACAAAGCCAGCATGGTGCTTGATAAGAACGGCAACGATGTGACGGGTGTCGTCACGCGATGTGACTATTGCGTGCCTATCAATGTGGAAGGTACTTGGCAGGGTGACAACATCACAGTGGATGGAGTGAGTCAAGCAGGCTCACATATTGAATATAAATTGACTGTCACAGGCAACGCGGTTCAAGGTGCAGAGATATTGTCTGCCGAAGGAGAAGTTGAAAAGCAAAACGTCACCATGACGATAGGACACGGCCAACCTTGAGAACCATCCCGGACTACATCGTTGCGGGAGATGTGCCGGCTTTCTGCAACCCTCTCGCACGAAAGAAGTTGTACGTTCGCTGATGAACTAGAATAAAACAATAAAAATCTGACCATTATGGATTTCAACAACAAAATTGCCGTCGTCATGGGCGGCGCGCAGGGCATCGGACGATGCATCGCCGAGGAGTTCCGGAAAGCCGGGGCCAACGTTTGTGTCATTGACAAGCAACCGGGCGACTATTTCGTTGGCGACCTTGCTAACAAGGATGTGCTGGAACGGTTCGCCAAAGAGGTGATTGCGAAGCACGGTCACGTGGATTACCTCGTCAACAATGCCCTGCCGCTGATGAAGGGGCTTGCGGAGTGCAGCTACGAGGAGTTCCAGTATGCCCTGAATGTGGGCGTGACAGCCCCATTCTACCTTGCCAAGCTCTTTGCCCCGCACTTTACGGAGGGTGCCGCCATCGTCAATATCTCCTCCTCCCGCGACCGTATGAGTCAGCCGCAAACCGAGAGCTACACTGCCGCCAAGGGTGGCATCGCCGCGCTGACCCACGCGCTGGCGGTCAGCCTGGCGGGGAAGGTGCGCGTCAACTCCATCTCCCCGGGATGGATCGACACCCAATACACCGTCTATGAAGGTCCCGATGCCGTGCAGCAACCGGCAGGTAGGGTAGGGAACCCTTTGGACATCGCCAACATGGTGCTGTATCTCTGCTCCGACAAGGCCGGCTTCATCACCGGCGAGAACATCTGCATCGACGGCGGCATGACCCGCCAGATGATCTACCACGGGGACAATGGGTGGAGGTTGTCGTTAATGGAATGACGATGGCTGAAATGCGACAATGCCGGATTATGTGTGGCACCGAAACGAAGTGCTCAAACCTGACGTGAAAATATTTTTTCGGGCAACTATTGCATAATCAATATTTATTGTATTTTTGCAGCGTCGTTGCGGATATTCTTGAAAAATCCGCAATGACGTTGCGGAAATTTTGTTCGTTATGTACCATAGAATATTTGATATTGAGAACCGTTTGGACGAGGCCATGTTCTTGTTCGGTGGTCGTCAGGTGGGCAAATCGACGCTGTTGAAAGAGCGATTCCCGAAGGCTGTTTACTTCGACCTCCTGAACTCTGAGTTGAGAAATCGATTCCGTCAGCACCCTGAAGTTTTTCGTGAATCGTTGCTGCGTTATCCGCCGGAGACGTTAGTCATCGTGGATGAAATCCAAAAAGTACCCGATTTGTTGGATGAAGTCCATTGGCTGATGGTGAACAGGGGTCTTTTTTTTATTCTTAGCGGCTCCAGTGCCCGAAAGTTGAAAAAGAGCGGTGCCAACAATCTCGGCGGGCGGGCTATTCCAGAAACGCTATTCCCTTTGGTCAGTGCGGAGATTCCGGATTACGATCTCGAAAGAGCTGTACAAAACGGTATGATTCCACGGCACTATATGGTCGCGAATGCCCGCAACCGCCTTAAATCCTATATTGAACTCTACCTGAAGGAGGAAATCATCGAAGAAGCCGTTGTTCAAAACGTGGATGACTTTGTCCGTTTTCTTGAGGTGGCTGCCATTTCGGACGGTGAGATGCTCAATTATGAGAATGTGGCAGCGGATTGTGGCGTTTCAGCCAATACGGTCAAAGCTTATTACAAGATACTTTGTGACACCTTGTTAGGATTCGAGGTGCCCGCTTACTCGAAAGTCATCAAACGGAAGCTGACCAAAGCCTCGCGATTCTATTTCTTTGACGTGGGCATCGCCAATTATCTGACCGGCCGTCATCATCTCGCTCCAAAGACTCCTGAATACGGTCATGCTTTCGAGCATCTTGTGATGCAGGAGATTGTGGCGTATCTCGGTTACAGCGATAGCGAGGAAAAGTTGGCGTATTGGCATACGTACGACAATCTGGAGGTGGACGCTGTCATCGGGGATGCGCGGGTGGCCATCGAAATCAAATCGACCGATTCGGTTCAAGCAAGTCACAGGAAAGGTCTTGCCGAATTTGCCAAGGAGCACCCCAACGTCAGGCAGATTTTAGTTTCGCGCGACCGGGTCACCCGACGGAGCGGGGATGTCGATTTGTATTATGTGACGGACTTTTTCAAAGAATTGTGGGAAGGAAAGATTATTTGAAAAACCGACAAGACGCCACCTTTCGGCTTTTTGTAGTAGAGCATGACCGAATCCGAACTATACAAAAACCTCGGCACATTGACCAAAGGCAAGGACCAATGGGAAGAAAACATCGCTGAAATCGACAGCAACCGCGTGGTTAATATTCACTGTTTTGGGGCAGTGAGGGCGGTGGGGCGAAACGGTTGATCATTTCCCCGCCGTCGCGCACAGCCACCGCTTTTCTTCGTTTACCGTGATGTTGATGTCGCGGAAACCGACATTCGTCAGATGGTGCCTGATTTCTTCCGGCTTGTAAGTGTGCATTCCCTCGATCATACTCTCCCATTTGGCATCCATTTCGCCACTGCCGTCTGATTCGTTGACAATGACGAATTGACCGCCGGGTTTCAGCACCTTTTTCACCTCGTTGAAGCAGTGCTCGATGTCGGGCCAGAAGTAGATGGTCTCGAAGGCGGTCACCATATCGAACGAGCCTTCGGCGAACGGGAGGTTGGCGACATTGCCTTCCAAGACCCTGCAACGGCCTTCCCGAATGGCTTTAACGTTCACTTTCGTTGATTTCTGTACGGACACTGGCGAAAAATCGATACCCGTGACGATTCCCCGCAGGGTGCGTTGCAGCAACCGGGCGATATTCGCGCCACCGCCGCACCCGATGTCGAGAATGTGGTCATCGCGGTCAATCGTCACCATTGCCAACGCCCAATTCGCCATCGCAGCGTGACCGCCTCCATTCATTCCGTTGACCATTATTTTGCCTAAAAAGCCCTCCGGCTTTCTGGCATTGCTGAAAAATTTGCTTAAAAGTCCCATAATTTGTGTATTTATTTTTTCCCTTTTAAAATGGCCGACCCGATCAAGGTCATCCATTTGGCCTCCCACGGGGACATGAACATGCCGTGAGTGGTGTCAATAAGTTCCACCTCATCATAGCCCATCTCTTTCAATCGTTGCACAAAGGCACGCATATCGCCGTACATCATACGCGAGAAGACATCGTGGATAGCGAAGGTGCCGCCTTTCTTCAGCACGCGCAGTGTTTCCAACAAAATGGCCTGCCGGTCGCGGCTGGGGATGTTGTGATAGACATAGTTGCTGGTCACCGCGTCGAAAGTCTCGTCCGGGAAATCCAGTTTCAGCGCATTGCCTTTGGCGAAAGAAGTGCGGTCGTCCACCCCTTCGATCTTTGCGTTTTCTTCGCAAAGCGTCTGATTGTAGGAGGCGTATTCCGCGCCCCATCGGTCGATGCCGACCATTTTAGCTTGCGGATTGCGCTTGGCGACGGCAATAGTCAACGCACCACTGCCGCAACCCACATCGAGACCTTTGCCGCCCTCGGGAAGGATGACATACTGCGAAAGACCTTCGATGATCTGTTTCGACATCTGTCGTTTCCCGTCGTATGAGAAAGCCCTGTGCAACAGCCACATCCACAATACAATCAATGTCAATGCGATGGCGAGCACGAGGAAGACTATTTTCAGGATGGTCTTCAAAGTGCCGGCGACAAGCAGGCCGCTCACGCCAAAGACGAGGAACAAAACAAGGCTGGCCACGGCCCCGCCCAAAGTTCCTAAAATCATACCTTTCGGAATCCAGTTTTTGTAATTCGGTTTCATAATCTGTCCATTTGATATTTCCGATGGCAAAAATCCGATTTCCTGAGCGTGGAAATATCCCAATAAGTGGCTATTTTCAGGAAAGGGATTCATCAAAGTACACTATCTTTTCTTGATTTGTATTAAGCCATTGTCAAAGGTGGATGAAGAAACACAGCAACATCGTCCTGAACAAGGGATTCCAGCCATAGCCAAAAATAAGTAGTCCTTCGTCAAAACTCCCATAAACAGGGGAGTTTGAACGGTTGGACAAATAGTATTTTTGCCGCACAAAAAATAAAATTACACTATTATAAGAAAATATGGCAAAAACATTATCCATTCAGAAAATCCTGATTTTGACGGCTTTTGTGCTGTCTTTCTTCGCGCTTCGCGCTCAGACGACCACTTCCGACACCATCGGCGGTGGCACAACGACTTCTATTCATTCGGCAATGCCGGGCGCATACGGCTACCACTTGTCAGCCGCGCTGTATCTCGGCAACGAAATCAACCATTCGGCCGGCAACATCGAATCGCTTTCCTACCACCTCTCGTTCGGAGTTTATCCGACAGACGACGGTGACAAACGGATCAAGATCTACTTGTTGGAGACCTCCGATCCGGCCATCGATTTGTCGCAGACATGGGGCTCCATGGTGAGCGCCGCCACGCTGGTGTATGACTCCCTCGGCTGCGACATCCAGTGGGATGACTATTGGAAAGAGTTTGTCTTTTCGCAACCTTTCCCCTACGGCGGCGGCAATCTGATTGTTTTGGTGGAAGGCGAAGCCTGCGACCCTTCTCCCGGCATGGGAGACTGTGAAACAGAGATTTACGTCAACAGCGGGACGGTCAACAACTGTTGGAACAGGGTGCAGGACGGGACACAGATTTCCTTCACCACGGTGATGGATTCCATTCCAGAGGGCACGCACGGCAACCATTACGACCGCCCGAACATCGTGTTTACTTTCAGTTCCGGAGAGCCGGTTTCCCCGGACACCAATTGCGTGTTGACACTCCCGATGATGGAAACTTTCGAAGGATATCCAGGGGACTTCTCGGCCATTCCTGCCTGCTGGAACAAAATCTCGCAGGAATACAACCAATATTACGGCAGCTATTATCCCGTCATCAACGGCGGCAGCATGAGCGATCCCAACCAGTCGGTGATGTTCATGCTGATGGACTCATATTCGTCGTATCTCATTTTGCCCGCCTTGGACAGTGTCTGGTCCATGCAGAACATCTCGATGTCGTTCCAGTTCAAGTCCGCCCAGCAGAACATCACGCGCATGGTGGTGGGGGTGATGGCGGATCCGTCCGACACGCTGACCTTTGTGCCGGTGGATACCGTGTGGCGCGAAGGCAGTGTCAGCGGCTGGGAGCCCAAGGAGATCAACTTCGCCACTTACGCCGACTCGGGCCGCCATGTCGCTTTTTGGTTCAGCAAGGCCAACTCCACCCATGTTTTCCCGAGCTGCTTCATCGATAACGTAGCCGTATTTGAGACCCCCGACTGCACGCCGCCCGTTCAGATTTCTGCCAGCGTGGACAATCTCGATGCCACCATCTCTTGGACTTACACGAACAATGCCTACGGTGCCAGAGTTTACTACAAGACCTCCGTTGATTCCCAGTTCGACTCCGTTGAAGTTTATACGGACAACTATTACACGCTGTATAATCTTCCTTATAACACTGTTTATCAATACTATATCGTCACCCTTTGTGATGGCGGCGGCGAATCGGCGCCCTCGCAGGTTTTCACCTTTTCAACGCCTTGCGAGACGGTCATGCAATTCCCGTGGACCGACAGTTTCGAAAACGGACTGGGTTGCTGGTCGTTAGATGCCTCTTCGGCCGGACAGGATTGGCAGGTGGTCGCCACCGGCAGCAATCCGACTTGTGCGCCATACTCCGGAAGTGCGATGATGAAATACGACTGTTGGAGCTTCCCGTCGGGCAGCTGGGGCACGATGACCTCGCCCGCTCTGGCCATCCCGCAAGACATGACCCTCTCGTTTGCCTACTTCAAGCAGGACATCTATCAGGCAAATGACAAAATCGAGGTTTATGTCAACACCTCGGCAGACACGGCCAATGCGACACTTCTGACCACCGTTTTCGGATACGACCCTTCTTTGAGCGGCTGGGACACCGTTTCCGTGACCGTCCCCGTGCAGAATGAGGCGGTGTATCTGATTTTCAAGGCCACCTCCGACTACGGATACAACCTTTTCATGGACAACGTGACAGTGGATTTCTACACGCCGGAGGACACCACGGTGGTGGTCGATACCGTTTATGTCGTTCTGGACGAGAGCATTTGCGACGGCGAGAGCTTTGATTTCGGCGATGGCAACTACACCACAGCCGGCAGCTACACGTACACATCCAACGACACCGTTTACACGCTGACCCTGACGGTGAACCCGACGTACAACGTCACCATCAACGACAGCATCACGGCAGGGGAGACCTACACACAGTACGGTTTCAACGAAAGCGCGGCAGGCACTTACACGCAAAACCTGACCACGGTCAACGGTTGTGACAGCATCATCACGCTGAACCTGACAGTGTTGACCGGTGTGAATGAGTACAACGGAATGGATTTCTCCGTCGCACCCAATCCCGCGCACGACTATGTGATAGTGTCAGTGAAAAATGCCAACGTGGAGATGGTGGTGGAGTTACTGGATATTAGCGGGCGTGTTTTGAGAACGCAGCGGCTGGCGGCGGGAGAATCGATGCTGAGGCTGGAACGCGGCAACCTGCCGAACGGGATCTATATGCTGCGGATGACCTCCCACGGCCAGAAGCAGACACGGAAGGTGATTTTCCGATAGGCACTTCGTCAATGTAACGGACATTTCGTCCTTTGTCTTAATTCCGCGACCCAAGTTTTGATTTGAGTGGCGGAATTTTGTATATATTTGCAGCGTTTTTTTGAGATTATGGAAATAGAGAAACTACGAAAAGCATTGCAATCCGCCGACGTTGTCGTCGTGGGTGCTGGCGCAGGCCTCTCCACCTCGGCGGGCTTCACCTATTCCGGCGAGCGCTTCGAGCAACACTTTGCCGACTTCATCGGGAAATACGGATTCACCGATATGTACTCGGCGGGCTTCTATCCGTTTCCCTCCGAGGAGGAACATTGGGCCTACTGGAGCCGCCACATCTATTACAACCGCTACGTGCCCGCCCCGAAGCCCGTCTATGACAACCTGCTCAAACTGCTGAAAGACAAGGACTATTTCGTCATCACCACCAATGTTGATCACCAGTTCCAGAAAGCAGGATTTGACAAACAGCGGTTGTTCTACACGCAGGGCGACTACGGTCTGTTCCAATGCGCAAAGCCTTGTCACCAA
>JAFRUI010000037.1 GCA_017438945.1 Bacteroidales bacterium
CTATCCGTTTCATTTGTCTTGCCTTGACAGACGAATACATTGACCAACACTTTTCCGAAATAAAAGGACACAGCTTGGATATTGAAAAGCGGCTGGAAGACAGTTGCACTGTTGCCACTTTAAAGAATGACAACAAGCACTATATTAATGGTTTTAAGACGGTTGGAGAAAAGGTCTATATGATCGACTCCGATTATGAACAAGTGATTCAGTCTATTTTGGACATTTAATTCAATTTTCACGAAATAATACAATGAAAAAAGTAATCGTAATCTCAACCAGTCTCCGTCCGGGCTCGAACAGCCACGCAATGGCGGAGCAGTTTGCCAAGGGCGCGGAAGCCGCCGGGCATCAAGTGGAGTTTGTCTCGCTGAGAGGCAAGGAAATCAAGTTTTGCATCGGCTGCCTATCGTGTCAGAAGACGGGCGCATGTGTCATCAAGGACGACGTGCCGGCCATCATGGAGAACGTCTTGAACGCCGATGTGGTCTGCTGGGCCACGCCCATCTATTACTACGAGATGAGCGGCCAGATGAAGACCCTCATCGACCGCATGAACGCGATGTACCCCAAGGATTACAAGTTCCGCGAGGTCTATCTGCTGACCACCGCGGCCGAGAACGAGGAGTTCGTGCCGAAGCGTGCCGAGGGTGGCCTCACCGGCTGGATCGACTGCTACGAGAAGTCCGCACTGAAGGGCCACATCTTCTGCGGCGGCGTGGGCGGTCCGAACGAGATTGCTGGCAACGCCAAGCTGCAGGAGGCGTTTGAGATGGGAAAGAACATATAAGCGACAACAGGGCAAAACGAACTTCTTACAGCTATGTCGGAACTTTTGGGATTTGACGCCATCATCCTGCAGAACGAAAATATGGATGCCGCCTACGTGGAGGTGCCGTTCGACATCAAGGCGATGTTTGGCAAAGGTCGTCTGTCCGTCCACGCCACGTTCGACGGCGTGCCATACGACGGCCAGATTGTGAAAATGGGGACGCCTTGCCATATCATCGGGATACGGAAAGACATCCGCAAACAGATTGGCAAGAGTTTTGGCGACACGGTACACGTGACATTTTGCGAACGGGAATAGAATGTGTATCTTTGCCGAGCCAAAATCTATAGCAGCAAGAAATTGAACAGAATGAAAGACATAGAACATCCTCACGACTTCTCCCACATCATCGTCCGCGATGCAACCGAGAACAACCTCAAGCACGTCAACGTCAGGATTCCCAAGGGGAAAATCACCGTGGTGACGGGCGTGTCAGGGTCGGGCAAGTCGTCGCTGGTGCTGGACACCATCGCGGCCAAGTCGCGGCGTGAGCTCAACGACACCTTCCCCTCCTTCACGCAGCAGTACCTGCCCAAGTACGGGCGGCCGCACGTGGGCGACATCCAGAACCTGCCCATCGCCATCGTCATCGAACAGCGCAAGCCGGCCTCCAACTCGCGCTCCACGGTGGGCACCTACACCGACATCTACGCCTTGCTGCGTCTGCTCTTCTCGCGCATCGGGCAACCCTTCGTGGGCTACTCCGACGCCTTCTCGTTCAACCACCCCTCGGGCAGCTGTCCGCGCTGCGGCGGACTGGGCGAGATCCGCGAGCTGGACATCCACAAGCTGGTGGATTTCGACAAGTCGCTCAACGACGAGGACACCATCCACTACATCGCCTTCGGCAAGGGTGGCTGGCGCTGGATACGCTACGCCCACAGCGGCCTCTTCGACCTCGACAAGAAGATCAAGGACTACACGCCCGAGGAGCTCGATCTCTTCCTCAACTCGCCGCAGATCAAGCTGAAGAACCCGCCGTCTAACTGGCCTAAGACCGCTAAGTACGAAGGCCTCATCCCGCGCATGTACCGCAGCATCATCAACTCGGAGGAGGGACTGCTCCACGCCGCCGTGCTCAACCCGATGCTGACAATGGGCACCTGTCCCGACTGCGGCGGCACGCGCCTCAACGAGAAGATACGCTCCTGCAAGATTTACCTCACCCCCGGCCCCTCTCCCAAAGGCGAGGGGAGCGGACTCAATATCGCAGAGGTGACGGCGATGAGCATCAGCGACTGCCGCCAATGGATGGAAAACATCGACAATCCGCTGGCGGAGGACATCAAGCGGGCGACCACCGAGCGGCTGGCGGCGTTGGAGGAGATCGGACTCGGCTACCTCACCCTTGACCGCGCCATCGGCACCCTCTCCGGCGGCGAGGCCCAGCGTTGCAAGATCGCCAAATACATCAACTCACCACTATCCGACGTGATGTACATCCTCGACGAGCCCAGTGTGGGGCTTCATAACCACGATATCCTGCTGATGCAGAAGTCGGTGCAGAAGCTCAAGAACCACGGCAACACGGTCATCCTCGTGGAGCACCACAAGGAAATCATCAAAATCGCCGACCATATCGTCGATATGGGTCCCGGCGCCGGTATGAAGGGCGGCGAAATCGTCTTTGAAGGCACATACGAGGAACTGATGCACAGTCAGACGCTTACGGGTACGATGCTCAGCGCGACGAGTGCCATCAAAGAGCAGGTGCGCACGCCCAAGGATTTCTTCCTGTTGGAGAACGCCCATCTGCACAACCTGAAGAATGTTTCCGTCAAGCTGCCGTTGGGCGTGATGTGCGGCATCGCGGGCGTGGCGGGCTCGGGCAAGAGTTCGCTGATGGAATGTTTCCGGAACGCCTATCCGCACCCCGTAGGGGCGAATAATGATTCGCCCGAACAACCCGTTCAATCCCTACAATCCCATCAAGACATCGTCTACATCAGCCAGAAGAGCATCGGCATCAGTCTGCGCAGCACCCCGGCCACCTATTTGGACGTCGCCGAAGACATCCGCAAGCTCTTCGCCAAGACCAACAAGACCAAGGCCGATCTCTTCTCCTTCAACGGCAAGGGCGGCTGTCCCGTCTGCCAGGGCAAGGGTGTCATCGTCAACGACATGGCTTTCATGGATGCCATCGAGACCACCTGCGAGGCCTGCGGCGGATTGCGCTATTCGCCGGAAGTGCTCTCCTACAAGGTGAACGGCCTCAACATCGCCGAGGTGATGGACCTCACCGCCAACAAAGCCGCCGAGTTGTTTTCCGGAAGTGTGATTGCCGAGAAACTGGAGCCG
This sequence comes from Bacteroidales bacterium, assembly GCA_017438945.1. GTDB lineage: Bacteria > Bacteroidota > Bacteroidia > Bacteroidales > WCHB1-69 > F23-D06. The sequence goes on from JAFRUI010000037.1 coordinate 3,131, forward strand.
TTGCGCAAGGTCGGCTTGGGCTATCTCCATCTGAACCAGTCACTCTCCACCCTCTCCGGCGGCGAGTTGCAGCGCATCAAACTGGCTTCCTACCTGCGCGATGCGGGCAAGATCTTCATCATGGACGAGCCCTCCGACGGTCTCCACGCGGGCGACATCCGCCGCATCCTGAACCTCTTCGACACGATGGTGGAGGCGGGCAACACCATCTTCCTCATCGAGCACAACATCGAGATGCTGAAGTCCTGCGACTGGCTCATCGAGCTCGGTCCCGGCGGCGGCGCGATGGGCGGCGACATCATCTTCGAGGGAACGCCCAAGGCGATGGCGGAGGATACGGGGTCTGTTACGGGGCCCTACTTGAGGGTTAATTAGGAAGTTAGCGTGACTGATGAAAAACAATCCGCAATTGAAAAAAAGTATTTTTGTAAGTTCAAAGGAGAGAAAGATTATGGAGCTGAAAAAAAACAAACCAGAAGAGTATCTTTTTTGAAGAAGTTATCCTTCAAATTAATAGACCTTGAAGAATATCTTTTTATCATTACCATCACCTGCTGCCTGTTGACAGCGTGTGGCACACGTAGCAACTGTGACTACGACCATCCTGAGCCAACCTACATGGATACGGTTGCGGGTATATCCTTGCAAAACATCCATTCAATCAGTTTTCATGTCGCACCCCTGTCGTGCGGATGGGTTGTATCGTTTGCGAATGGTGAAATAGGGTTTGCCTCTTACGACAAAATCAAGCGTTGGCGGTTTCGGAACCGCACAGACACCATTGATGCATACCCTTTGACCGGCCAAAGCAGCGCATTTCTTGATCGTTATGGTATTGCAGAATACCAGTTGGCTCAAATAATGGACTTTTGTAGAAACAATCACATACCTCTCCTTTGTGGTCCAACCGTTCTTCGATGGGAAAAAGAATATGCCTCTGCCATCTATGAATACAGTGATGACACCCTGCACGAAGAGCTATTGCTTTTTGGCACTATATGCGATTCGATACGTTTCAAATATAACATAGAGACAAAAGAATACTGTACAGGCAAATCCGGTTATGCCCATCTGTCTGACTGTACTTCATCTTATTTGGAGTACCTCCAGGATAAGGGCTTCCGTGTAACCATTCGTTTTTCAGCAGACACTCTCCAATGCCTAAGTGTCTGTAGCGGCAGCGAATCCGATAATCTTCACAACCCCCATCTTAACTCTTTTCAACCTATGGCGAAAAAATAATAACGACTTTCTCGGAGGCAAATCTGAGATTCTGCATTGCAAGCTTTCAGGCTATATCTGTAAATAGACAGTTTCTTTACTGCTTTTTATATAGACATTTCCCCTTTCTGTAATCATTAGGGGACAATCTTTTCATGCGATCAAACGCTGATTTATACTCCTCCACATTCCACTCCCATGCCTCTTGCATCACATAGTTTTTATCATATAGAATCCAAATTAATCTATCCCATTCATAATTCGTTGCCTTTGGAACCATTGTTACAATACTGCCTGGTTTGCCACTTGGTCGATTGCCCTTTACCTGATACCGAATATTCTTAAAAACGAAATCCGATCCTTTATTAACGGCCGTTTTATCTTTCATATATTCAGAATATTCTTTTTCTGACATCCCAACTAACATCGCCGCATCATATTCTGAGACCGTACTTGTGATAGATGGAGAAACCCCAAATTTCGCTTGCCATTTCAAAGCAATCTCAACAAGCTCGTTTCTTAAAAAAACATGAAAGTCGACATTCTCTTTGATGACACCTGATTGTTCAAATAACTTGGCCTTTAATTCGTCCATCAGAAAACTGTAAACATAGCCTGACGACTGGAAGAAAAGGCCGGTGTTGGGGTCGCCAAGTTTCTCGAAAAGGCGGGAGGTGTAAACGGCATCGAAAGCCTGCTGCATCGTGAGTCCTCGCTCTTCCATAAGGCGGGCAATCATGTCCTTCACGATCTCCTCTTTCATAATTTGAAATTCTGCTTGGGTGACGTTCATAACTTGATAAGTTTGTCCACTGCCTGCTGCGTGCAGAAAGCATATTGGAAAGTGATACCTTTGATGTATTGAATACGGCGCAAGAACTCGTCGAAGGTGATGTAGCCTTGCTTGAAGCGGGTGATTTGTGCGCCGATACGGTCGTTAGCAATGGGACCGTAAACGATATCATAGTCATGGAGTGTGAGACCTTGTGGCTCGGCGCGGTGGTCATAAACAAAGTGCGCCCAATCCTCCGTGTAGCCCTCAAAACGTTTATATCGGAACTGTGAGAAGAGTCTCTCGTCAAAATCATAGACGTTTACAACAGGGACAGTTTCTTCGAACTCGGCACGAAACTGTGCCAACTCAAGGGCCTGCTGACGGTCGTCAGAGAGATAAAAAGCACGGCCAAAATCCTTGTTAGGTCTCGAAAGAGTAAGGTCAATATGTTGGATATCAATGGTGGAACCATGGTATAGTCTCATAGTGTACCCCCTTTCTTCTGGCAGTAGGCTTGAAGGGTTTGAATATTCTCATCAAGCGACAAGGTGTGCATGATGCCATAGTGCTTGTCGCACATTGCGAGGGCACCGTAGCGGCTGAGGTAGCGGTAGGCCTCGGCTTCGGAGACGTTACTCCGTGTAGCGAAACCTGCCACCAAAAGCACAAGGTATTCTATTTTGTCCAGTATTGTCGATGACATAAGCTAAAGTTTCTACCGTCATTAATTCGATTTGCAAAAGTACAAACTTTTTTGAAACCACCCCACTTTTTCTGTTCCGCGTTTTTTTGTGGATGATTCTCGTTGTCTCGCATGCGTATCCACAACAGTTGTTTTTGCAGACTTTCGGGCTATATCTCAACAAAAAATCGAGTTATAGCCCGAAAGTCTGCATTTTTATTTTGTTGTGATTTGATATTTTTTGTCCAAAGAAATTGAAAAACTAGTACTTTTGCCGTACGAATTCAAAAAGTGAAATGAGCACACAAAAAACCGAACTTATCCGTACCTCGCAGAGTTGGGATGGTGCGGAACTTCCTGATTACCTGCAAGGCAGACCCGAATTAGTGGTCAAGTAATACGTCTTTCCCGTCGGGGAGAAGCTGGACTGGCATCACCATCCCGTGATGAACTACGGCGTGCTGGTGCAGGGCGAACTGACCATCATCGACCAGGACGGCAGAACGAAGGTCGTACACGAGGGGGAAGCCGTCGTCGAGATGGTCGGAACCGTCCACCATGGCGAGAACCGAGGCTCCGTGCCCGCCGTCCTCTACATGTTCTATCTCTCGCAGGAAGGCCTCCCGCTGTCCGTGCCGTACCCGGAGATGGAAGGGTAGGGACACGCCGAGGCACGTCTCTACAAAGCATTTCATTTGTCCGTGTATATTCGAAATTTGTGTATTTTTGCAGAAGAAAATCCATATTTGTAAATAGAAATCTATCAAAATGAGAAACATCCCCTTTATCGTCATCGCCGCTTTGGTGCTCGCCTCCTGCGGTCAGAACAACAAGAACAACCAACCCCAGCCTTCTGAAGAGGCCGCGACCGTCTATCTGACCCGTGACATCAGTCCCGAGGCGTTGGTGAAAATCTACAAAGCGCTGGGCGTGGAAGCCAAGGGCCGCGTGGCCGTGAAAATCTCCACCGGCGAGGGCAGCAACCCCAACTACCTGAAACCCGAGCTCATCAAAGACC
>JAFRUI010000022.1 GCA_017438945.1 Bacteroidales bacterium
CATACTTTCCCGTAATGAGAGAAGCCCTTCGCGACTTTGGACATCGGCTTTTCGGAGACCGTTGGTTGAAATAAGGCTGTCCAACACAATCCAAGCCAGGAAGATGTCAACGGGGAGCAAAAGCCACCAAGGCCACTGGAGAATAAGGTTAGAAGCGGTTATCATAATCACCAGAAAAATAGCGGCAAACAAATTCTTCCGATAGAGTTGTTTACTGTATCGTTTCACCGCACGTTGCCACACTTCCCTGTTGAAGGTGCTGTGCTGCTCCACATTCTGCTGCAGGTCTTGCAATTCCTGCTGCAATTCGCTTTTGATGTCTTCGTACTGTTCCATATCTGTTTTGAGGTTTAGTCGGTGAATGATTTGAGTTTCTCGCGTATGCGCACCAGACGCACGCTGACGTTATCGACGGTGATGCCGAGGATAGCGGCAATCTCGTCGTAGGGCAGGTCTTCGAGCCAAAGCAGAATCAGAGCGCGGTCGAAGGGATGCAGCCGTGCGATGCGCTTGTGGAGACGGCTGGCGGCGGGACAGGCCTCCTCGGCGGCGAAGAGGTCGATGTCCATTTCCAAGGGCATGCAGTCGGGACGGCGGCGGTTGCGTTTGTCGAGAGTCACGCAGGTGTTCAACGCCACGCGATAGACCCATGTTTTGGCAGAGCTGCGCCCTTCGAAGCCCTCGATGCCCTGCCAGAGGCGTATCAGCACCTCTTGAGCGAGGTCGTCTGCTTCCTGTCGGTCGTCGGCGAAGAGGTAGCACACCGAGTAGATGGTCTGTCGCTGTTCCTGTACCAGCTGTTCAAAGTCTAGTTCTTTCTGTTCTTTGTCTTTTTTCTGCTTCATCTTTCAGACATTGTTTTCCTTTTGACTACGAAGGTGGCGATACACCTCAAACTCAAAAAATGGCAATACCAAACTTCTGGGATTTCTCATTCAGGCTGGATTTATAAAGCCAAAGCCTATTGCTGCATCGTCGTCGGCTGCATATCGACACGAGTGTAGATTTCGGGGTGGAAGTACTTTTTCATGAATTCGACCATCTCTTTCTTGGTAACCGAATTGACGATGTTGTCGTATTCGGAAGGCGCGATAATCGGCTCATCTTGGATAACCATGCCGCTGATATAGCCTAACCAGAAGCTGTTGGATTGGATGTTCTTGGCACGGGTGCTGGTCATCTGCTTCTTGATGAGGGCCATGGTCTTATTGTCCGGACCCTTGGCCTTGAAGTCGTTAAGAATCTTGAGGCTGGCAGTAGCCAATTTGTCGGTCTTCACCGGGTCGCAACCTAAGAGAATCATCAGGGTTATTTCAGGACGAGGCAGTTTGCCGGCGCTCATACTTACCGTCGGGGAATAGACATCGCCCATCTTTTCACGCACAATCTTGACGAACAGGATGTCTAATGCCTCACCGATCATATCGGTGATGATGGCGTTGCGGTAGCTCCAGTCGATGGGGTTGGTGATGAACATGCCCATCCAGCCCTGTTCCTCGGTACCGGCATAAACGGTTTGCGTAGAGGCCTTGTCGGGACGCGGTTTCAGTACGTTGAGGTTGTAGTTCTCTTTCTTACCGGATTCGGTCTTCAGGGAACCGAGATAGAGTTCCACAAATTGTTTCATCTCCGTCTCATCGTAGTTGCCCACGAAAAAGAAGGTAAAGTCAGCGGGATTGGCGAAACGCTCCTTGTAGATCTGCACGGCGCGATCGAAGTCAGTCTGTTTCAGATATTCCTCATCGTAAGAGAAGAACTGTTTCATATAGGGGTCATTATTGTTAGCGGCTTCAATCAACTGGCCCAAGAACTGGTACATCGGTTGTGCTTGGAGCATCTTGATGCCCTCGCGGCTCTCGTCCATCATCAATTCGAAAGCGTTGGTGTCGATGCGCGGATTGGAGAAGAAAGCGTTAAGATATTGGAAGAAGAGCTCCAGGTCTTTCGGGGAAGAAGAACCGTTGAAACCTTCTGACAACAGTTTGATTTCAGGATAAAGGCTTACGTTTTTGCCCTTCATCTTCTTCGACAGGGAGTTGTAATCCAGACCGGCTATACCGCCATGGTTGATAATGTCGCAAGCGAAATCAGCGGAAGCCAGATCTTTCACGGGATAGAGCGTTTTGCCGCCCTTGCTGATGGCGGTAAACAGAATCTCATCGTTCTTATAGTCGGTTTTCTTCAGATAGACAGTGATGCCGTTAGAGAGCGTCCATTTCTCGGCACCTACGGTCTCGATTGTCTCCACATTTGTGATTTTGCCGGGCTTCAGTGTCTCCTTTTCAAGGATTTCCTGATCCTTATAGGTATCCACATAAGGTTGTACATTAGTTAAAGACTTGTCTTTCAATATAGAAAGGATCTCGTCCTTGCCGGGAACGGTGACGCCTTCTTTGTCTGGGGCGGTGACAACGGCCACCATATTATCTTCCGTCACCCAATTCTTGGCCAATGCATTGATTTCCTCCAAGGTAATATCTCCCATCAGCTTCTTGGCGTAATTGTTCTCACGTTTTGCACCCGGGATGGGGTCTTGATGCAGGAAGTTGTTGACGTATTCGGAGGCGAAACTGGCAGATTCGGTCTTGTCAGCCTCCTTGGCCGCCTTGTCGTAGAGTTCCAGGAGTTCCTCTTTGGCACGATCGAGTTCGGTCTGCAGGAAACCGTATTTCAGCACGCGGTAGTCCTCTTGCAGGAGCGCGCGCAGCGCATCGGGAATGCGGTTTTCCTTAGCTATGGCTTCCAAAGCGTAAGCATCGGTGTTACCGTAAAAGTTGCCATATCCGCCGTTGGCACCCATGAACGGGCACTTCGGGTCCAGCGCCATTTCCGTAAAGCGGGTGTCCAACATGGTGTTATAGAGGTCGATGCAAAGTTGTTCACGGAAATCACCGATGGTCTTCATCGGAGTGTGTTCGTGCTTGCGGATGACCATCACCATGTTGCCGGTGGCTTCCTTGTCAGTGCAGACGGCCACGAGCGGTTCCTTGTTGGGGGCGATTCCGTAGGTCTCTTTCTTGCGGGGGTTTTGTTTGGCGGGGATGTTGCCGAACATAGCTTTGATTTTGCCTTCCACTTCCGCCACGTTGATATCACCTACCACAATCACCGCCTGTAGGTCTGGACGATACCAATCGTTGTAAAAGTCCTTGATGACTTGGTAGTCAAAGGTTTGCAGAATGTCAAGCTTACCGATGGGCATACGGTCGGCGTAGCGGGAACCTTGCATCAGGATCGGCCAATACTCCTTGCGCATACGGTCCACGGCACCGAGACCGAGGCGGTGTTCCTCGATAATGACACCGCGCTCCTCGTCAATTTCTTTGTTGTCGAAGAGCAGACCGGCAGCCCAGCCTCTCATGATTTTGAGGCCGAGGTCAATGTTGGTGGGGTCGTCCGTCGGCATGGGGATCATATAGACCGTCTCGTCGAAGTAGGTATTGGCGTTGAGGTCGGCGCCAAACACCACGCCCTTGCTGCGGAGCTGGTCAACCATAGTGTTGCCAGGGAAACCCTCGATGCCGTTGAAGGCCATGTGCTCGGTAAAGTGCGCCAAGCCCTGCTGGTTATCGTTCTCCTGGTTGGAGCCGACATTCACCGCGAGACGGAACTCCACACGATTCTTCGGGTAGGTGTTCTTGCGGATATAATAGGTCAGACCGTTGTCCAGCTTGCCGATGGTCACGTTGGGGTCGGCTTTGATGGGATCATTCAGGTTCAGGTCACCCTTCTGCGCGAAAACGGTCAACGCACAGATCATCGCCATCATAAACAAAAATACTTTCTTCATAAACGTTTGTGTTAAAATAATTGCAACATTTCCTTAGACTTAAGACTTGGGACTTAAGAGGGTTGGGATTCGTTCAGCAGCTCGTCGATCTCCTCGCTCAACTCGTCGTAGCGTTTCGTCACCTCCCGGGTTCTTTTGCGCCCAAAGGAACCCTCAAAGAAGCCACCCCAAATAATCATGGAGAAGAAGGCACTGCGGTCGTAAAAGAAGAGGCAAGCTTCAAGCACCAAAAACAGAACGATACCGACAATTCGGATGATGGTGCGTTTGCGCTTCGAATAAGTGGTTAAACTTTCCCGTAGCGAGAGGAGACCTTCGCGGCTCTGCACGTTGGCCTTCCGGAGGCCGATTATGGCGAAAAGGCTGTCAACCGCTATCCAACCAAAGTAAAGATCGAACAAGAGTATGAGCCACCAAGGCCACTTGATGAGGGCGAAAGCGATGGTTGCGGCAATCATGATGACTATTGTCGCTCCTGCGAGAAAAGCGTTTTGCCAGTAGAGTTCATTGCTGGACTGTTTCACCGTCTCCCGCCATGCATTATTGTTGAAAGTGCTGTGCTGCTTCACATTCTGCTGCAGGTCGTGCAGTTCCTGCTGCAGTTCGCTTTTGATGTCTTCGTACTGTTCCATATCTGTTTTGAGGTTTAGTCGGTGAATGATTTGAGTTTCTCGCGTATGCGCACCAAGCGCACGCTAACGTTATCGACGGTGATGCCGAGGATGGCGGCGATCTCGTCGTAGGGCAGGTCTTCGAGCCAAAGCAGAATCAGTGCGCGATCGAAAGGATGCAGTCGTGCGATGCGCTTGTGGAGGCGGCTGGCGGCGGGACAGGCCTCCTCGGCGGCGAAAAGGTCGATATCCATTTCCAACGGCACGCAGTCGGGACGGCGGCGGTTGCGTTTGTCGAAGGTCACGCAGGTGTTCAGCGCCACGCGATAGACCCACGTTTTGGCTGAGCTGCGCCCTTCGAAACTGTCAATGCCCTGCCAGAGGCGTATCAGCACCTCTTGGGCGAGGTCGTCCGCTTCCTGGCGGTCGTTGGCAAAGAGGTAGCACACAGAGTAGATGGTCTGCCGATGCTCCTGCACTAACCGCTCGAAGTCGCGCTCTTTCTGTTCTTTGTCTTTTTTCTGCTTCATCTGTCAGACATTGTTTTCCTTTTGACTACAAAGGGGGGTGAAAAACTACACCCTAAATCTCAAAAAAATTGAATTTCCGTATATTATCGCATCCCGTTGATTTTCAGCGTGCGGTAGCGGTTCCCGTCGATGTCACGCACGGTGACGCACGCGGGGAGCAGGAGCGCCAGTGCGCAGAATAGGGCGAAAAGTTTTGTGACGGGGTTCATTACGGTGTCACGTAAAATTTGTCCGTGTTGACCAACACGAGGCCCGCTTTGTTGACGGCCCCGTTTTCGCGCAAATTGGTCTTGACTGTTTCAATGGCCGATTTTGAGATTTTCGGAAGCATATTGGTCCAAAACACTACAATCAGGTACTCGGAGTCATCGTTGATCCCGTAAATGTCTCTGATTTTCGATAGATTCTGCATTTGCGGAGTGATGGGGACAGCCGTCGCCGGCGGGAATGTTTCAAACCGTTGATCCGTATTCCAGTTCAGGTTGGAGAGTCCGCCCTTTGCCGTGCAATTAATGTGATAGGAGAGAAGCGAATCTTTTTTGAAATAGAGGATTTGAACCGGCTGGACAGCAGTCTGATGTTGCCATAAACTGTCCTGGATGCACGTCCGATAAGCGTCAAACTGCTCGTACTCACTGACTATAGGGTTGATTTTGAAATCCCGGTCTATGACGAAAGTAATCATCTTGTCATATTCTTTCTGATCAAACTGCTTTATGGGTTTGAAATCGTACAGTACCCCACAGCCTGCCAGCAGTATTGCGACGGCAAAACACAAGGTGATAATATGGTTTTTGTTATTCATAACTTTACAATGTTATTTTGACGCAGCAAAGATACGAATTCCCGCAACAACACAAACTTCACATTAATAACACCCGTCTTTATATCCACGTGTGCGATATAGGTGTCGAAGCGAGGTTGTGGATGTAGTTGTAGCGGGATTTTCGCCTGTTTGAAAGTTAAACAATTTCAAGAAAACAAAAAAATCCCGCAAAACATTCATTAAAAACTTAACTATTCAGATTGGAATTGTTAATAAATTTTTCTAAAACATTGAAAATCAAACTTGGAAGAATTTTGCAAAAACCATTAAAAAGAATGGATTTTGTTATATATTTGCCACGATGTATTAAATGAAAAAACTGTGATTATGAAAAAACAAAAAGCTACGGCGCAGAAGCGAAAACAAATCATCAGGTTTGATGCCCAATCAAACGAGCTCATGAATAATAATTAGGGTTAGCCCGAATGGAAAATGAGTATTCCTGCAGAGAAGATTATGCGTATTGCTGACGACATAGAAACTAAATAGGTTCTATATCAATACCTCGGATGGAACAGCGCGATATTCGTCCGCAGGTAATCCTGGTCCAGATGCGTGTAGATTTCCGTAGTCGTGATACTTTCATGTCCGAGCATCTCCTGCACGGCGCGGAGGTCGGCACCGCCCTCGATGAGGTGCGTGGCAAAAGAGTGCCGGAATGTGTGCGGACTCACTGTCTTGTCGATGCCCGCCGCTGCTACCCACTTCTTCACGAGCATGAAGACCATTTCGCGGGTGAGATGCGCGCCTCTGCGGTTTAGGAAGACATAATCTTCCTCGCCCTTCTTGATTTTCAGTAGTTTACGTTTGCCTTCAACGTATTGGTTTACAGCATTTATGGCCGTTTTTCCGATGGGAATCAGCCGTTCTTTGTTGCCCTTGCCGACCACCTTGATGAAACCGTCGTCGAAGAAGAGGTTGGAGAGCCGCAAGGTCACTAACTCGCTGACACGCAGCCCACAACCATACATTACCTCCACCATGGCGCGGTTGCGGTGACCTTCCGGCGTGCTCAAGTCTATCACGTCCATGATGCTTTGGATTTCCTCAACGGTCAGCACATCAGGGAGATGCATTCCGATTTTGGGCGCGTCCAACAGCTCCGTCGGGTCGTCCTCACGCACGTTGGCATAGATGAGGTAGCGGTAGAAAGCTCGCATTCCGGAGACAATCCGTGCCTGCGACCGTGCGTTGAAATCCGATTCGTATAGGTGTTTCAGAAACTTCTGTAACTCCTCGAAAGTGGCGTCGGCTATTTTGTCCTCGCCCAGAAAGTCCGCCAACAGCTGCACATCATGCAAGTAGGCCTCCACGCTCTTGGGCGAGAGGCCTTTTTCATAGACCAAATATTGTCGGAATCGGGCGATTTGCGCGTTCATCGGCGGAGGTCTTTCTCGATTTCAATGCGCAGCATGTTGAGGGCGGCGTGGGCGGCCCGCTCGATAATCTGCTTACGACCGGTGTGCTTGCCAAAATGGAACTCTTTGGTCGTCAGTCGGGTAGGGGTGGCCACGGCCATCCAGACGGTGCCGACGGGCTTCTCGGCCGTGCCGCCGTCGGGACCCGCGATACCGGAGGTGGCCACGGCGTAATCGACATCCAAGAGATCCATTGCGTTGAGGGCCATGTCGCTGACCACCGGCTCGCTCACTGCGCCGCGTTTCTTGAGGTTGTCCTCCCGTACGTTGAGGATGTCGCGCTTCACCTGGTTGCTGTAGGAGACTACACTGCCTTGGAAGTATTCGGAACTGCCTGGCACAGAGGTAATAAGGTGCGCGATGAAGCCGCCGGTGCAGCTTTCGGCGGTGGCCACGCGCCGACCGCTCCCGCGCAGGAGCTTGCCGATGACCGCTTCCATAGGGATGTCCTCGTCGGCGAAGGCCAACGGGCCCACCTCCGCTTTGAGTTTCTCAAACTGCTGGTTCAAAGAGGTTTGCAACTCTTCGTTGTTAACGCCCGAAGCGGTCAGCCGCAGGCGGATGATGCCCGGTTTCGGCAGGTAGGCCAACTTGATGTTCTCCGGCAGCTGCGCCTCGAAGTCGGTGAGCTGGTCGGAGAGATTGCTCTCGCTGATGCCCGTACATTGCAGTACCTTATAGAGCACCGCGTGCTCGTGGTGGAAAATCTCCTGCAATCTCGGCAGAACCTCTTCACAGATAAGCTTTTCCATCTCGAACGGCACACCGGGAAGGGCAACCAAAATCTTGCCGTCCTGCTCTATCCAGAGTCCGGGGGCAGTACCCAAGGTGTTCTTCAGGACGGTGCAGCCTGTGGGCACGTCGGCCTGGTGGCTGTTGGTTTCTGTGAGTTCCATCCCGCGGGCGGCGAAAATCTCGCGCACCCACTCCAAGGTCGTCTCGTCCACCACCAATTCGCGGTGGAAGTAGTCGCAGATGACCTTTTTGGTGATGTCGTCGCGGGTGGGTCCGAGTCCGCCGGTGACCACAATCAGGTTGGTTTTCGCAAATCCGTTCTCGATGGCGCTACGGATGGCGCTCTCGTCGTCGCCGATGGTGACGCATTCGGTCATTTCGATGCCCGCCAGGGCCATTTGCTGCCCGATGAAGGCGGCGTTGGTGTTGATGACTTGTCCTAAGAGGAGTTCGTCTCCGATGTTGATGAGGATCATTGGTTATAGGTTATAGGTTATGGGTTATAGGTTATTGATGGTTATTGGGGTTATTGGGGTTGAGGTTAAAGTTTCGTGAAAGAGTCCGATACCTTTTACGGTTAGAAGGTATTTTTGGCGGGGATGTTTGGGGTTTTCAGGATAAAGCATTCGAACAAAACCCTCCTTCATAGCTGGATTTAATGAATATTCGATGAAGTTTTTCCGATCTTTCAAATTTACAGCTACAAGTAATTCTTTTACAGACATTTGCTGTGTTCCAAGCGCGTTGACAACACGTTTTATATTATCATTGTCCGTATAAAATTTGTTGCCTTCATTATGAAGCGAGCTTGAGGGGGTACTTGAGGGGGTGTTCCAACGGATGTGCAAATAGCGGTTTCGTAGCTCATTGTGTTCACCCATTAATAGATTTCGGAAGAACAATTCTAAATATTGCGGAGAATAATCCACGTTTTTCTGTACATTTTGATAATTGGCTCTCACCAAAGCATTGCGGAAATACCATGAATTTTGAAAGAAAAGGTCATTATTTACCACAAATCCGATATTTTGCAAATATTTGATGGTAAAAACAGCTGTTGTCCGTGTATTTCCTTCTCTAAATGGATGGATTTGCCATATTCCCGCGACAAATTTTGTGATATGCTGCACAATTTCAGACATGGGCAACCGGCTGTAGTTGAAGTTTCTCTCTTGTTCCAAATCGTATTCGATGGCGAGTTTGAGGTCTGGGGCGGAGACATACCGCACGGTGTCACCATCCAACACCCACTCTTTTTTTGTGATGTTCACATCACGAATTTGTCCTGCAAATTTGAAAACACCGTTGAAAATACGTCTATGAATGGCTGTTAAACCCGCGTACGTCAAAGCAAAAGTGTTCTCACCGAGCAAAGCGGTGATGTTTGATGCCACACGGTCGGCCTCTTCCGTATCATTGTCACCATCCGTGCGGACACTCTTACTTACGTAATAGGTTTTGACAAGCTCTTGAACCTCCTTAATGGAAATTTTCCCTTCAATATGCTGTCGCGCCGTCTGTTGCAGGTACTCCGAAGTGTGCAGACCATCTACCGCCTGCAGGCCGATGGCGATCTGCCAGTTTTCGGCGCGTTGCCGCCGGTCCGGCTCGCCCTGCTGGATGTATTCCTCAAAATCGGGAAGTTGCGGGAGTATGGGTTCTTCGATCATCATATCTTTTGCCTATCTACCTGAGTGACAAGTTTTCGTGTCCTTTCTTTCTGATTATTATTTTCTGCAAAGATACAATTTTTTCAACTATGGGGAACTTCTCGCTCTCAATGTTTCTGCTCAGGGGCGAGGTTAGGGGTAAACGGAAATTGCACCCTAACAAACAAAATCTTCCAAAATTTCAGACGGTCAATCCGATGCATCGCTAAATACTGTTTTGTGCATTTCTTGCACTTTGCCATTTTCTTTCCGGAAACAGCAACTTTTCAATCGAAAAATGTCACTTTTATCATTTTGATATTTAACGAGTTAAATATAATTGGCTCTTGATTTGTTTGCTTTAATTTTGTAAATTTGCAGGCAACAATTTAAAAATTCAGAGATGAAAAAGAACGAGGCTGAACTTGTGAAAATTGAATCTATAGACACGCTTCATCAAGACGCCTGTCAGATAATCGAAAAAGCTCGCAGTAATGCCGTGCGTAGCGTTGATTTCTGTCTCGTGCAGATGTATTGGAACTTAGGGAAGCGTATCTTTGAAGAAGAGCAGCAAGGGAAAGAGCGCGCAGACTATGGCAAGTACATCATCCGAAATCTTTCGAAGCGTCTGACACCTGAATATGGGGGTGGGTTCAGTGTGCGCCAATTAGAACAAAGCCGTCAGTTTTACAGAACCTACCCAATTGCGAACACAGTGCGTTCGCAATTGAATTGGAGTCAATATCGTAGGCTGATTCAGATTGAGGATCCCGACAAACGGGAGCCTCCGCCCCTCCAGCGCAACTGCTAACTACTAACTGCTAACTCTTCACCACCTTCCTCACCATGCTCACCCCTCGCTCGAAGTTGATTTTCACGAGGTAGGTGCCGGAGGGATAGGGCGAGAGGTTAAGGCAAAGGATAAGGCAACAATCTTTCAGATTGACCTTGATATAAATTCGCAAAAAATGCGAACTTTTGAACAAAAATATTATTTTTGCACCTTGAAAAAAATGATGTGATGGAGATAACATTCGAACAAGACTACCTTCGGGAATTATACTATGACGGCGAAGCCAGTGACAAACAACACCGTTACCAACCGAACATCGTGAAAAATATGTGCGCGTGGTGAACATCTTAGACTCTGTTGACAAAGCTGTTGATCTTTATAGATATTGAGCACTCCGATATGAGAAATTGGTGGGCGACAAGGCGGGACTGGAGTCTGTGCGAGTGAACGACCAATACAGGGTTGAGTTTAAAACAACCGCAGCGGGAGGCATCACCATTTGCAACATTACTGAATTGTCGAAACATTACAAAAAGAAATAAAGGAGGAAACAATATGGGAAACTTAGGATATGGGGCTTATCCCACACACCCGGGCGAGGTGCTGAAAGACGAGATTGAAGAACGCGGCATCAGCCAGCGTCAATTGGCGGAGAGCATGGGATTGACCTATTCAGTGGTCAACGAAATTCTGAACGCCCGTCGCCCACTGACGGCTAAAACGGCACTTATGTTTGAGGCGGCACTTGACGTGCCCGCCGATTCATTGATGTATCTCCAAACAAAATACAACATGCAAACTGCCCGAAAAGACTCTTCCTTAATGGATGTATTAAAGGGCATAAGAAAGGTGGCGGCTATGCTATAAAGCAAAATTGTCACCACATGGAAAGCAATTACGGTTCCGCTCTGTTTTTCAGGGCGAGATTGTTGTTGCCGAACTCCTAACTGCTACCTCCTCACTATTTTCTTCACCACGCTCACCCCTCGTTCGAAGTTGATCTTCACGAGGTACGTGCCGGCGGGATAGGGCGAGAGGTCGATCACCGGCAAGGACGTGCCGTCGGGCGAATCCAAGAGGGTGGCCAGTTTGCGGCCCTGGAGGTCGAGCAGCTCGATGCTGCGGTAGCCGTACATGTAGCCGCACACCACGGCCTCGCCCGACGTGGGGTTGGGGTAGAGGTAGATGTCGCTCTCACGCCTGCCGAGGTAGTCCTCGATGCCCACCGAATCGTCGGGGACGAAGGGCTCCAAGATGGACGGGTCATAACGATATGCGATGACGGCGTGGCTGTTCCCAGGGTCGGTAAAGTTGAGGGAGATGTCGTGGCCGAACGACAAATCTTGGGTGGCAATTCTATCGCATAATATACCTCCATTGTTGTTTACTATGGTTTTTAATGGCCTTACAGTCGGATCGGCCGCATGATATATCGTATCTGCTGACACAAACTGTCCGTCGATGTTGAAATAAGCAAGCATACAACCTTGGCTAAAATCATAAGTAAACTGTCCTAACAAATGGTTG
Organism: Bacteroidales bacterium; assembly: GCA_017438945.1. Lineage (GTDB taxonomy): Bacteria > Bacteroidota > Bacteroidia > Bacteroidales > WCHB1-69 > F23-D06. Next base: position 11,880 of record JAFRUI010000022.1, read on the forward strand.
TTGATGACAGCTGGTTTTGCTCCTGGCATAGCTGATGTATGTAGTCCTGTGGGTTGTCCAAGCTTCTTGAATGAACCATTCTCTTTGTCAAACTTCACATAAAAACCTGTATGGGCATTAGTAGGTATTTGGAGGGAATTGTTCTCGTTATCGAAATAGAATAATGGATGATGACCACCAGCATCATCTGCGCGTCCCAACAAATAAACACCTTCATTGTTAACGAAATTGTCAGACCATTCCGGTGTATGGTAAGTATTAATGTTTGGCTCATTTTTTACATATGCCTGATTTGACCAAATAATGTTTCCATCTGAAGAATATTTCAGTATAAAAGGGAGTTTTGTTGCCAAACTTTTATCGGCTATTTCTGCAAAATGCGTGTTGTCCCAGTATATTCGCATTGGATATTGATTATATGCATCCATAAAATCCATTCCGGTTAAATAGCCGGAAATATATAAATTGTCATCTTCATCAATACTCATTCCACCCATATAAGGAACAAAATAAGGATGTAACGAGTCATATGGTAAAGCGGGAGAAAGCCCTTCCGTATGATCCACTATCAATTTCATCCAAGCCAGTTCCCATGTGGGCGTAAATTTGCAAATCATCATATTATATATTTGTTGACTTTCATCAGTGCAATTTCCTGGTAAAAAAATCTGATAGGTTTTAGTTGAATCTCCATCAATAATGATAGTGTAAGGAAGGGTGTCGGGACCTGCGTAATAAGTGCTCATTGCAATAAATGTATTGCCTTGGCTATCCACACATACAGGATGTGCTCCAATTATTCGTCTGCTTAGTGGCATATCCAACAAATATTCTCCTCCTATACGTTCACGAGCTATGGCGTGTACAAAATGATTTTCCAGTTTGTTACCATCCAAATCAAAGGTGACAAAATAGCTGTAGTTGCCAAACGTATATGGTGGATGAATCGTTCCCGACGGGTAGGAGAGTGCACATTGTGAGTCTATCAAAGTGTCAATAAACCACAACTGCGTTACACTGTTTAATTGGAAAGCATATTCTCCAGCAATTGTGATTCTGTTGTCACGCACAAACATGTCGTATGGCATAGAAGTACAATTTAAACTTTTGATAAATCTGTGCCAAAGCAGATTTCCAAGGGAATCAAATTTAGCCAATACAGATCCCGGACTGCCATTTGCCACAATCGTCGCATTATCGGAAAAATGCGAGGTGCCATTTTGGGCATAAAGAGTCGCGCTACCACCGCAACTTCCGAAAACGTATATGTTTCCATCATCGTCAAATGCAGTTCGCACAATACAATTTGTTAGATTGTTGCCAAGTTCATCGCTTCCCGACCAGTAGTTCGCCCACTTCCACTCGCCCTGGGCGGAGGCGGTGAGGGTGACGAAAAGGGTGAGGATGATGGAAATCAGCCGTTTAATGGCGAGATTGCGCAAGAGTAAGAGGTTGGTTTTCATATTGTTATAATTTTAATTGGTTTAACATTCAGATGATAATAATCCCTTATATCCTCTTTGTCGCACAAAAGGACGATTTTGTCACGTCAAATGTGAAATTTTTTTGATTGTTATTCGTATGTGGTTGATATTCTTAATGTTTCAATTATTAAAATCAAGGATAATCGGGTTAAGTTTTTTCCAAAATCGTAAAATTTCGGCAACTTTGGAAAAAATCAGACCTCGCAAAAATAGGAATTGACGAAAGCCATTCCTCATTCAACTAAGCATCCATAAGATTCCAATCCTGCAGGAATTCATAGACTCCCAGCATCACGATGCCGCTCTCATCCCTGCGAAGTTTCATGCGCTCGCCCGCTATGACGAGTTTCCGAAACGAATCCTTGATGTTCTTGAGAGAGCGCTTCTCCTGCTCCACTTTCTCTTCGTCGGGTAAGCGATAAGCCGATTGCAAGTAATAACGGCGCGAGCCGAGGTTGCACACAAAATCCACCTCCAACGTTATCCGTTGCCATTCGCCCTTCTCGTTTTTCACACGGATGTTGACATTGCCCACGTCCACCAAGAACCCCCGATGACGCATTTCGTTGTAAAGGACATTCTCCATCAGGTGGTTCTCCTCCGTTTGACGGAAGGAGAGAATGGCGTTCCGCAACCCCATATCCTTGAAATAGTACTTGGGGGTGGTGCCGATGTACTTCCTCCCCTTGATGTCATAACGTTCTGCTTTTTCAATCATATAAGCATCCTCCAAGTAACCGATATAGGTCTCGATGGTCTTGTCGGTGATGCTGTTCAGCCGCTTCACACTCTTAAAGGTATTGGCAAGATTGGTGGGATTCACGGGACTACCTATGCTGGAGGCTAAAATTCGCACCAGTTCCTCAAATTCGGCTTTGTTCTCTATCTCATGGCGCTCGTAGATGTCGCTCAAATAGACGGTGCGGTAAAGGCTGCGCAGATAGGTGGCCTTTTTGTCGTCGCCTTTGATGGAGAGGATTTTCGGCAGACCACCATAGGTGTAATACTCCTGCCAACCGTCCACCATGTCGCCCTCGTAAGCTGTCATATATTCCTTGAAAGTCAACGGCCAGACATGAATCTCGTCACCACGTCCGCGGAACTCAGTGGCGATGTCGCTCGACAGGAAATGTGAGTTAGAGCCTGTCACATAAACATCCGCATTCTCCTTTCCCACCAGTGTGCCCAGCATGTCAACGAACTCTTCTACTCGCTGCACTTCATCGATAATAATGTAGTATTGCCCCTCGTCCTTCATCTTATCGTCCACCCAATCCAGCAGGTAATCGGGGTCGCGAAAAACTTTGTTCCGCCTGTCCTCCAAGTCAATGATGAGGATATGGCTCTTCTTGATCCCTTCATTCAGCAGATACTCTTTGAAAAGGGTCTTCAACAGATACGACTTGCCCACCCGCCTCAAACCTGTAACAATCTTTATCAGCCCGTTGTCTTTCGAATTGATAAGTTGCTGTATATAAGTTGGTCTTTCTATTTTCATATCAATCAATTAGTTAAATATAAATTTTTCTCTTTTTATTCCGAATTTATGGTAATATTGCCACAAATCCGTTGCAAAAATACATAAAATTTCGTGAGATTGCCTTATTCATCACAACAAAAAAGACCCCGACGGATTTCTCCGAAGGGGTCTCTGTGTTTATTGCCCTGTCAATGGGATTTCCTTGTTTTTATTCCCACTCGATCGTTGCGGGCGGTTTCGAGCTGATGTCATAGACCACGCGGTTGACGCCGCGAACCTTGTTGATGATGTCGTTGGAGACCTTGGCCAAAAACTCGTAGGGCAGGTGCGCCCAGTCGGCGGTCATGCCGTCAGTGGAGAGCACGGCACGCAAGGCCACGGCGTTCTCGTAGGTGCGCTCGTCGCCCATCACGCCCACCGATTGAATCGGCAGCAGGATGGTGCCCGCCTGCCATACTTTGTCGTACAAGTCGTTGTCCCACAATCCGTTGATAAAGATGGCGTCGGCCTCTTGCAGGATCCGGACCTTCTCGGGCGTGATGTCGCCCAAGATGCGCACACCCAGGCCGGGACCCGGGAACGGATGGCGCTTGATGAGCCGCTCGGGAATGCCCAAAGCTGTGCCGATGCGGCGCACCTCATCCTTGAAGAGCAGCTTCAGCGGTTCGATGATCTTCATGTTCATCTTCTCCGGCAGACCGCCCACGTTGTGGTGCGACTTGATGACCATGCCGGTGATGGAGAGCGATTCGATGCGGTCGGGATAGATAGTCCCCTGCGCCAACCACTTGATATTGTCTAACTTACGGGCCTCTTCCTCGAACACTTCGATGAAGCCGGCCCCGATGATCTTGCGCTTCTTCTCGGGATCGGTCACGCCGCGAAGAGCGTCGTAGAAACGCTGGGAAGCGTTTACGCCTTTGATGTTGAGTCCCAAGGTTTTGTACTGTTCCAGCACGGAGGAGAACTCGTCTTTGCGCAACAAGCCGTTATCCACGAAGATGCAGTTGAGCTGCTTGCCGATGGCTTTGTTGAGCAACACGGCCGCCACGGTGGAATCGACACCGCCGGAAAGTCCGAGCACCACGTTGTCGCTGCCGACCTCCTCGCGCAGTTCGCGCACGGTGCTTTCGATGAACGATTCGGGGGTCCAGTCCTGCTTGCAACCGCAAATGGTCTGCACAAAGTTGCGCAGGATAGTCGTGCCGTCGGTGGAGTGATAGACTTCAGGGTGGAATTGCACCGCCCAAGTGGGTTCCTCCAGAATGTGGTAAGCGGCCACTTTCACCTCCTTACTGCTGGCGATAATATGGTAGTTGTCAGGAAGTTGCAGGATAGTATCGCCGTGCGACATCCACACCTGGCTCTCTTGCGGAACCCCTTTCAGCAACACATCGTCGGCCTCCACGAAGGCGAGGTGGGCGCGGCCGTACTCGCGGGTGGAGCTTGCCCCGACGACACCGCCGCCAACTTGCGCCAAGTACTGGGCCCCGTAGCAGATGCCGAGCAGCGGATAGTGGCCTCTGATTTCCGACAAATCGGGTTTGAAGGCGTTGGCGTCGTTCACTGAGAACGGACTTCCGGAAAGGATAACCCCCTTGATGTCAGGATCTCCGAACGGGAACTTGTTGTAAGGCAGGATTTCGCAATAGGTGTTCAGCTCGCGGATGCGACGCGCAATGAGCTGCGTGTACTGGGAACCGAAGTCTAAAATAATGATTTTCTCCATCGTTATATTTTCCAAAAATTAAGGTGCAAAGATACAAAAAAAGGCGGTGCAATTTATAAGCACCGCCTAATTTTCTTAGAATTGACTATTAATGTTGCATCGTGGTCGGATGCATGTCAGCACGGGTGTAAATTTCGGGTTTGAAGTATTTCTTCATGAACTCGATCATGTCTTTCTTGGTGATGGAGTTCACCATAGCATCGTATTCAGACGGGTTGTTAAGTGGCTCGTTTTGGATAATTTTGCTGCTGATGAAGCTCAACCAGAAACGGTTGGTTTGGATGTTCTTGGCACGGGTACTGATCATCTGCTTCTTCACAAGAGCCATGGTTTTTTTGTCGGGACCTTTAGCTTTGAAGTCATTGAGGATTTTCAGACTGGCATCGGCCAATTTGTCTGTTTTGACGGGATCGCAACCCAAAAGAATCAACAGGGTCAATTCCGGACGCGGGAGTTTGCTGGCACCCATCTGCACCATCGGGGAATAAACATCACCCATCTTCTCACGCACGATACGGACGAATTGGATATCCAAAGCTTCGCCAATCATGTCGGCGATAATGCTGTTCTTGTAACTCCAGTCAATGGGGTTGGTAATATACATGCCCATGTAACCTTGCTCTTCCGAACCGGCATACACCGTTTGTGTGGATGCTTTGTCAGGACGAGGTTTCAGCACGCTGAGGTTGTAGTTCTCTTTCTTGTTGGGGTCAGTCTTCATAGAGCCGAGGTAGAGTTCCACGAATTCCTTCATTTGTTTCTCGTCGTAGTTGCCCACGAAGAAGAAGGTGAAGTCGGCAGGATTAGCGAAACGCTCTTTGTAAATCTGCACTGCACGGTCGAAGTTGACCTGGTTCAGATAATCATCATCCATGGTGAGTGCAGTCTTCGTATAAGGATCGTGGTTCATGGCGATATCAATGAGTTGTCCTAAGTATTTGTACATCGGCTGTGTAGTGAGCATCTTGATTTGCTCTTTGGTCTCTTGCATCACCAGATCGTAGGCGTTCGGGTCAATACGCGGGTTAGTGAAGAAAGCGTTGAGGTATTGGAAGAAAAACTCCAAGTCCTTCGGGGAAGAAGAACCAGAGAAACCTTCTGTCAACAGATCGATTTCAGGAGAAACGCCAACGTTTTTACCTTTCATCTTCTTCATCAAGGAGTTGTAGTCAATTTCAGAGATACCGCCGCGGTCGATGATTTCTGATGCGAAATCAGCGGAAGCGAGGTCTTTCACAGGATAGAGGGTTTTACCACCATTACTGCTGGCTCTGAAAAGAATCTCATCGTTCTTATAGTCGGTTTTCTTCAGATAAACGGTAATGCCGTTGGAAAGAGTCCATTTTTCGGCATCCACGGCCTCGATTTTCTCCACAGAGGTGATTTTACCGGGTTTCAAGGTCTCCTTTTCGAGGATTTCCTGATCTTTGTAGGTGTCCACGTAAGGTTTTACATTGGCTAAGGATTTGTCTTTCAAAATAGAAAGAATTTCGTCCTTGGTCGGTACTTTCACACCTTCCTTGTCGGGAGCAGTGACGATAGCCACCATATTGTCTTCGGTAACCCAATTCTTGGCCAAAGCGTTGATTTCAGCCAGCGTGATGCCTTCAACCAGTTTTTTGGCAAAGTTGTTCTCGCGTTTTGCACCCGGGATGGGGTCTTGACGAAGGAAGTTGTTGATGTATTGTGAAGCGAAACGGGCGGATTCGGTCTTGTCGGCCTCTTTGGCGGCCTTATCATAGTTCTCTAAAAGTTCCTCTTTGGCACGGTCAAGTTCGGTTTGCAGGAAACCATGTTTCAGCACGCGGTAGTCTTCTTGCAGGATCACACGCAATGCCTCAGGAATGCGGTTCTCCTTGGCCATGGCTTCCATGGCATACGCATCGGTGTTGCCAATGAAATCACCATAACCGCCACTAGCACCCAAGAACGGGCATTTCGGATCTTGCGTCATTTCAGAGAAACGGGCATCCAACATGGTGTTGTAGAGGTCAATGCAAAGTTGCTGACGGAAATCACCGATCGTCTTCATCGGGGTGTGTTTATGCTTGCGGATGAGCATCACTTGGCTACCCGTTGCTTCCTTATCCGTACAGACAGCCACGAGCGGCTCCTTATTGGCACCGATACCGTAAATCTCTTTCTTGCGAGGGTTCTGCTTGGCGGGGATGTTGCCAAACATCGTCTTGATTTTGTCTTCCACAACTTTCACGTCAATGTCACCAACCACGATAACGGCCTGCAAATCAGGACGGTACCAATCGTGATAGAAATCCTTGATCACTTGGTAATCAAAAGTTTGCAGAATGTCAAGTTTACCGATGGGCATACGATCGGCGTAGCGGGAATCCTTCATGAGGATCGGCCAGTACTCCTTGCGCATACGGTCGTCGGCACCGAGACCGAGGCGGTATTCCTCGATGATGACACCGCGCTCTTCGTCAATCTCCTTGTTGTCATAAAGCAGACCGGCGGCCCAGCCACGGAGGATCTTGAGGCCGAGGTCGATGTTGTTGGGATCGTCGAGCGGCATGGGGATCATATAGACCGTCTCGTCGAAACTGGTGTAAGCGTTGAGGTCGGCACCGAACACCACACCCTTGCTGCGCAGGTGGTCAACCACGCTGTTGCTCGGGAAACCTTCGATACCGTTGAAGGCCATGTGCTCAGTGAAGTGCGCCAAGCCCTGTTGGTTGTCGTTCTCCTGGTTGGAGCCGGCGTTCACGGCGAGACGGAACTCCACACGGTCCTTCGGATAAGAGTTTTTACGAATGTAGTAGGTCAAGCCGTTGTCCAACTTGCCAATGGTCACATTAGGATCCGCTTTGATGGGATCGTTCAGATTCAGGTCGCCTTTCTGCTGCTGTGCGAAAACGGTCAACGCACACGCCAAGGCCATCAAAAACAAAAATACTTTTTTCATAAATGTTTGTTTTATAAATAATTATAGTTTATCCTTTGACGATTTTCTTTTTAGACGCAAAAATTGCAGTATAACTACAAAATTTTTAAATCGGCGGCAAAGATACTATTTTTTAAGCAATAGCAATATAGAGGTAATTTTCAAAAGTACAATAGTTTAAGTTGAAATCTGAAACTTGAAACCTGAAACCTGAAACAAAGGCATCGGGAATTTTTATTACTTTTGCCACCGAATTTAAAACAAATAACATGCAACCATTAGTCAGTATCATCATGGGCAGCACCTCCGACCTTCCGGTGATGGAGGCCGCCTGCAAATTTTTTGACAGTCAGGAAATTCCGTTTGAAATGTTGGCCTTGTCGGCGCACCGCACGCCCGATGAGGTGGCCGAATACGCCAAAAACGCCCATCAGCGTGGCATCAAGGTGATCATCGCCGGCGCGGGCATGGCCGCCCATCTGCCGGGTGTGATTGCCGCCATGACCCCGCTGCCCGTCATCGGCGTGCCCATCAAGTCGTCGCTCGAGGGCATGGACGCCGTTCTCGCCATGCTGCAGATGCCTCCGGGAATCCCTGTGGCCACCGTGGCCATCAACGGCGCACAAAACGCCGCCATCCTCGCCCTGCAGATGCTCAGCGTCAACAATCCCGAAATGCTGGATAAAGTGCTGGCATTCAAACAGAACCTTAAGCAGAAAATCGTAAAGGCCAATGCCGACCTGTCCGAAATCTCCTACAAATTCAAAACAAATTAGCTATTAGCTTTTGGCTTTTAGCTATTGGCTATAAACCTACTAACCCTACCATGCTCACGGTCTATTCCGCCTCTGCCGGCTCCGGGAAAACCTACAACCTGGTGTTCGACTATATCGCCACCTGTCTCAAAAATCATATGCCCGCATTCCTGCGCGACAAGCAGAACTATTCTTGTCTGTCCTGTACGGGTTACAAGCAGATTTTGGCGATAACGTTCACCAACAATGCCGGCTCGGAAATGAAAGAGCGCGTGGTGAGGCAGCTGAACCGGCTCGCCTTCGCCCAAAGCGTGTCAGACCTGAACACTAACGACTTTACCAACCTCTGTAACAAAATTTTCGGTGAAGACAACACACTTTCCCCGGAAGAGTGTTTCACGTTTGTCCAAAAGACTTCTAAAGCTCTGCTCTACAATATTTTATACGATTACGCCTGCTTCAGTATCACCACTATCGACAGCTTTATCCAGCGCGTGATCCGTTCCTCCGCCCTCTACCTCAACCTCAGCATGAACTATGCCGTGCAAATCCACTTGACGGACTTCTTCCGCATGGCTATCGAACAGTATATCTGCGATTTGACCAACAACAACCAACAACTCAGTGTGGTAGTGAAAGAGCTGGAGCAAGAGCTGGAGGACAAAGGCAGCGCCAATATCAACCGTTTCCTGATGCAAGGACTCGGCATCCTTTACTATGATGCGGAAAAAAGCCATCCTCACATCAAAAACATTCCTGAAATGGAGGAGTTGGAAAAGGTTGTGGATAAATGGAAGAAGAATTGCCGGCTTATTCAGGAACAATGCAAAAAAGAGTTGGAAGATCTTGTAAAACAAGCTCTTGCCGTTTTTAAAGAAGCAGAAAAAGAGGATTTGATGCCCAACGGGACCTATAATTGGGACAAGCATATCGCCCACATCGCGGAAGATCCGTTCAACTTGGAAAAAGGATTTTCAGAGAGCAAGTGTTTGCAGGAAATGGACGAAAAAAAGGTCTTTTCCGCACCGAAAAAAGGAGGCAAAGCCGAAAAAGAGAGAAAAGAGAGTTTGAGAACAGAATATTCCGAACGAGTGAAAGATATTTTCTCGCAAATCCAAAAAATTGTGATAGGATATGCGAAGGATTTCCTCACCAATTATGTTCTGACCAAAAACGCCAACCGCCTTTTAGTGTTGACCGCCTTGCAGCAGCATATCGAAACCATCAAAGAACAGACCGACTCCTTCTTCCTGTCTGAAAGCAACCCGCTGCTGAACGATGCCATTACCAGTTCCGGCGGGGATCCGCTTTTTGAAAAGCTGAGCTTCTTCCGGCATTTCTTTATCGATGAGTTCCAAGACACTTCCCTGATGCAATGGCAGGACTTAAAGCCGCTGATTGTGGAAGCTTTAAGTGAAAACGGAAATGTCATCCTTTTTGGCGATGTGAAACAGTCCATCTACCGTTTCCGCAACGGCGATGTGGAACTTTTCTACCATCTGTCGGATTATGACCGTTTGAAAAACACTCCTGCGGAAAAAGATATTTTCGCCCTGTTGAAAGGCAAGTCGGATTACCGTTCCATCCCCTTGAAAACCAATTACCGCTCGCAATCGTCGGTGATAGAATTCAACAACCGATTCTTCCAATTTTACTCGGAAACGCTGGACAAAACCGACTATTACAAGGATGTGGAGCAGTTCGTCAATCCTTTGAAAACTGGCGGGTTGGTGCAGATTTTTGGTTATAACAAACAGGATTACAAAGATATACGTCAAGTTTGGCCGGAATGCCCTGAGGATTATTATGAGAACGTATATAAGAAGTTGAAACCTGAAGAGGCGGAACTGCTGTATGCCGTCAAGGATGCGAAACATCGCGGGTATGCCTACAGCGACATGGCGGTGCTGCTCAGCGGACGTGACAAATGCAACGTTTTTGCCCAACGTCTGTTGCAAGCAGACATCCCTGTTATCACCACCGAATCAATTCAACTATGTGACAATCAAAGCGTTAATATATTAATCAGCACCTTGCGGTGGTTGGTGAATCCGAAAGATACTCTGGCGCAAACCACCATCTTGCAATATTTCTGCACTCGCTATCACCTGGATTTCGATAACGCGTTCCTTCAAAATGCTGAAAAGGATTTCCTGACGGTTCTGGAGGATCTTTTCCCGCACCTGGATTATAAACGCCATTTGGAACTTTGGGCGAAAGACCCTTTCATGATTACCATGAAAGAAATGGTTCTCTATTACCATTTCGACAACACTCAAGACCCTTTCATCGCTGATTTTCTGGATTTAGTGCACGAATATGGAAAATCACAATCGGCCTCCGTTTCAGCTTTTTTAACATGGTGGGATGACCTCAACCGTTACAAAGAAACAGTCCCTTTGCTCTCCCTTTCCGGAAAGTCCGATGCCGTGCAATTGATGACCATTCACGCTTCCAAGGGGATGGAATTCCCTGTGGTAATCACCCACTGCAGCGCTTCCAACTCCCGTGAATCCTATTACTGGGTGAATGATGCACGAAGTGAAAAAAGCTGCTATGTGAAGCATGAAAAAAACATGAAATACTCTGATTTTCAGGATGATTACGAGGCCGAAGAAGACAAGAGAAATCTTGACAACCTCAACCTTTGGTATGTGGATTTCACACGTGCCCGCGACATGCTTTACCTTTTGGCCGAGTTTCCCGACAGTAAAGACAACAAGAAAAAAGAAGACGAAAAAACAAACATCAAAAACGTTTTACAGAAATTCGTGAAAAATTCTGATAACGCCATTGCTGACCATCAAGATCACATTTACTTTTATGGCGATTTTGAATGGCAAAAACCAACTAAAACATCTGAAAATCAACAGGAACACTCGAATCTCAAGGTGTGTTGTTCAAATCTGACATTCTGCGAGAATGATTCCATCAATGTCAATCTTTCAGCGACAAACACTGAATCACAAGACACCGGCACGCAAATCCATGAATTTTTGCAAAAATTAACACTCTTTCCGTCCACAGAGGAGGAGCGCAATGCCGTCACAAACGGATTGCCGGAAGAAATCCGCGCACGGCTGCACCAGCTATTCGAGCGTACGGAACAGGATTCCTGTTTACGTCCGTATTTCTACCTCAACGATGACGACCAAGTGTTGAACGAGGTCACCATCCTCACAAAAAACGGTGAGGAAAGGCGTCCCGACCGTGTGGTCATCAAGCCCGACCATGTCATGATCATCGACTACAAAACCGGCCAGGAACATCGTCTTCAATACGAAGCGCAACTGAAAGAATATCAGGAATGTATGCAGGAAATGGGATATCAAGACGTGCGAACGGAAATCCTGTATATTGGCTCTTAGCTTTTGGCTCTTGGCTTTTGGCTTTTGAATACAAAACAGACCAGCTAATAGCTAACAGTCAGTCATAGTCATAGTTATTGTTATAGTCATACATACTCTTTCTGCGGAAAAAAAATTTAACATCGGGCGATATTGAAAATTTCGTATTTTTGCACGAAAATAAAATATAGTCATTATGTCCTTTATCACAGAAAGAATTGCATTAGAAGGGTTGACGTTTGACGATGTGCTCTTGATTCCGGCATATTCGGAAGTACTGCCCAAAGAGATTGATTTGCGGACGCGTTTTACGCGCAACATCCACCTTAATCTTCCGTTCGTGTCGGCGGCCATGGACACCGTGACCGAATCGAAGATGGCGATTTCCATTGCTCGTGAGGGCGGTATCGGTGTGATACACAAGAACATGAGCATCGCCGAGCAGGCCAAGCAGGTGGCTTCCGTCAAGCGTGCCGAAAACGGCATGATCAACGCGCCGGTGACCATCACACCCGACAAGACCGTGGGCGACGCGCTGCGCATCATGGCCGAATACCACATCGGCGGCATCCCCGTGGTGGACGAAAAGAACATCCTCGTGGGCATCGTCACCAACCGCGACCTCCGTTTCGAGAAAAACTTTAACCGCAACATCTGCGACGTAATGACCAAAGATGGTCTTGTCACCACTTCCCGCGACACGGACCTCTACCGCGCCGCCGATATCCTGCAGGAGCATAAGATTGAAAAGCTGCCGGTGGTGGCCGAGGACGGAACACTCATAGGATTAATCACCTACAAAGATATCACAAAAGCCAAGGACAAACCGTTCGCATGCAAAGACGCGCAAGGGCGCTTGCGTGTGGCGGCGGGCATCGGCATCACCAACGATGCTGTGCAACGCGCCGAAGCACTCGTGGAAGCCGGCGTGGACGCACTCGTGCTCGACAGCGCACACGGCCATTCCAAAAACGTAGTCAACACGTTGACAGAGATTAAAAAACGGTTCAACAACGTGGATGTGGTGGTCGGCAACATCGCCACGGGCGAGGCGGCCAAGCTGCTCGCCGACAACGGCGCCGACGCCGTGAAAGTGGGCATCGGACCCGGCTCCATCTGCACCACCCGCGTGGTGGCCGGTGTGGGCGTGCCCCAACTCAGCGCAGTCTATGGCGTCTATAAAGCCCTCCAAGGCTACGACATTCCGCTCATCGCCGACGGCGGCATCCGCTACTCCGGTGACATCGTGAAGGCGCTTGCTGCAGGCGGCGACTCCGTGATGCTCGGCGGTCTGCTTGCCGGTGTGGAGGAATCCCCAGGTACCACCATCCTCTTCAACGGTCGTAAATTCAAAACCTACAGAGGAATGGGATCATTGGAAGCCATGCAGCACGGTTCCAAGGACCGCTATATGCAGAGTGATGTGGATGATGCCAAGAAACTCGTTCCCGAAGGCATTGTCGGTCGGGTTCCCTACAAAGGCGACCTCTACGAAGTGGTCTATCAAATGGCTGGCGGTCTGCGCTCGGGCATGGGCTATTGCGGTGCCAAGACTATCGAAAAGTTACATGAGGCCCGCTTCTGCCGCATCACCAACGCCGGTGTGCTCGAAAGCCATCCGCACGATATCACCATCACCAGCGAAGCACCCAACTATTCAAGCGAATCCAAATAATTCATCATCAAAAATAATCTGTTATGAACAACAAGAACATCATTGTAGGTGTTGACTTTTCCAACAGCTCCCTCAACGCCCTGCGCCACGCAATCTCATTAGCCCTGAAAACAGGCGCTGACATGCACCTCGTCTGGGTGAAAACCCCCGGTATCACTAATAATGAAAACGGAGAAGACAATTACGTTCACAAACTGCAAGATTCCTTGGAGGAGTGGAGAGATATGTGCAGAATGGAATCCCCTGACACAGAGGTAAACACGGTCATTCTGGAAGGCAAAGTGCATGTGGAACTTTCCAAATACGCTGCCAACCTGGCCAATCCCATGATTGTGATGGGTACGCATGGTTCTTCCGGTTTTGAGGAAGGCTATATCGGCAATAACGCCAACCGCCTGATCAAGGCCGCCAAGGTTCCGATTCTGATTATGCGTGAAAATATCGAAATCAAACGCGACTTGCACAACATCTACGCTCCTATCGATTTGAGTTTCGAGACGTTGCAGAAAATGCGTTATGCCACCTATCTGGCCAAACGTTTTGCCGCCAAGGTCACTATCGCCGGTGTCTATTATCCGAACAACGCCGACACGCGCCATATCATCAACGTGCAAATGCGCCACGCTTCTGATATGTGTGAGGATGCCAATGTGCGCCATGAGATGATTCCGCTGACGGTGCATAAAGAGTATGTGCAGACACTGCTGAACCACGCGCACGAATTGGATGCCAACCTGATTGTCATCATGCGTGAGGAGAGCGAAACGGACTTCACCTCCAGCTCGAACATGACGGAAATCCTCAGCACCTCCAAGATGCCGCTGTTGATTATCCCTAACATTCAGTCCGTAGGTCTCGGCAGATAATGGGGAAAATCCGCAAAAGGACGTTGCGCGGGGGCAACATGCTCAACCCCACTCCGGTGGTCTTGGTCTCCTGCGGCAGCACCCTTGACGAATACAATATTATCACCATCGCATGGGCGGGAACGGTGTGCTCCGACCCGCCCGTATGCTCTATTTCCGTGCGCCCCGAACGCCACTCCTACGCCATCATCAAAAAGGAAGGCGCTTTTGTTATAAACCTGGTTAACAAGCAATTGACCCCTTACGCGGATTGGTGCGGCGTGCGTTCAGGCAAAAAATACAACAAATTCATGGAAACCGGACTCACTCCCGTGCGCGCCACAAAAGTGGATGCTCCCATGATTGAGGAATCACCGGTAAATCTGGAATGCAAGGTGACGCAGATCATCCCGCTCGGCAGTCACGACCTGCTCCTCGCCGAAGTGGTGGCCGTCCACGTCAATGAGAAGCTGTTCTCACCGAAAACGGATGCCATAGACCTTCGCCGCGCCGACTTGGTGACCTACTCCCACGGGCATTACTACACATTGGGGGATATTCTCGGCAAGTTTGGGTTCTCGGTGGAAAAGAAACGGTGATTGCCCCATATCCCTAACACGTAATAGTTTTCTAATTTCTGTAAAAAATTGTAGAAACGTTTCCTGAAACGTCTCTACATATCTAAAAACTATATATAACTTTATGCATAACATTCTTTTTCATCGTTTTACTTTTTTTTCGATATTTTCTGACCTTTTTCATCAATAAACACCAGTATATAAACTCCTCTCGGCATGCTGAGACTGGCGCGTTTATTTATGCTAAAGAAAGCGGAGTATGTACTTCACGTGCCGAAGGCACGAAAAGGTCATGTTCCAATTTCTTAAAAATATTATCGCATCAATAGTACTTGTGAATAATGAATTGTAATATGGAAAGAGACCGTTCTTTTTCATTGTCAACTGGAAAATTGTCTGGCAAATCTATGCTAAGTTGTTCTTAAAACAGAAAAATAATATCATCCCAATAGGATTTGCTCCTGCAACTGACCATAGAAGTAATGAGTATCGGGTTATTCTTTTTTGTTTTTTCAGAAATACCAAATATCCCCAAAATAATAATACTATTAATATATATGCTGTAAAAAAGATATTATAATTCATGTTCTGCATTTTTTTGACTTATTTGAAGGAATAAATGGAAGAATAACTCCAGAGGTGATAAAGATCATGTATATCCAGAGTATAATCTTTCCGATGGAATAGTTGCTTTCTCTCATTGCTTTGACAGAAAGAATCGTCGCCATTACTATGAGGAAAAACCAAAATATGAAGAACAACAAAAGTAATTTAACAACAAAACTATTCATGATTTCTTATTTAGCTCACATGATCCCATAATCCGGTTGCAATTTCTTCTGCACAAATCAATGTGTCCCACACCGCACTAACTGGCAGTTGTGCCATATACGCAATGCTTCCCATTATTGTTTCAAAATGTCCATCTAACTGATATGAGAAACAACTGCTAATCTGACGTTCAAATCTAGAGTCCCCATTCCGATTATTGTAAGATTGACGAGGTGCTTGTTTCAAATTTGATTCCATTTGTTCACTGATACATGCCACGGCTTTAGATATACCAATAATAGTATGTGCAAACAACGATGTTCTGACTTTCTCCTCGTAGGATAAATTTAAGTATAAGTTGCTGTGTTGTAGAGAATTCAAAAAATCACTCAGAGAGTCACTTCCGAGGTAATAATCACTAATGGAGTTTGAGATTATCCTGTACATTCGTATTTCCTGATCAGACAATGTGTCAGGAACAGGATAGGTAAAATTATTGTTCAAGAAAATCTCGTGGAAATAATTTGCGATTTCTGACTGAACTATTAAAGTAAAATTAGCGTCACCATAGTGGTCTAAAAAGCACCCAAATGCAGAATCGGTGACCCAATTTAAGGAATCCCATTCAAGGTCAGATTGAATCTTTTCGGTTGGACTGTTCTGGTTTTTTTCACATCCTAAAAGTAATACGGATGTAAATACAGACAAAAGGATAATAAAAACACTTTTTTTCATAATAAAGGATTTTTTAAGTATGATAATGTATTATTCTAATTCGCACAGGTACAAGGAGTGTCTTTAGCACGTCACTGTTGAATCCGCATTTGTTTTTAATTGTTGCTGTACGCCGCTATATTGCTGAAGAACAGCCCCGTGAACGTGAACTGCAGTGTTGTGGTGTCGCGAAAGAGAAGCTGAGCGGGAATGTTCAAGAAAATACGGTTGTTGTTTGCGTCCGTGTAGTTCAACGAACGGGCAGGCATTAGGAAAATGTCCTCCGATGTAAGACCAAACGTGTCCGTGGTCGTGGCGGTGACGGCGGTGCCGACCTGTTGCAACTGGACAGATGCGGCAAATGCACAATAGTGTCCTTCTCCCATACAGTCCACATGGATGTAATCCCCACCATCCAAAACACATCCGTTACAGGTTTTTCCATCATGTCCGATTTGTGATACGAGTATTGTGGCGGATGCTGTTTTACCATCCGAAGGGATGACCACAACTCTGTTAGGAGAGGGCTGGTTTGCCCCTGCCATTTTGCTTTCTTTCTCGCATGCGCCAAGCAACGTGGTCGCGAGCAGTGCCAATGTCAATATTTTTTTCATTGCTTTGATTTTGCTGTTAATATGTTACTTTTTTCGGCGGCAAAAATACTATCAAACACCAATCAATTTTATGCCCCACGCCAAAAATATGCTCCCCATGCTCAAAAATATGACACTATGCTATTTTGAAAACAGTTTTTATATAGTGTAAACGCTTGATAATAAGTGTTTTTACAACAATATAGTGATTTAATGCCTCAAAGCGGTGTTTTGGGGTATTAAAGAATTTTTGGGGGAATAATTGAGGGATAAAAAGACTATCTTTGCCGCTGTAATCAAACAATAATGTTATGAAACGACAGAACACAATTGCAACCATTCTGCTGAACATCCTGTTTTGCGCCGCCTTGCTGTGGTTCTTCTCACGGAACGCATACCTTCGACCCTATTTAGGCAGTACGGCCAAGGAGTTTTTCTCCGGGTTGCTGCTGCTGGCCACGCTTTACGCCAACTATTATGTCTTTTATCCGAGACTGTATCGTGGCCGCACATTGTTATATTGGTTTTTGGTCGTCATTGCCTGTCTTGCAGCAGGATGCATCGAGCAGGTTATTGGCTACCGGTTCATTTCGCAAAGTCAAGCATTTCGAATCAATGAAGTTGGAACGTTCATTTATTTCACCAGACAACTATTCATGATCTTTAGTCGCAACATCGCCTTCAATCTCTTCCCACATGTACTGAGAGAAAAGAAACAACTGCAGCAGTCTTTGGAGACGGAGGTCAGGGTTGTTTATCAACATGCCAGAATGATTGATGTGTGTGACGGAGATAATAACTGTCAGCATATACCTATTGATGACATCTTCTATTGCAAGAAGTACGGGAATGAAACGGAAATCTATACGGTGGACGGTGTTAAACACACCCGCTATTGCACTATCAAGTATTTGGTACAACTTATTGACAATAAAGAATTTGTCCGCATCTCTCCCTCCTTCGTTGTTCCATTCCAACACATCGCCTCCTGCGACGGAAAAGTTGTGGTTATGAAGACCGTGCCTTGGAAGGAAACGCCCGTCACATTCGATCTGGACACCAAAAGATATCCTCATGCCCCCGTTGCCATCGAGGAATATCTGCGTGCGAAACAAGAGGTTTTGAATGACGCACGGTTGGACGACGAAGATGGAAAGAGTAAAAAACACCTGTCTGTTCCACCAGAAGAGAAGCTTGATGCTGTGCTTAGCTACATCAGTGAGCATCCTGGCTGCCGGTCCAAGGAACTCATTTCCCACACTTCCTATCCAAAAACCACCATGGATCGCTGCCTGTACGAACTCAAGAAGAGAGGCCTCATCGAATACACCGGCAGCAAGAAGACCGGCGGGTACCGGGTGAAATAGTGGTTGGCGGCGTTTATGTCTGAATTTCCACCTCCTCTGCCGTTCTATCTTCTATAACTCTCCTAAAATTTCTTAAAAACCAAAATTCCGCCTATTACAATACAAAGAATTGTTATTTTTGCAGTTTGTAATCGTATGAAAAAGCGACTGCTAATTTGGGTATGTATGCTGTTGGCCACGATGTCGCAGCTCAAGGCGCAAACAGGAGGGAGGTTTGTATATAACTTCTTGAAATTCAACTATTCCTCCCGTATTATGGCCTTGGGTAGCAATTTGGTTTCCGTTCACGATGATGATCCGGCATTGATCTTGGTCAACCCTTCCTATATCAGCGAACGCCACCATAATAATCTCTCTCTTAACTTTACGGACTATTTCACGAAAAGTACTGCCATCGCCGCCACATATTCCTACACGTTTCCGAAAGCGGGCAGCTTCGCCTTCGGCATCTACGGCCTCAACTACGGCTCTTTCCGCGGGGCCGACGAAAACGGAAATGAAACCGGAAACTTCTCCGCCGGCGATTACGCCTTGGTTATTGGCTGGGGACGGGAACTATCCCCGAACTTCTCCATCGGCGCCAACCTCAAAACGATTTTCAGCTTTTATGAATCCTATTTTTCCACCGGCCTTGCCGTGGATGTTGCCGGCAGCTATTACAACGAAAACAAAAAACTCTCCCTCACCCTGTTGGCCAAAAACATCGGCGGGCAACTGAAACCCTATTCGCCTGGTGACCGGGAAATGCTGCCCTTCGACCTCCAATTCGCATTGTCTCAAAGACTCCAGCATGTGCCCATCCGCTACCATATTACCCTGCACTCCCTATACCGCTGGAAGATGAACTATTATGGGATAGACAACCCTTTCATCCAAATAGACGCCATCTCCGGCGAACCTCAATATCCCTCCAAAGTGGCACAGTTTGCAGACAATCTGTTCCGCCATTTTGTGTTCGGCTTGGAAATTGAACCCTCTAAATATTTCTCTATCCAACTGGCATACAATCACAATATCCACCAAGAGATGAAAGTGCTATCCCGAAAATCAATGGCAGGTTTTTCATACGGCATTCAGTTGAATATCAGAGGAATAAGGGTTGGGTTCTCCAGACAGCACTATGCCGTGGGAGCTACGCCGAACTGTTTCGACCTTGCCTTTGATTTTGATGAGTTGTCCAATCTCCACAAAGAAAGAAAAAACAGAAAATTAGAACGAATCACCCCGTAATAATGAAAATCCCTTTTTCACCACCGCATATTGATGATGCGATTATCGATGAAGTTGTCGCCACCTTGCGCTCAGGTTGGATCACCACAGGGCCTAGGACGAAACTTTTTGAGCAAAGACTTGCAGAATACTGCGGTATTCAACGTGTTGTGTGCGTAAATTCCGCTTCCGCCGGTTTGGAACTTGTTCTGCACTGGTTCGGCGTAGGTCAAGGCGACGAGGTGATTATACCCGCATACACCTACACCGCCACGGCCGCAGTTGTCCTGCACTGCGGCGCAAAACCCGTCATGGTCGATGTGAACGACGAGCTGCTGATGGATGTGGAACAGCTTGGAAATGCCATCACCCCCCGCACCAAAGCCATCATCCCCGTGGATATTGTCGGTCTTCCCTGCGATTATGACCGTCTCTTAGATATTATCCAACAACCTTCTGTAAGGCAAAAATTCCATCCGGACAATCCCATTCAGGAAAAACTGGGCCGTATCTTGATTCTCTCTGATGCCGCCCATTCCCTCGGTGCGCATTACAAAGGGAAAAAGACCGGCGCATTGACTGATATTTCCGTATTTTCGTTCCATGCTGTCAAAAACTTGACCACGGCAGAGGGCGGCGCCATTTGCTTCAATCTCCCCGTCCCCTTCAATCTCGACGAACTGTATCATGACTTTTGCATCTATTCTTTACACGGCCAATCCAAAGACGCCTTCACCAAAACACAAGCAGGAAGCTGGCGTTATGATGTCCGCTCTATCGGACACAAATGCAATATGACCGACATCGCCGCCGCCATGGGACTGGTGGAACTGGCCCGGTATGACCAAACCATTCTGCCTCGGAGGAAAAAAATCTTCGACACCTACCGAGAGGCTTTTCAACACGATTCCAGATTCCAAACACCTGTGTATGAAACCGATGAAAAACGGTCTTCGTACCATGTCTTCACCCTGTTCCTGAATCATGCGACGGAACAGCAACGCGATGAAATCATCCAGAAAATAGCTGAATTTGATGTGGCCACCAACGTGCATTTTATTCCACTACCGATGTTGACAGCCTATAAATCATTAGGTTATCGTATTGAAGATTACCCTAACGCCTATCGTAAATATGCTTGTGAAATAAGTCTGCCCGTTTACTTTAACCTGACTGACGAGCAGGTAGAGGAGGTCATCCGGGTGGTGAAAACGTGCGTTCCGGACAATTGCGCCTTATAGCTCATACCATTCCGGATGAGCGTGCGGCTTGTTTTCCAAATTGAATCTTCCCTTGCGGTAGCCCTCAAGACCGTAGTATTGCGCTAATATTTCCTGCATGTCCTTTTCATAATCCCCCGTGGGATGGAATATGGACATGATGCCGCATGTTCTGGTTTTATAGTCGATGTATCCCAAACTGATGGGCACACCCGCCTCCATTGCAATCTGATAGAATCCACGTTTCCATCTCTCCACTTTTTTGCGTGTGCCTTCTGGACAGATAATCAGTGTAATACGCTCCCTTTCCTTAATGACATTGGCGGCATACTCCACAAAATTCCGTGCATGTTTCCGATCTACCGGAATACCCCCTAACTTCTTCAGTAACAGATTCAAAGGGAAAAAGAAAAATTCCTTTTTGATGATGGTGTTGGCGTGCAGGTCATAATACTGCATGGCCGCCAAACCGATGACGAAATCCATGATGGAGGTGTGCGGCGCCATCATCAGCACACTCTTGGGAATGGTGCCCTCAGGATTCGGATACGGAATCGGTTTTACACGATAAATATATTTGAAAAGAAAAGTGCTAAGCATGATTCAAACTATTGATTATAAATTGATTGTCTTTAATAAAACCCTCTATTTGACAGCCCATGCGGAAAGCGCGGTTGTCGGGAAGATGGCCGGCAGGCACATTGAAAACCAATGGAAAATCGTATTTATGACAATGGTCGGCCACGATCTCCTCTGCTGTTTTACCAAACGGCACCGTATTGTCGTGCATATCGCTCAAATGCCCGACTAACAATGCTTTAATGTGCGAAAGCTTGCCGCTTCGCTCCAAATTGAGCATCATTCGGTCAATGTGATATAGATATTCGTCCAAATCCTCGATAAACAGCACTTTATCGGTGGTATCTATGTCCGACGGAGAACCAATAAGAGAATACAGCATCGACAAGTTCCCTCCTGTTAAAATTCCTGAAAACGGTTTCGTTCTCGACAACGAATGGGGGGCGATTTCATACGTCAGCGTTTTGCCTGTCAAGGCATCCAGAAAAGACAGACAAACAGCTGTTTGCGTATTATTCTCCGTAACATTAATGGGCATAGTGGTATGCAGCGTAGCAGTCTGGAGCTTATGCTGCAAGTGGTTATGGAAAACGGTAATGTCGCTGTATCCGCAGATCCATTTCGGGTGTTTGCGGAAACGGGTGAAATCCAAGCGGTCAATGATGCGTGCAGATCCATAACCGCCTCTCACACACCAAATTGCGTTTACTTTTTCACTGTCCAAAAGATCTTGGAAATAACCAGCACGCAAGGCATCGT
This sequence comes from Bacteroidales bacterium, assembly GCA_017438945.1. Taxonomy (GTDB): domain Bacteria; phylum Bacteroidota; class Bacteroidia; order Bacteroidales; family WCHB1-69; genus F23-D06. The sequence continues at coordinate 33,887 of JAFRUI010000022.1, forward strand.
TACCCGCAAACTGGTGATCTTCGGCAAAAAGTCTGTCGTCATAAAAAACGTTAAAACCGACACTTTTCAACCATTGCTCGGCCGGAAAAATTTCCTCTCTGGAGATTTTCCGGGCGGGTGCGGCCAGTGCGATGGTGTCACCAATGGTCAAAAAAGGCGGAATTATCATAAGCGAATGTGATTTTCTTCAAGTAGCTGCGCCGTCAACGTCCTTAATAACTGACGCTGCTCCATGTTGTTATAGAATCTCTTTTTATGCTTCGCCACTTTGCAGTTCTTAAAAATCATACCCGTCACCCCTTTGTATTTTGGATCAATTGCCGCCGCCATCATGGTGGCGGAACCTTGTTCGGGTGTGTTGATAAACGGGCGGAAAAACCAATCGCAAAGCTTGTCCACCACTATGTTATCCATCCGGATAATGTTGGTACTCACAATAAAAGGATCGGAAACATTAAAACATATACCTTCATTTTTCCAGGCCTCAGACGCGTCGAGCATAAAATAGTAAAGCGCCAGCTTGGAGCTACCGTAGGCGTTGAACCGGTTGTACTCGCGTTCTGTCTTGGGCTTGAACAGCTCTGGTGTAATCTTTCCAAGAAAATACGACAGGGAGATCATGCTCACAATACGCGTGCCTTCGCCCATAATAGGGTGCAACAGATTGGTTAACGTATAGTGTCCCAAATAGTTGACAGCCATCGTTAATTCTATGTTGTTGACACTCTTCTTGGGTTTGCTGGGCAGCACGCCGGCATTGTTCAGCAGAACCTGCAAAGATGGAAAACGGGCCTTCACCTCATCGGCAAAGCGCACGATATCGGCTAAATCGCCAAGATTCACCGGCATCAAATGCAAGGTGCCGTTGGTTTCCCGTTGAATTTCCTCCATCACCGGGCGCGCCGCATTCTTGTCAATTACGGCCATAATCACCTCATAGCCGGCTTTGGCCAGCTCCCTCACATGGATGCGCCCCATGCCGCCGTCCGCACCGGTTACTAACGCCACTCCTCTACTCGCCATCTCCACCCGCTTTAATTTTCCTCGCAAACAATCGTATGATGTAACTTCATAAGGGAATCCAATTCCAACATTTCGTCTTTGTTAAACTCCCCACAATCCGAACGAGTATAGTTATACACAGTATCCACTCTGCTGTAAGGTACTAATATACTGTCGTTTTGTAATGTCACATTCGTATCAACACATTTGCATTCCTTCATACCGCAACTGTTCAAGAACAATGCGGCCAGGGCAAATCCTAAAACACAAACTAATTTTTTCATCTATATAGGTTTTTATTGTTTTGTTGAATAAGCCAACGCATATAATTTGATCTGCTTGATCATCGAGGCCAGACCGTTGGAACGGGTCGGAGAAAGATGGTTCTTGAGCCCGATAGCGTCAATGTAAGACAAATCATTGTCGAGAATTTCTTGCGGAGTATGTCCGGACAAAACTTTAATTAACAGATAGACAATCCCTTTGGTGATAATGGCATCGCTATCGGCGGTGAAATAGAGCAACCCGTCACGCATCTCGGGGTGAAGCCAAACTTGCGACTGGCAACCGCTGATGAGAAACTCCTCTGTCTTATATTGTGGATCTATGATCGGCAATTCTTTCCCCAATTCAATAATATAGTTGTATTTGTCCATCCAATCATCGAACATCTCAAACTCCTGAATGAGTTCCTCTTCCTTTTCTTTCATCGTACTCATAATAATCTTTCTATCAGTGTTTTACATTTATCAAAAAACGTTGCAAAAGTACACAAAAAACGAATACATGTTTCAACGTCCCGCCACCTCATCGTATCATCGTCTCATCATTTCGTCATCCTTCACATTTTCCTGCAACGTCTTGTTAATAAGCGTTTTCAACTCTAATACACTGGATTCCACCACTTTTCGCTTCTCCGGCTTGAACATCGTGGCATACTTTGCTTTCCCGATTTTGAACTTTAATCGGTCTTCCGTCCCAATGATGTCCAGACCGATCCGTATCGGTTTCACTAATGAGATATTGTAATCATAGGTCATATCGAGATTATGCCGCCCGGAGATGATAGCACTGTACTTGTCAATGGAAAGCAAGAAAGGATAGACGTCCACCTCGTTCCTGAAAATCGTGATTTCCGTGGAAAGACTGTCTATCTTATTTTCTGTTTTCTTGCTGAACATCAACTTTTTAGCAATATTTTTGTACGTTTCGCTGTCGAGAACTACCAAATCATGCCCGTTAATGGCGGCGGCACCACGCAAAGTTGAAAATTTGATGTCATAGTTGGATTTAAGGTAAGTTTCGGCGGCGAAGTGGAATTCGGCATTACCACTGAACGATTTCAGCATGGGCAAGAGAGTATCCACCTCGGGGATCATTGCAATGAGCTTATCAATCTTAATGTCAAGCAGATGGAAGTCAAAACCAAGGAACAGGTGGTTCATGCGCGGGGTGCGGTACATGGCCGTGAGCTGCATCCGGGCGGCTTCGTTGGTGAGACCCATCTCCTCCAGCACCAATATGCCGTCTTTGACATAGACGCGACCGGCGATGTTGTTGAATTCCGCTTCTTCATACAACGCCTTCTTGATGGTGGTGTTCATGTTGACATCTACCCCAAAAGGCACTATGAATGGGGAATCCCCGCTCTCATCAGACACTTGTTTTGCTTGCTCAGTAAGGGAGTCGGGAGCGCCGAAACCATTAACAAAGGCCATCAATTCGTTCAGATTCAAATAATTGGCCACCAATTCCAGATTTCCCTTAAGCAGCCCTTTATCGCGCAAGTATGGCTCTATGCCTGTGATGGTTCCCGTAAGATTGATATCGGACTGCCCAAACTTCAAATTAGCCTTTTTTAACACTGCTTTTCGGGGATTGAAGTCGATATTAAGGGCGGGGAATTCCACGGCGTGCGCCACGTCCTGTATTTCGGCTTTGGCATTTGCCAATTGAAGTTGTACTGTCGGCGACCATTGCAGAAGCAGATTGTTCTCTCCCTCCTTGTAGTCTGTTTTAACATGCAGGTTTAGTGTCTGGGAAAGGAACTTGACCGTGTTGCCCGCCACTGCTTTTACTGTGCTGCCGGCGTAGTCCAGTTGAATTTGGTTTGTGTTGCGAAGAGCAAAAACTCCCTTTGGTTGAGATAGCTGCGCAGAAATAGTGTCGATTTGGGCATCAAGTTGGTCAAATTGGTATGTGGTGGCAAATTTTAGGTTTATCGTGCTGTCTAACAAATTATTAGTATATGCATCAAGATGGACATCCGTGCCAGAGATATTAAATTGTCCCGGGTTGGAAATCGTCAAGTTGCCGGCTTCGATTTTCGCGTTAAGCCACTCGCCGATCTTGTAGGGCCTCTCCTTGACAGGGAAAGCCAAATCAACCTGCATTTGCGGCGAGGCCATGCTGGTGGTGTCATGGTAAAGCAGCGAAAGGTTTTTGAATAAGCAGTTGGCCGTGGCATTTTTCACGTTTTCCACCGAAAACTCCTTGTCGGGGTCATACTGGAGCTGGGTTTTGAGCCGAATATCCGCTTGTCCTTCGTATTGGGTGAAATCTTCGGGCAGGAAATCCTTGAAATCTGTAATATGGAGTTTACCCGTAGCGAAAATATCCAATAACATCTTGCCTAACAAATCTTTAATGGTACCCGAAACGGTAACTCGGTTCCGTTTTCGAGTAGTGGCCGACAAAGATTTCACCGTCACATCCGACTGGTTATCAAAATCCAGATGGAGATCGAAAAGACCGTCCGCTTTCTCGAAGTCGAGCGGCAGGTCTTTCATTGCGAAGCGTCCGTGATGCCAGGCAACGTCAGAAGTGATAGTCGGCATCTGCGTGTCGCTATAGGTTCCCTTCACATCGCCTTCCAAAGCAATATTTCCGCTTATCTGCATGTCATCCAATTTGTTACCGATAACAGCCCGGGGAATCATCGGCAGAATCTCCTCGATTTTCCAATCGCCTGTCTGATAATGCAAATCGGTATGGATGTCATGGGTGATGGTATCCATATTAACCACACCATTTACTTTAAGTTCCTGTTTGTCAACATTTAACTGAGTGTTTTGGAGGTCGAAATGCAGATTGTCCAAATCGGCCTGCACATCAGAAGCAAGCGAAAGGTCCATTCCGTTAATATAGTGCGTGGTGTCGACACACAAGACAGCGTCGCGGATGTCAGCGCGCACATTGCCGTCAATCAGGTTAAAATCTGTGAAAGAGCCATCGTATGAAACCTTCACATCATCACCGGAAAAGTGAAGTGATGAACTATCCGAGACAGCGAAAGCAAACGACTCCGCAGCCAACTCCGCAGCCCCGTTTATATCCTTGTGCTCAAAGGTCCCTTTGACTGTCAAGTCCGCATCTTTGACGTTCGCCCGTTGTTTGGCTTGATCATTCTGATAACGGATGTCAAGTTGTTTGGCTTTGATTTTCTGCAAATCAATACGGTACTCGGTCGTAGAAGTGTCATTGGTTTTGAACACATTGTAGTTGCCGTTGCCTTTCTCGTCGATATAGAGATTTACAAGACCTTTGTTGAGTGAAAAATCGTGAATAATGATATTGTTGTTTTTAAGCAGTTCGCGAATGTCGAGCGCGGCCACGCAGTCTTTCACATACAGTAATGTATCGGAAACTTCCCCTTTTTGCGGATTTTTAAGCACCACATTTTCCAGATCCAATCCGATTTTGGGAAAAGTTTTGAAAAAAGTGAGCCCGGCTTTCTCCATGCTGAAATCGCAAGTCAAGAATCTGTCGGCTTGGCTATTAACGATTTTGGCTAATTTGGAAGGTGAAAAAATGCAAAAAAGCGCGACAGAAATCGCAATGGCAATCACCAAAAACAGCGAAGCCAACGAAATCAGCGTTATTTTCAGTCCTTTTTTCATCTTTCTCTGGTAAACGTGTAGTATTTTCCGTAATTATCGTGGTATTCCAAAGTAGTGGCATTCAACTTGGTAACGGTATAAGTCTTTGGAACGTTACCCCCCATTTCCATTTGGTGAATCTGTGTTAACGTGCTTTTCTCCAAAGTCCATGTGAAATGCTGTGCCTCCTCCTCGGTCACATCATCCAAGATATCCCATGTGTAACCGGTGCCATCAGCGTTGTAATATTCGTACAACGTACCGCTCAGCCAGTAGCCGCTCAGCAGCGTTTTGTCGAACTTCTCTTTATGGTTGAAGTGATCGCAACCTGCCATCAAAAACACAACAAGGGCGAAGCCAAGGACGAAAATGCTTTTTCTCCTGATAGATTGGATAATATGAATTTTTTTCTCCATTTTTTACCGAATAAAATCGCAGCTTTATTTTCTGCTAATTTTGCGGGCAAATGTACAAAATTTAGAGTATAAACAGATAATGAAATTATCACGACTTGTAGGGCAAATCCCCATACAAGAGGAGACACCACACATCTTGTTTCGTTTAAATCCGGTTGATTTCCATTTCCAAGGGTATGTTAAATAACGTTTTAACATCATGGATAATGCCATTGGCCACATTCAGCACCTCCTGCGGGGTGGCGCCGCCATAGTTCACCAACACCAGCGCCTGGTTCTTCCACGTGCCCGCATTGCCTACCCGCCTGCCTTTCCAGCCTGCTTTTTCAATCAGCTGACCTGCAGAGAGTTTCTTCAGCCCATTGGGAGCATCATAGGCTACCAAATCGGGATACTGAACCTGTAATTCTCGGTATTGTTCTGTCGGAACGACCGGGTTTTTGAAAAAACTGCCGCCGTTGCCCACAATCTTCGGATCCGGAAGTTTGGTGTCGCGGATTTTCCGTACACAATCGGATACACTGTGCAGCGTCAAGGGCAATTCCCGCTCCTCCAACGCTTTCGCCAACCCTTGATAAGTAAGCGTAAAGTGCTTTATCTTAGATAGTTGAAACCAAACGTAGGTGATAATGCAATCGTTTTTCAGCGTTTGCTTGAAAATGGAATTCCGATAGCCGAACTGACATTCGCTGTTATTCAATTCAAAAGGATTCCGGGTCGAAAGAATATATCCCTGCACTTTATAGATGGTGTCCTTGACCTCCACCCCGTAGGCCCCGATATTTTGTACAGGAGCACTGCCCACGAGTCCGGGAATGCCCGTAAGATTCTCAATACCAAAGTATTGGTTTTTAATACAGTATTGGATAAGGTTTTCCCACGGTTCACCTGCAGCCACGCGCAACAGCACGTTTTCCCCGCCCTCCTCCATCCGTTCGATGCCATGAAAGGCCGGATGCACTATGGTGCCATTGAAATCGTTGGTAAACAATGTGTTACTCCCTCCGCCAAGAATGTAATAAGGCCATTGCTGCAGATATTCGGCCACTGCCGCTGGGGTTTCTTCCGCCACGTCTAATTGCACAAAACGACGGGCACTAACCTCCATCCCGAAGGTATTGTACGACTTAAGGTTATGATTCTCAAACAGTTTCATGTTTTAGAACATATATCCCATTTTGACATAAATATTGGCCATTCCGTCATTGTCGCGCTTGTCGAACGGCACCGCCCAGTCCACGGAAAGCACAAAGTTGTCATTCATCATCAACTTCAGACCCAATCCGCCGGAGAAGTGCGGACGGAAAACATTCTTGCTTTCATCGAAAACGATGTAGTCCGGCAAATTGTTGAGGTCAAAATCCGGATCGTTATTCGCGATATTGTCCAAGATGGTATTTTTGTCGAGGCGGTAGGGCTGCAAAATCAATCCCATATCAACAAACGGGTTCAGTCCGATGAAGAAATGTTCCTTCCCGATGTCGAACTTGCAGATTTGGAAGCGAAATTCCACATTGGCGAAAGCATAGCTTCTGGCGGAGATGCGGTGACGCAGAATGCCACGGCAGGTGTTTCCACCGCCAAGACCTTCGTACAACACCCTTTGAATGAACAAATTGTTGTAATAGTTGTTGAGGTAGAACGGGGCGTCGCCAGCCACATCTAATTGCGCGGCCAAACGGTAGGCAAACGTGATCTTGTCCTTATAGACAGGAACGAAATGCCGAAAATTAGCATTGAAAATTAAGCTGTTGGCCTCTTTGTCTTCGCCAAAACCAGCATAATAGGTCAGGAAGAAATCCGCATTCATCCCTTTTTTGGTGTTCTGCTGACGGTCACGGTTGTCGAAAGAGATACCGCCACGTAGGTAGGGGTGCCAGCCGCCATTGGCTTCCGCCGCGGACAAAATGTTCCATTTCACGTATTTGTCGTACAAACCATCCACTTCCGGCAGCATATTCTCCTCTTTTTTACCCTTGTTGATCATGGCAATGTTCACCGGCGCAATGTTATACCACAGCAAACCCAAACCCGCATTCCAGAACCAACCGCCTCCGATACTGCCATCAATGTCGGCAGCGAAACGCAACAGGTCACGCTGCGATTTGTAGAAAGCACGGGAAACGTAATCCTCACTTTTCTTCTTCGCCCAACCGCCATTATAAACAGTCTGATATCCATTATAGCCATAGAAATCGCACAATGCATCAGGAAGATAGGAAACATCAATCTTCAGATGATGATCGGGAATCAAGTATTTGGAGTCGTAAGCGAAACGAAACAAGCCCGAACGTTTGGTGGTATAGGCCGCCTCAAAATAGAGCGAATGGAAATAATCCGGATATGCGGAACCGTCGCCAAAATCGTAAACGTTGGCCAACACACCATATTGGAAACCTTTGTCCGCATCGTATGCCACACTCGGCAAAATACCGAAGGTCCAGCCGGTGCGAACTTCGCTTTTCTCCTTTTTGGGTTTCTTATCGCGCTGGATAGCTGTTGTGTCACCGTCTGTAGCGTATGCGGTTAAAACGCCCATCAGCAGGACAAAGATTAGTAGAGTAGTTGTTTTTTTCATATTCAGTGAATTAAAGTTCAAAGTCCTCAGTCCTCAGTCTGATAATAACGCGGTCCGAAAATAGCACTGCCGATGCGGATCAACGTGCTGCCCTCTTCAATGGCAATAGGATAATCCTCGGTCATCCCCATCGAAAGTTCTTTGAAATCAGGGTTTTGTGAGAAGCAATGGGTTTTAAGGTCTTCAAAAATCTGATGAAGATGATGGAATTCACGGCGCACCTGATCCTTGTCGTCGGTGAATGTGGCCATGCCCATCACCCCGTGTATTTGAATGTTTTGCAACTCGCCAAAAGAGGGGTTATCCAGCATCGCCATGCACTCCTCCTGGGTGAAGCCGAACTTTGTCTCCTCATCGGCAATATGGAACTGCAGCAGACATGGAATCACGCGGTTGTTTTTTACCGCATGTTTATTGACCTCCTTGAGCAAATCGAAGCTGTCAATACTGTGAATCAACGACACATACGGAGCAATATACTTGATTTTGTTGGTCTGCAGGTGCCCGATGAAGTGCCATTCGATATCTTGGGGAAGGATTTCGTGTTTGGCTTTCATCTCTTGTGCGTGATTCTCACCAAAAACGCGCTGTCCGTGTTGGTACAGCGCGGAGATGTCCTCGGCCGGTTTGAATTTGGAGACGGCGACCAGGCGCACACCGGCGGGCAGGGAAGCCCGGATTTCGTCGTATTTTTCGATGTTCATACGGACTGATTTAGTGACCCCGGCGGGATTCAAACCCACGACTTTCAGAACCGGAATCTGACGTTCTATTCAGCTGAACTACGGGGCCGGATTGAAAGCGCAAAAGTACACTTTTTTTCGATTTGTGAATAGTGATTTGTGATTTTAGATCATTGTAGAGGCGTTTCGTGAAACGTCTCTGACTGAGACAAACCATTATTTCACCAGCGAACAAACAATGAAAATAATGCTGGCAAACTGCAGAATGTTGCGAGCCAAGAACCAGCGTAAGGCAAACCATTGGAGGTGGTTTTCCGAAATCTGATCCCAATGCTCGATGGGACCGTACCACCATCTGCGCTTGAACTCACGCTCAGGATGATAGCAGAACTGATATAATAGGTAGAATAGCGCTATGGAAAGCGGCAAGATGAGGAAAATGGCCGCGAAAACAGGATGCAAAGATCCGGTAATCAGAGAAACAAGTAAAATGATGTACGGAGTGAAATTGAAGACGGCAGAGGCAGCAAGCTGCAACGGACGAACCTTCAACACCTCAGACAGGGTCTTTTTGCCTACCTTGCGGTCGGCGGTGGCATCCATGATGGAGTGCGTATATAGAATGTTGACGACCCAGAGACCCACCGCGACGGCCACCACCCACACACCTGTGTTGAGCTCACCGCACGCCGCATAATGCACGCCCGCCATCAACAAAGGACCGAAAATGAGTCCTGTGACCAATTCTCCCAGACCATGATAGCAAAACCGGATGGGCTTGCCTGAATAGAAAAATCCCAGGAATCCGGCCGCCAAGGCAATGTAAACCGGAATAAGACCGCGCTTTACAAAAACAATGCAACCCAACAATATGGCAGCGAGTGCAAACAAGGAAGCCACTATGAAGAGCTGGCCTGGGGTCACCTCTCCAGAAGTCAAATACGGACTTTTCGCTATACGCGCGCGCTGCCCCTCTGCCACTGTCTGCTCTCGAACTTCTTCACTATGGAATTGATAGTCAAAATAATCGTCGAAAAGGTTGACGGACAAATGAGCCAACATCACACCCAAAACCGCAATAATGCTCAACACAACGGAAAAACCTTCGTGCCCGACAGCCATGAACACGGCCACCAACGCCGGCAGCACACTTTGCGGCAACGCGTACGCCCGCGCATTTTGAATCCAGTAAATCAATTTTTTCATTTTTATTTGACTTTATTCCTGACTTGCCAATTCTCCCTTTTCAGGGTGCTTAATGGTATTATAGGCTTTTGGCTATTAGCTTTTTGCTATTGGCATGGGATTCTATTTGCTAAAGTCTAAAAGCCAATAGCTAACAGCCAAAAAAATAACCACCTCTCTTACGAACAGGTGGCTTTTTGTACTGCGTACGAGAATCGAACTCGTATTGCAAGATTGAGAATCTTGATTCCTAACCGTTAGAAGAACGCAGCAGTTGAAATCGGCGGCAAAAATACAATTTTTTTTTATACGCCAGCACTTTTTTGAAAAAAACTCTTTGGGTAGTTTTAGGTTACAGGTTTCAGGTACTTGAAACTAATAGCTAAAAGCCAATAGCCGTTTTATCTCTTCCGCCCAAAGGGTTTCGTCCGGGGTTTCGAGGATGAGCGGGATGTTGTCGAAACGGGAGTCTTTCATGAACCGTTCGAAGAATTCCATGCCGAGGAGTCCCTTGCCGATGCTGTCGTGACGATCCACCCGACTGCCGAACTCCTTTTTTGTATCGTTGAGGTGGATGCCCCGCAAATATTTGAACCCGACCACCTCCTCAAACTCCTCGAATGTCGATTTGTACCCGCTTTCCGTTTTGAGGTCATAACCGGCGGAGTAGGTGTGACAGGTGTCCAAACAGACCCCCACCCTGCTCTTATCCTCCACTTTATCAATGATATACGCCAAATGTTGAAAGCTAAAACCTACATTTGTTCCTTGACCAGCCGTATTTTCAATCACAGCCGTCACACCGCTCGTTTTGTCCAATGCGAAGTTGATGCTCTCGGCCACGCGTGCCAAACATTCCTCCAAAGTGATCTTTTTCAAGTGGCTGCCCGGATGGAAATTAAGCATTTTTAACCCGAGTTGCTCACAACGTTGCATCTCCTCCAAGAAGGAGTTTCGCGACTTCTCCAGTCCATCGGGTTCCGGACTGCCGAGATTGATGAGATAGCTGTCGTGGGGAAGCACATAATCAGCGGAAATTCCTGATTTTTCGAGATTTCCCTTAAATGCTTCGATGGACTTTTCACTCAAAGGAGCCGAAAACCATTGCCGCTGGTTTTTAGTGAACAGCGCAAAGGCCGTCGCACCCACCTGCATGGCGTTCAACGGGGCATTCTCCACCCCACCCGATGCGCTGACGTGTGGTCCGATGTATTTCATAATGCTTTTTTTTCGTTTCGATTCCAGAGGTTGCGCTTCGCTTACCCCTGGCTACCAAGCTCTTGCCCCTACGGGGCTGCTTTTATATTGGGGGTTGTCCGTTGCTGATGCCTGTTGCCTATTGCCTTAACTTAATGTCCACAACACCCTCCTTATCGGTCACATTTCCGATAACAAACGCCTTCTCTCCCAACTCGTTGAACATCTTCACGGTACGGTCGGCATCCTTCGGATCGACCATCAAGACCATGCCGATACCCATGTTGAAGACGTTGAACATCTCGCGGTGATCGACTTTGCCGTATTTCTCAAGGAACGGGAAGATGGCAGGCGTTTCCCAGTTGTGCTCATCGACAAAGATACCTTGTCCGGGACGCAATGCGCGCGGAATGTTTTCGTCGAAACCACCTCCGGTGATGTGACAGATGGCGTGAATATCAACATTTTTTAACACCTCTAAGACAGGTTTCACGTAGATGCGTGTCGGCGTGAGCAGCACATTGCCGAGCGTGTCGGGAAGGGTGTCGTATTTCGTGTTGAGGTCCAACTGATTGTCTTTGAAGACTATCTTGCGGACGAGCGAGAATCCGTTGGAATGGACCCCTGAAGAGGCCAAGCCGATAAGCACGTCACCGACATTGACCTTGGAGCCGTCGATGAGTTTGGATTTCTCGACCGCGCCAACGGTAAAGCCAGCGATGTCATATTCGTCTTCATCATACATGTCGGGCATCTCCGCCGTTTCGCCGCCGATGAGGGCGCAATTGGACATCACGCAACCGTCGGCCACACCTTTCACGATCGCTTCGATCTTAGCGGGGTGATTCTTGCCCACGGCGATGTAATCCAGGAAGAAGAGAGGTGCCGCCCCTTGCGCCAGCACATCGTTCACGCACATGGCGACTGCGTCCTGACCGATGGTGTCGTGGCGGTCCATCATGAACGCCAGTTTAAGTTTGGTGCCCACGCCGTCGGTGCCACTGACCAAAACGGGTTCTTTATAGCCCAAAGAGGCCAAGTCGAACATGCCGCCGAAGCTGCCGATGTTGCCCATCATACCGGGGCGGTTGGTGCGGGAAATATGTTTCTTGATGAGGCGCACCGACTCATAACCGGCTTCCAGCTGCACGCCTGCGTCTTGATATGCTTTTGACATAGTTATATCGTATTAAAAAACGTTAAATAATCAACATAGCATCGCCGTAAGTGAGGAAGCGGTATTTTTCCGCCACCGCCTCCTTGTAGGCCTTCATCACAAAATCGTAGCCACCGAACGCCGCCACCATCATCAGCATGGAACTCTGCGGCGCATGGAAATTGGTAACCATAGCATTGGCGACCTTGAAATGATAAGGCGGGTAAATGAACTTGTTGGTCCACATGTCTTCTTTGCCATTCATCTCAGTGGTTTTCACCATACCGCTGTCATACACGGAGGATTCCAAAGCCTTCATCGTGGTAGTACCGACCACCGCAATTTTATGACCGGCTTTCTTGGTCTCATTGATTTTGTCTGCCACCTCTGTACGGATGATCATCCGTTCGGAGTCAGGTTTGTGTTTGGACAAATCCTCCACATCAATATCGTTAAAATTGCTTAATCCGGCGTGTAAGGTGATGTACGTGCGCTCGATGCCCTTAATTTCCATCTTGGAAAGGAGAAAGCGGCTGAAGTGGAATCCCGCGGCGGGAGCCACCACGGCTCCTTCCTCGGTGGCGTAAATGGTCTGATAATCCTGCTCATCTTCGGGCTCGATGTCGCGCAGGCGCTGGATGTCGTTAGGCAGCGGCGTGGTGCCGATCTCCATCAGTTTCTTCTTGAAGGCATCGTGGTCGCCATCGAAGAGAAAGCGCAGGGTACGGCCACGGGAGGTGGTGTTGTCGATGACCTCGGCCACAAGACTGTCGTCCTCTGTGAACGAAAGTTTGTTTCCGATACGGATTTTCCGGGCGGGATCGACCAGCACGTCCCACAGACGGCTCTCCTCATCCAACTCTCTGAGCAGGAAAACGCGGATTTGGGCGCGCGTTTGTTCCTTCTCTCCATACATCAAAGCGGGGAAGACGCGAGTGTTGTTCATCACGAACAAATCGCCTTCGTCAAAGTAGTCAATAATGTCTTTAAATAGCTTATGTTCAATGGTTTTCGTCTTTCTGTCGAGCACCATCATGCGTGCCTCGTCACGCTCTTCCACAGGGTGTAAAGCGATAAGTTCTTGAGGCAAATAATACTTGAATTCCGATAATTTCATTAAATAAATTTTAAGCGTGCAAAGATACAATATTTTATGGCGTTTGTCAAGAGGTTTTTTTGTAAAAAAATCTTAAAAAATTGTTAGAAACCTAAAATAACAAAAACACCCTGATTTGAGTGCTCAAATCAGGGTGTTAATTGATTGGATATTAACCTATTATTTTTTGAAGTAGCGGTTAAAGAGCCCTTCGAATCCCTGTCCGTGACGGGCCTCGTCCTTGGCCATTTCGTGAACCGTGTCGTGGATGGCATCCCAGTTCATCTCCTTGGCGCGTTTGGCGATGCGCATCTTGTCCGCACAAGCACCGCTTTCGGCCATCATACGCTTCTCCAGATTGGTCTTAGTATCCCAGACCACTTCACCCAGCAATTCGGCGAATTTGGCACAATGCTCGGCCTCCTCGAAGGCATAGCGTTTGAACGCTTCAGCCACCTCGGGATAACCCTCGCGGTCAGCCTGACGACTCATGGCCAAATACATGCCCACTTCCGTGGCCTCGGCCATGAAATGGGCGTTCAAATCCTTGATCATCTCCTCGTCGCTGTCTTTGGCAACGCCAAGCACATGCTCAGTGACAAATGACAATCCTCCATCCTCCACAAGTTCTTTGAACTTGGAAGCCGGTTGCTTGCATTGAGGACATCTTTCGGGAGGAGCATCACCTTCATGTACATAACCGCACACGGTACAAACGAATTTTTTCTTCATAATTTTTTTGTTTGTTGTTGAATAATTGGGGGTGATTAAAAATTGTCGGCTTTTATTTGGAAATAGGATTGCGGATGGTCGCAAACCGGGCACACGTTGGGAGCTTTTTTGCCAATCACGATATGACCGCAGTTGCTGCACTGCCAGATCATCTCCTGGTCGCGGGAGAAAACGAGACCGCCCTCTATGTTGGCCAAAAGTTTTCTGTAACGCTCCTCGTGATGTTTCTCTATCTCACCTACCATGGTGAAAAGCTTCGCAATGTAGTCAAAACCCTCTTCCTTGGCAGTTTTGGCGAAACCCGCGTACATATCCGTCCATTCATAGTTTTCACCGTCCGCTGCGTCCTTCAGATTGGTGATGGTGTCCGGCATCTGGCCGTCATGAAGAAGTTTGAACCAGATTTTAGCGTGTTCCTTCTCGTTGGCGGCAGTTTCCTCGAAAATGGCGGCAATTTGGTTGTAACCATCCTTCTTCGCCTTAGAAGCGTAGTAAGAATATTTGTTGCGTGCCTGCGACTCGCCCGCAAAAGCAGTCTGAAGGTTTTTTTCCGTTTGAGATCCTTTTAATTCCATAATTGAAAAATTGATTGTTAATGATATCACTAAAACTCAAAGTGCAAAATTACGCATTTTTCTCTTACACTCATCGTCCCCGAAAAAATTGTTCAAAAAAATTATCAAGGTCCTGACAATAAAATAAACCATTGATAATCAATGGATATTTTCAAAATATCAAAAATTTGAGATAAAAAGAATTCGAAATGAATATTGTCTCGGAAAAATCTTTTCTTTCGAAAAAACAATCAATTTTGAAATATAGTTCTGATAATCAAATGTTTACAGAAATCAATTGGCGTTTTTCAAGAAAATCATGAGGGCGGTGATATCAGCCGGACTGACACCGCTCACCCGAGAGGCCTGACCCAGGTTGAGAGGCTGTAATCGAGCAAGTTTTTCCCGCGCCTCTTTTGACAGCGAATTGATGTGGGCATAATCTATTCCGGAAGGCAACTTGATATTATCCAAATTGGAAAGATGTTGCACCAGTTCTTCTTCTTTTTGAATGTAACTGCTGTATTTGAGGGAAGTCTCCGCATTGGTTATCTCTTCTTGCGTGGCGGCGATATCTTGAAGGTATCGGGAAAAGTCACTATCGTATTCTATTATATCTTGAATAGAAACCTGCGGCCGGAGCAACACACTCTCCAATTTCACATTCTGATTTAAAGGACTCGTTCCTTTTAGCGCTAACAATTCATTAATATTTTGGTACTGGGTAGTATGTTGCTTCAGATACGAAACAATCTGATTTTGGTTTTCGTATTTATGGAGAAATTCCGCATAGCGGTCATCGTCGATCAGACCTAATTTTCGTCCGATTGGGGTTAACCTGGCATCCGCATTGTCTTGACGGAGTAGAATGCGATATTCCGCGCGGGAGGTGAACATACGGTACGGATCCTGAACGCCTTTGTTCACCAAATCGTCAATCAAGACTCCAATGTAAGCCTGTGAGCGGGTGAGCACTAACGGCTCGTCCCGTTTGATGGCGAGGTGCGCATTAATGCCGGCCATCAAACCCTGGCATGCTGCCTCCTCATAACCGGTGGTTCCGTTTACTTGTCCTGCCAGATAAAGATTCCTGATTATTTTGGATTCAAGGGTGTAATGCAACTGGGTGGGATCAAAATAGTCGTATTCGATCGCATATCCTGGACGATAGATTTCCACATTCTCCAAACCGGGAATGAGGTGAATGGCTTCCACCTGAATATCTTCGGGCAGGGATGAGGAAAAACCGTTAAGGTAGTATTCGTTGGTATTCCTCCCCTCGGGTTCGAGGAAAAGTTGGTGACGGGTACGGTCCGCAAACCGGACAATCTTATCTTCTATGGAAGGACAGTAACGGGGACCCACTCCCTGAATGCGTCCCTGGAACATGGGGGATTTATCAAATCCTTTTTGTAGCACCTCATGAACCTTTTCATTGGTATAGGTAATCCAGCAGCTGAGTTGATTCCTTAATTCTGGAGTATTGGAAAATGAAAAGCGCCCGGGAGGGTCTTCTCCTTTTTGCTCTTCGAGTTTTGAAAAGTCGATCGTTCGGCCATCAATTCTCACCGGGGTTCCCGTTTTGAGTTTGTTGGTTTTCACCCCGCATTGTTTCAGTTGGTCGGAAAGCACAAAAGATGCACTCTCCCCTATCCTGCCTCCAGAAAAATGGACTTCTCCCACATGGATTTTCCCATTGAGGAAGGTCCCGTTGGTCAGGATAACTTTCTTGGCATGGAAAGATTTTCCCAGCTGGGTTTTCACTCCGAACACTGATTGTCCGTCCATCAACAATTCGGTGACCGTATCTTGACGAAGATGGAGATTGTCTGTATGCTCAAGTACACGTTTCCAATAGATAGAGA
Source organism: Bacteroidales bacterium (assembly GCA_017438945.1). Taxonomy (GTDB): domain Bacteria; phylum Bacteroidota; class Bacteroidia; order Bacteroidales; family WCHB1-69; genus F23-D06. The sequence goes on from JAFRUI010000022.1 coordinate 50,229, forward strand.
AAGCGGTTTTGTCGCATTGCGCGCGAGGGCTCCACATAGCCGGTCCTTTGGACCGGTTCAGCATACGGTATTGTATCATGGTGTGGTCAGTGACAATCCCAGACATTCCACCCAGGGCATCGATTTCCCGCACAATTTGTCCTTTCGCGATACCCCCTATGGCGGGGTTGCAAGACATCTGCGCCACCAGAGCAAGGTTCATCGTGATCAGCAGTACTTGGTTCCCGAGATGAGCGGCCACCACCGCAGCCTCACATCCGGCATGACCCGCTCCCACCACTATAATATCGTATTGACTTTCCATCTTTTCACGTGAAAACTTGATAAAAATATTTGATTGACAATATTTTAAGTTGTCATTTCGGTGAACAAGGCCAAAGATTCATCCTCCTTTTGTCGCATCAATTTTGCCTCGCTTTCGCTCTTGTCTTTATACCCACACAAGTGCAACGTCCCGTGAACCACCACCCTGAGCAACTCATTTTCGAACGTCTTTCCAAACTTGGATGCATTCTCCGCCACACGGTCAGCACTGATCAGAATGCTGCCCGAAATCACATCCCCGACACATTCGTCAAATGTGATTATATCCGTGTAAGTGTCATGCTGCAGAAAAGCGTTGTTTTGTTGTAACATATAAGCATCGTCACAAAAGACATAGCTGATATCACCTGTGACCTTTCCTTCTTTGCGAACAACCTGTTGTAACCAAACTTTGTGTTTCAAAGAAAGCCGGAGCGGCATCTCACAATTATACTCGAAACTAACCATATTTAGCGGACTATCGTGAACTTTTTTGTTGATTTATATGATCCGTTATGGACGGATAAAAAGTAAATTCCGTTATTCAGAAAAGAAACATCAATGGCAAACGGTTTCTCTTTCTGACAAGAAAATCCTTGTTGAGAATAAACAACACGACCCTCCACATCCATAATGCTGACAATCGCATTATTCGCTATTTCCGGCAAGGAAAAATGCAATGTATGGGTGACGGGATTCGGATATATCATAATCTCTTTATCCAGAATTTGGAAATTTCCTACAGCCGTGGAATCTTCAGGAATAGGATCAGCTTGGAAGGTCCATTTCCAAAGCGAGTCAAAAACAACAGTTTTGGTGGCATTTTTCGCAATAGTGGCAGTAGCATCATCCAGAAGACCGTTCCATGCTATTTGGTTTGGATTTCGCCCTGTAAAGAGCGTATAGAAACAGCAGGCGGCAACGTATGAGCCCAAATAAGAAGGATGGCTTTCATCCGATTGGTACAACTCCACGACAGGAAAATGATCCCTTATATAGTGCCAGGTCGCTCCTACAGGTGAAACCCACGCATGATTGTCCTCAGCCATCATCATATAACGCAAATAAAGAAGACTGTCCATCCCTTGATAAGTGCACAAGGGCGGGTAATACGGACAATTCTGCTGGTCACCGTTCTTCCGCCCCCATGTCATATAAAATACAATGTGAGCGCCCTCATTGTATTCCTGTGTCATTGAACACAACGATGCAGCGTACGGATAACACTCCTGCATGAATTGATCTTCAGGAAAAGAAGGCAATTGACTTTGTTCCTGTAAAACCACATAATCCCAATTTCCTTGTTGGATATAAGATGATGAAACAGTGCAATGCTGTTGGAAAGTACATCCTCCAGGTGCACTCATTTGATATTCGATGCTCTCACCAGAGGAGGACATCATCGTTGAGACAAGTTCCGGAAGATTATTGACGTATGTATAACTATTTCCTATGAATAAAACCTTGCTTGGTTGGGCAAAAGCAAACAACGAAACAAACAGAAGCAAAACAATTAAGATAGGATTTTTCATCTTCTATCTAAACATGTTTTGTCTGACCTCCTGACGCTGCATGGAACGCTGGATACTAATCTTGGTTTTCACGTGAAAAGTAACGGTAAGTGAATCAAAACCAGCGGAAAATGTAACATCATCGGCTAACGATTGCAAAACAAACAACGCGGTGTTCTGTCCTTCATTGTTTTGGGAAAGTAAATTGAAATCACCTGCCTGCAAAACATAGCTCATTCCAACTTCACTGTTGTCGATCTGATAAGAAACATCTACTATGAAATTAGGATGATATGATTCCAAATAGTCCAGCACCATTTGGTTGGCCATAGACAAGGTGCCGAACTCATTGGTTATTCCATAATCATCGCAAATGCGTTCAATAGTCTGCAGCGTCTGTTCGTAAAAGCTGCCTTTGTTCAAATCGGAAAGCGTTATTTCTATCATAGTTCGATGTTTTATTCAATGTTATAAAAATAGTTGTTTGCCTTTGACTTATAGTAATAATTCAAATTGGCTGGAACTGACCTCAACATTTCATTCTGTTGGATTTGTTGCTTGTCGAAATTCCACTCCTTCGGCGGATTCATATTCGGAATCTGCCGTGCTTCATTGGATTTGCGCTCTTTGTCCTTCTCTCTCTCCAAATCGGCCCTTTCGCTCTGCAATAGACGCGTTGTTATGTCTTTCTGACGGTTAATGGTCTGTTGCGTAATCTGACGATTGACCAGCTCCTTTTCCGTCTTCTGCATGTCCTCTATAATCTTATCAAGAGACTTGTCCCCTACCCCATTCAACGATTTCTGCTCGTTCTGGTAATCCTGCAACATCTTCCGGATAGCCTCCTGCTGAGCCGCCATCTTTGCAAACTGTTCGCTCATATTCTGTTGCGGCATTCCCGTCTGTCCCTGTTTCGATTGTTGCTCCATCGACTTCTTCATAGCTTCCATCTGACGATTCAACTGCTGTTGCAACTCTCTTGCCGTGGCTTTCTTCGGTTTTCCCTTCCCCCCAGGATTATTACACGATCCATTTCCGGATTTGTTACATTTTGACTTACATTTTTGTTGCTGCTGTTGCATATCCTTCATGGACTCCATCAGCATCAAAGCAAGATTGTTCATGGAAGTAAGGGCAAATTGCTGGTTTTTAGCCGCCGAAGAGACCCTTCTGTTTTGCATTTCCGTCTGCGATGTCTCTATATTGTTCTGAATTTTTGAAAGCTCCTTTTGAATGAACGGTTTTACAGCAGCCTGACGGCGAGCAAGAGCATTCAATGAATCCTCAATGTGACCCATATTCTGCTTTACTTCAAACTGCTTTTTCATCACATCTGCGTAAGAAGAAGACATTGAGCTCATTTTCTGTGTTCTTTTCAATACACTCTCCTGATCAAAAGAAACATTTACCAAATTATCCAAAATCTGTCGTACAGTGGCAATATCCTCCGTTATATTTTCCAATTCACTCTCGTTGAAATCCTGCTCCATTTGCTCTGCCATCTGATCTATGTCATCTGCCGCCTTCTTTTGGTTTTCCGCAGATTTGGAACGGTTGTTCTTCTCTAAATTCTGCTGACCCTGCTGCATATTTTGCTCAGCATCCTTTTGTAGTTCTTGAGTGTCCTTGAACTTTGTAGGATCCTCCAATTCGTTGTTCAGCTTCTTCAGTTCCTGAATGTCTTTCTTTATATCGTTATATTTTTCTTGTAATTCTTGTTGTTTTTTGAGTAATGCCTCCTTGGAATTCTGTTTGTTTTCCGTTTTTTGCGCATTTTTTCTCATTTCATCCGACAAATCGCGCATATTCTTCACCGCTTCATTCAGCTTCTTCTCCACTTCCAACTGCTTGTAAAGCTGCAATTGTTGATCCAAAGACTCATTAATATCCTTCGTGGACATTTTCATCTTCTCCATCTGCTCCTGAATCTGATCTTTATTCATATTCTGCATCATGGCTTCCAATTCTTTGATCATCTCCTTCATTTCATCCGTAAGAATTTCATCCATGCGCTTTTGAAGCTCCTGCTGCTTTCTGAATATGTCTTCATCCACTTCCTTATACTGGTTCTCAACCTGCTGATGATTTTCCTGCTTTTCCTTGAGATCATTGATTTTGTCCTGCAATTTTTGATACTCCTTCATCAATTTCTCAAGATTTTTCTTGTCTTGCCAAGAAAGCTCTTTCTGCTGCATCATCTTCTGCTGCATTTTTTCGATTTCCTTGGCCAAATCCTTGGATTCTTTCAGCAAGTCAGTATATTCGGATTTTGTCTGTTCTTCGTCCTTTTGCAGGTCATTTTCGATTTCATCCATCGTGCGCACACGATAAGACTGAACGGATGATTTCGTGGATTTAGCCCCATTCACGCCATCATTGTCAAACACCTGAAAATAATACTCAATCTGTTCTCCAGGATTCAATTCAAACATATTCTGGTCAAAATAGTAGTAAAAATCCTGAATGGTAACGTTATTTTGAATCTTTATAGGAACCGTCTTGCCTGAAGATATTATTTTTCCATCCTTATCTAGCTTATTATATACAAACTGCAATTTTGAAAAACCATAATCATCCTTTATGTTTCCTTTGAAATAAATCCGGTCATGATAAGCCGAATCCTGCTGTGACTGCACGACAATATCTGGATACATGTCTTTAATGACATTCACCTCATCGGTAAGTGTATCCTTACTTATCGAATACTTGTTTTTATTCAAAATGGAATAAGTGAAAGAATTCCTTGCGACAATATCCACCAAATAATTGTCTTTTTCCGAAGAAATCTCTTTTCTATGATCATCTACGATCAGAATCAGCTGTTCAGCGTTTCGAGTGATGAAATTCCACGTTATATGCGTACCTTCGGGAACAGTAATGTTGCTGACATTTTCCAACACTTCATCCGGCTTATTCAGATACGACGGAAAATGCAATGTTATGTTGAACCCAAGCATTACCGGTTTCGGTAAAACATTAATTTCATATAATGAGGACTGAACTTCATCTGTAACAATTTGGAAATCAGTATTTTCTTTTAGATTGGAAAAGGTATAGGAAAAAGTGGAGTTGCTATTCTTTTCGCATTTGTAATTCCTGTTCTTTATTTTCACATAGACTTCATCCGGAACCTCACTGCCCTCAACCTTCACATTTACCGTAAAATCCTCATATTGAAACGCTTTCAAAGAATCATTGGTAATAACGAAAGCATAAGGAGCAGGCTTTTCATACACTTCAGTGTAATGAACGATTCGTTTGGTTGGTTCAGTGAAGAGATCCTTTTTTATGGAAAAAAGAAGGAAGAAAATGGCAACTGGAAGAATCATCCAAAGGGCAATACGCTTGGTTTTCTGCACAGGTATCGCCTGAACAAAAGAATAAGCTTTGAAAGAATCTATTTTATGGTCAATGGCAGCGGAAAGCAAATCATAACTCAAATAATCGCCCCTTTCAAGCTGTTTTTTCAACTCGAAAACATTCAATAGCTTGTCATCTATCTGGTGGAAATGCTTTCCTACAATTTTGGCAATCTCCTCATTAGTAAGTTGTTTTCCCAGTCCGGCAATCTTCAGTATCGGTATGATTATGTAAGCTACAGCAGTAACAATCGAAAGAAGAATGAACGAATAGAAAAGTATGGAACGTACAACTGTATTCGAATACGAAAAGTACTCAAACAAGGAAAAGGCAATGAAAGTCAACAACATGATGATGACAAAGAATGCCAATCCTTTGCATAACTTATTCAGGTAATATTTCTTCAGAAACTGCCTTACCTTATCATTCAATATCTGTATCTTTGATGAGCTCATTAGGATTGTCTTCGTAAGGGGGCTGATAAGTTACATTGAAAAAATCCGCGTTTTGACTCTGAAAATAACGACTGAGCAACTTGTTTTGTCCAAAAAAGCGTTTCACAAAGAAATAACGGAAAAATGAATGGTTCAATTTATTCAACTTGCTTCTTTTAGAAAACAAAGAATAGAGTTGTTTGGATCGCGACGGTTTAACAACGATATTGGATGCCTGCATTTCGGAGAACATCAGCCTGACTAGCGGAATATTCACTGGACATACCACTTCACATGATCCGCATAAGGTAGTATGCGAGAAAAGATGTTGAGAAGCGTTGTATTTATCTAGACAGTTCATCTTAATTAGTTGTATCGGCGCAATGTTTTCACAGGCTGAAGCCACAGGACAAACATCCAAACAGCGTCCGCATTGAATGCAATAGAGCGATTCCTTCATGATTTCCGAAGACAGAATATCTTCTATATCATTCAGATACAGGAGAACCGTAATGTTCATATCCTCTTGTGAAATCACCTGTTCAGACATAAAAGAGAGATGGGAAGGAAACACATATTGAAGCTGCTTTTGAATGATTTTAACATCCATCGGCATCTTGTTTTCCTTTGAATAATACTTGAGGGCAATAAAGAACGAAAGATCCTGTTGGCTGGTTATGACCTGGTCTATATTGACAATGATGGCCATATTTTTCACTTTATTGAAACAAAGTTTGGATCTTTTGTCCAAAAAAACAAGCGATCCGCTGTCACAAACAGCAAAATCTGCATTCACCACCAGAAGGTCTATGTCATCAGAAGAGTTTTCAGCCTGTTCAACAGGAACCACCTCCGCCATATATTGGAACTGGGGTTCGAAAGGAATCTGCGTGTCAAATGTCACTCTTCGGGCATTGCTTTTTTTCAAAATGGACTCCACAGCATCGAACATGGAATTCTTGTCCTTCATCCAAAGCACATCAAGCCCCTTCTTCACCAAGGAAGATTCCAAGTTGAGCAAATGTTTGTCCATATCGTCAAAATAGTTGTGACGAAGGGCATAAGCTTTTTTGCGGATACTCTCGAAATCCTTTTCTAAAAACGGAGATTTCATGTTCAGAGGTTTATTTTATCTATTCTTCTTTGATGTCTTCCTCCTTCAAATTCAGCGTTGAAGAAGGAATCTATGGTGTCGATGGCTTTTTCACTGGAAATGAAGCGAGCAGGAAGCACGAGGATGTTGGCATTGTTATGTTGTTTGGCCAAAGCCGAAATAGCCGGGTCCCAACACAGAGCCGCTCTTATACCTGCATGTTTGTTTGCCGTGATAGCCATCCCGTTTCCGGTTCCGCATATCAGAATCCCTACCCCATCTTTTTCATTCAGGACACCTTCGGCAACGGCATGGGCGAAATCAGGATAATCCACGCTTTCCGAAGAAAATGTCCCTTTGTCAACAAATTCAAAACGACCTTCGAAATGCTTTTTTACCAGCTCTTTCAATTCATAACCTGCATGATCTGATCCAATGTATATCGTCATTTTTCCTAAATATATGTTGGCTGCAAAAATACAAAAAAGATGAATGATTTCAAGGCCTCATCCATTCATTTTTTTTCGCTTTTATTTTCTTTAAAAGAATAAGATTTTTATGTTCTATGATTATTAAGGGTGTTAAAATGTGGAAAACAATTTTCATCAAAATTTTGAAATATCATTTATCAAAAGTAATAAACAGTTATGAGCAGAGATTGTTAATTGTAATTGTCAGATTATGAAGAAGGATATATGCCGGACATTTTCTTTCATTTTTTTTTCAGTGGAAAAAAAACTCGTTTTTAAACATGGGTGAAAGTTCAAAAATCCAGTTCAAAAAAAGATTTTTTTGTGCAATATAATTTTATCCCAATTTTTTTCACAGAGATATAAAATCGTAACTCGCATTATTTGGATAATTATCCGTTTTATAAACATTTTGATGTTGGTAACATTGTAATTTTCTCATTCTCATTTTTTTGTTGATATGTTTGAAAAGTCCTTATTTTATTGGGATTTTTATGCAATTAGCTGCATATAAATTTGTTGCGAAGTTGCCCGATGAAGTGACGATGAAAAGGCGATGAAGATGTGAGGAATATAAGATGAAAAAGGAGATGAACATTCACCTTTTATTCATCTCCCTTTCATCTCTTTTTCATCTTCAATTAACCGTCACTTCACCGTACTTCCCTCTTTCACCCGTTTATGAGGCTGCATGATGGAAAGGGTGCCGTCAGCGTTTTCCGCCATCAGAACCATGCCGTGAGAATCTACCCCTTTGATATTCTTGGGAGCGAGATTCACCAGCATCAACACTTGTTTTCCTACAAGTTCTTCAGGCTGGTAATATTCTGCAATGCCGGAGATGATTTCACGGGTGTCTATACCTGTGTTCACTTTCAGTTTGAGTAGTTTCTTGGTTTTGGCCACTTTTTCAGCTGCCAGTACAGTCACGACTCGAACATCCATTTTCTGGAAATCGTCGAATGTGACATCTTCTTTGGCAGGAATAACATCCGCATTTTCAGCTTCGTTGGCTTTCTTTGTGTCTTCAAGTTTTTTAACTTGCTTGGCGATGGTTTCATCTTCGATTTTCTCAAACAGATATTCCGCAGGATTGAGTTGGTCACCCGCTTTCAACAAATCGTGACGACCGCCATCAGACCAATTCTTATTGTTCAAATTGAGCATTTTTTGTAGCTTTTTCGCAGTAAAAGGCAGGAAAGGTTCGCAAAGAATGGACAAAGAAGCGCAGATTTGAAGGGAAATGTGGAGAATGGTTTTCACATACTCCGGATTCTCTTTCTGTTTCTTCCAAGGTTCGGTGTCGGTGAGATATTTGTTGCCGAGACGAGCCAGATTCATCAACTCCGCTTGAGCCTCGCGGAACTTGTAATGTTGGATGCACTCCCCTATCCTATTCGGGAATTCGGCCATCTTTTCGATGATTTCCTTCTCATAGTCGGTTAGTTCACCGCATTCTGGAATAATTCCTCCATAGTACTTATGCGACAAGACCACCGTTCTGTTCACAAAGTTGCCGAAGATAGCTAATAACTCGTTATTGTTTTTTGCTTGGAAATCCGCCCAAGTAAAGTCCGCATCCTTGGTTTCCGGCGCGATGGAGGTCAATGTATAGCGCAAAACGTCTTGTTTTCCAGGAAAATCCTCAATGTATTCGTGCGCCCAGACCGCCCAGTTGCGGGAAGTGGAGATTTTGTCGCCTTCGAGATTCAAAAACTCGTTTGCCGGAACATTTGTAGGTACAATATAACCGCCATGAGCTTTCAACATGCACGGGAAGATGATGCAGTGGAACACGATGTTGTCCTTGCCGATAAAATGCACCAGTTCGGAACTTTCGTCCTGCCACCAGGGTTTCCAGTCGGTATTATGTTCTTTAGCCCATTCCTTAGTGGCTGATATATAGCCGATTGGTGCATCAAACCAGACGTAAAGCACTTTACCTTCCGCTTCTTGTAACGGCACTTTCACGCCCCAGGAGAGGTCGCGGGTGACGGCGCGGGGTTGCAATCCTTGTTCGATCCACGATTTACATTGTCCATAAACGGTAGGACGCCAATCAGCTTTGTGTCCTTGCAGAATCCATTCTCTCAACCACGCATCATACTCATTCAAAGGAAGATACCAGTGTTTGGTCTCTTTGAGGACCGGCGTGTTGCCGCTGAGGGCTGATTTTGGGTTGATAAGTTCTGTGGCGCTAAGGGCAGATCCGCACGCCTCGCACTGGTCACCGTAAGCGTGTTCATTGTTGCAGTGAGGACAGGTGCCGGTAATATAGCGGTCGGCGAGGAACTCATGCGCTTCCTCGTCATAATATTGTTGGGAGACTTTCTCTATCAGTTTACCATTGTCGTACAGATATTTGAAGAATTCCGCGGCCGTTTCATGATGCGTGGGATTCGATGTGCGCGAGTAGATGTCGAAAGAGATACCGAGTTCTTCAAACGACTTCTTGATGATGTTATGGTAGCGGTCAACAATGTCCTGCGGGGTCACCCCTTCTTTGCGCGCTTTAATGGTAATCGGCACGCCATGCTCATCGGAGCCGCCGATGAAAAGCACCTCTTTGCCGTTGTTGCGAAGGTAGCGGACATAGATATCCGCTGGCACATACACGCCGGCTAGGTGCCCTATATGAACGGGACCGTTGGCGTATGGAAGAGCCGAAGTAACCGTGTAGCGTTTTATATCTTTCATATTATCAGTAATTTAGTTATTATTATAATCGTAATAAATATTTGTAAAAGCCAAACGGCAAATGTACATAAATTACGAATACGTATATTCCTCTATTTTACTCTGTAGATATTTCAGGGAACAAAAGGGACGTTTCAGGAAACGTCTCTACTTATTTACATAAGTCTGTTTATAACTTGTTTGAAATGACCAAAATATAAATGTTAATAAAAGCTAATTTTGCGGTTTCAAACTTAAATTCAAGTATTATGAAAAAGTTATTTGCAACATTAATGATTATGCTCGCGTTTGTGAGCATCAGCTTGGCACAGCCTCGTGCCATCGGTGGCCGTCTCGGTTACAACTTGGAATTCTCTTATCAACATGGCATTGGAGATGGCTTTATGGTGGAACTTGATGCAGGTGCGACAAATGTATGGAACGGTTGGGCATACGCCGATGTGAACGCTATGTTTGACTGGGTTTTCAACATCAATGGCGGCTGGAATTGGTACGTAGGTCCTGGTGTCGGTGTCGGTTTTGGTTTCGGTCACTGGTGGCATGATTATGACTACATTCCTTTCCGTCTCAATGTGGGTGCACAAATCGGTGTTGAGTATCAGTTCAATATTCCGTTGAACCTCAGCTTAGACTGGCGTCCTATGGTCAATGTCTTGGGATTCACTAGAGGAAATGGATACCACTGGTACCAAGATTTCTATGGCGTTGCACTGGGCGTACGCTACAGATTCTAAAAATTTATTACTTTTGCAGAATTAACAAACGCCGGTTTTAATAATCGGCGTTTGTTGTATTGTGAATAGTGATCAGTGAATAGTGATCAGTGAATAGTGATCAGTGATTAGTGATTAGATCCAATAACCGAAAATCGTAAACCGAATGAACTTCAAACTCACATCTTCATACGAACCGTCCGGGGACCAGCCCGAAGCCATTAAAAAACTGGTGGAGGGGCTGAACAATGGCGACAAAGCGCAGACGTTGCTTGGCGTGACCGGCTCCGGTAAGACGTTTACCATCGCCAATGTGCTGAACCAGGTGAACCGTCCGGCACTCGTGTTGAGCCACAACAAGACGCTCGCTGCCCAACTCTACAGTGAATTCAAGCAGTTTTTCCCCGAAAATGCTGTAGAATACTATGTTTCCTATTACGATTATTACCAACCGGAAGCGTATATTCCGACTACCAATACTTATATTGAAAAGGATTTGTCCATCAATGACGAGATCGAAAAGTTGCGTTTGCACACTACGGCAGCGTTGATGTCGGGACGGCGTGATGTGATTGTAGTGGCCTCGGTGTCTTGTATTTACGGTATCGGAAATCCGGAAGATTTTTCCAAGAATGTCATCCATCTGCATTCGGGGATGAAGATCGACCGCAATTCGCTGTTGCTGAAGTTCGTAGCGAGTCTTTATTCACGCACCGAACTCGATTTGCAAGGCGGACAGTTCCGCGTGAAGGGCGACACAGTGGATATTTTCCCACCCTACAACGAGCACGCTTTCCGTATCATTTTCTGGGACGATGAGATTGAGACTCTGGAAATTATCGAGGCGGCCACGGGTGGAGTCATCACCAAAGAGGAGAACATTGTGATTTATCCAGCGAGTTTGTTCGTCACCACACAACAGACGATGAATGAAGCCATCAATCAGATCGTGTTGGATTTGGGCGAGCAGCGTGATTATCTGAAATCTATCGGCAAACATTTGGAAGCCAAACGGTTGGAAGACCGGGTGACGTATGATGTGGAGATGATGAAGGAGTTGGGCTACTGTTCCGGCATTGAAAACTATTCACGCTATTTCGACAAGCGAGAGCCGGGGATGCGCCCGTTCTGCATCCTTGACTTTTTCCCCGAAGACTTTGTGTTAGTGATAGATGAGAGCCATGTAACGGTGCCGCAGATTGGGGCAATGTACGGCGGCGACCGTTCCCGCAAGATCAACTTGGTGGAGTACGGTTTCCGGCTGCCTGCCGCCTTGGACAACCGTCCGTTGAAGTTCGACGAATTCGAGGCTTTGGTTGGGCAGACCATCTACATGAGCGCCACGCCGGCAGACTACGAACTTGAGCAGTCGGGTGGGGTAGTGGTAGAGCAGGTGGTGCGGCCCACGGGACTGTTAGATCCGCCGATAGAGGTACGGCCTGCCACCAATCAGGTTGACGACTTGCTGAACGAGATTGAAGATACTGTCGATAAAGGCGAGCGCGTCTTGGTGACCACACTGACCAAGCGTATGGCCGAAGAGCTGAACACTTACCTTATAAACATCGGAATAAGAGCTTGTTACATTCACTCAGATGTGGAAACCCTTGACAGAGTGGAGATTTTGCAGAACTTGCGTGCTGGCGCCATCGATGTGCTGGTGGGCGTAAACCTGCTGCGTGAAGGTTTGGATTTGCCGGAAGTGTCGTTGGTGGCTATTATGGATGCTGATAAGGAAGGTTTCTTGCGCAACGTGCGTTCGCTCACGCAGACAGCCGGACGTGCCGCGCGCCACGTGAACGGCCGGGTGATTTTCTACGCTAACAAAATCACCAAATCCATGCAGGCTACTATAGACGAGACCAATCGCCGTCGTTCCAAACAGATAGCTTACAACGAGTTACATCACATTGTGCCGAAAGGGGTGGTGAAATCGGACGAGATGCTGCTCACGGGCATGTCAAGCGATAACGGCAAGCAGAAAAAACAAGGGGTTCAGTATGTTCAGAAAGAAAAGAAAATGTCTGCCGTTGCGGAGGATTTGTCCATGTATAATATGGAACAGTTAGAGAAGAAGAAAAAATCATACCGCAAGGAAATGGAAAAGGCAGTGAAAGAGCTGGATTTTGAGAAAGCTGCCGAGTACCGCGATGCTATTGTGGCGATTGAGAACCGGATTCGGGAGTACTGACAATAACTATGACAATAACTATAACTATAACCATGACAATAACTTTGACTATTACTCTAATTTAAACTTAGACTTAAACTGTTATCTATAATACTTATTATCACCGCTAATCACCGAAGTCTTACGTCTCAAATCCCAAAAAAGTTAAAAAGTATTAATTCCCAAAAAAATAGTATATTTGCGGCCTGATTATGGATAGAATGGATTTTGAAGATATAAGGCCATATACGGACGCTGAATTTAAGGAGGCGTATTATCGGTTGATGGAGGATCCCCGATTTCAGGATGCTTTGCGGCTTTGTCTGCAGAATTACGGGGTAGAGGATTTCAGGAAGGATATGGAGCGGTACCAGACCATTGAAGAGGTACAAGTGGAGTTTGACAAGCGGTTTCTGGATGTTTTTCTTTCCCAATCCACAAAAGGGGTTTTTCTTTCGGGAATAGAGAATTTAGAGGAGGAAAAGACATATATGTTTATTGGGAACCATCGTGACATCACGTTGGATCCTGCCTTGTTGCAGTACTATTTTTTCATTGAAAAGAAGAAAACTTCCCGTATCGCGATGGGGGATAACTTGTTCACTACCCCCTTGTTGGGCGAAATCGCGAAGCTGAACAAGATGATCAAGGTGAAGCGGGGAGGAACTATGCGTGAGAAGTTAGTCAATTTCCAGAAGTTGGCTGCCTATATCCAGTATTCGCTTTTCGAGGATAAGGAATCTGTATGGATTGCCCAGCGCGACGGTCGCACCAAAGACGGCAATGATTTCACCAAGCAGGGTTTGCTGAAGATGATCACTATGGGTAACGACAAGCATCTGTTGGAAACAATCCGCAAGATGAACATTACCCCTTTGACGGTCTCCTATGAGTATGAGTCTTGCGACAAAATGAAGGCACGCGAGCTTGCTTTGAGTGAAAATGGCCCTTACGTAAAAGAGCCGGGAGAGGATTTCAACAGCATCAAGCAGGGCATTTTCGGTCAGAAGGGTAGGGTAGCCCTCACCATTGGCCACCCACTCTGCGATGAACTGGATCTTGTTCCTGACAATCTCAACAATAATGACAAACTTTATTTTGTTTGTAAGCTGATAGACAAACAGATATACAAAAATTATGTGCTATATCCCAACAACTACATCGCACATGATTTGATGCAACAGAATCAGGAATATGCCAACCATTATACTCCGGAAGAGAAATCGAAATTTGAAGCTTATCTAGAGATGCAGTCCCAAACGAGTGATGTTCCGGAGGAAAAGATGCGCGCCAATCTCCTGAAAATTTACGCCACTCCTGTGGACAATTATATGAAAGCAATTTCCGAAGAGAATTAATATTTTTTAATGCTATATGGATGAGATTCAACCCCCGTCGCAACCGAAAATTCTAATTATCAGACTGAGCTCCATCGGTGACATTGTGCTAACCACACCGGTTATCAGAGCTGTGAACGAGCAACTGCCTGAGGCAGAGGTTCATTTTCTGGTCAGAAAAGATTTAGTTTCTGTGGTTGAGAACAACCCTCACATTCACAAGGTACATACCTACGACCCTGAAAATGTGAACCAAACCATCGATGAGTTACGTCAAGAACGATTCACCGTGGTCATTGATTTGCAGAAAACGTTGCGTTCTAGAAAAGTGGTGCGTCGCTTGAAGGTGCCTTCCTATACTTTCCATAAGTATAATCTTTCGAAGTGGATTTGCTATCGTCTCAAGATGAACGGTTTGCCGGAAACCCATATTGTGGAGCGGTACTTTGAAGCAGTCAAGGAATTGGATGTCCACAACGACCACAAAGGGTTGGAGTTTTACATTCCTGAAAACCAAGGCTTTGACGAGGACGATCTGCCGATGATGTTCGATGATGGATTCGTGGCCATTGTGCTGGCTGCGCAGCATTTCACGAAGCGTATTCCGGTGAGCAAGGTGGTGGAAATCGGCAGCATCCTGCACAAGCCGATTATGCTGCTGGGTGGCAAGGACGTGTTCGAGGAAGGCGAGCAGGTGGTCTCCCAGCTCGGTGAACGTGCCACCAACGGTTGCGGCAAGTACTCATTGTACCAGTCGGCGGCCATCCTTCAACACGCTGACTGTGTGATTACTGGCGACACGGGGCTGATGCATATATCGGCGGCGTTACACAAGCCCACGGCAGCCATTTTCGGCTCCACTATTCCCGAATACGGATATTATCCCTATATGCCCGGCGAGCGCGACAAGTTCCGCAATTTCGAAGTTTGTCCGCTCAACTGCCGTCCGTGTTCGAAGTTTGGCAGTTCCAAGTGCCGTCGGAAGCATTTCAAGTGTATGAAGAACATCTCTGCGACGGAGGTGGCGGAGTGGGTGAACCGGTTTTAGATAGTTAGTAGTTAGTAGTTTCGGGGGGAGTGTAGGAATGGAAGTGGATGGGAGAGAAAGTCGGACGTGTAAGATAAAAGCGAAGCTGAAAAACGATTTCCATCGTCTTCCAGCACGAAAATAATTGTATTTTTGCTGCGAAAATCTTGACATTATGAAATACCCCATCGGAATACAGACATTCGCAAAAATTCGTGAGGAAGACTACATCTATATTGATAAAACAAAAGATGTTTTTCAACTGGCTAAGAATGGCGGATATTTTTTTATCAGCCGCCCCCGCAGGTTTGGCAAAAGCCTGCTTGTCACCACGTTGGAGGCTTACTTCCAAGGGCGGAAAAAGTTGTTTGAGGGTCTGGCAATCAGTGAGTTGGAGACGGAATGGAAGCAATATCCCGTGCTGCATATCGATCTCAATGCTGAAGAATACTCGAACAAGCAGGCGTTGGTCTCGATTATAGACAGACATTTGCACCAATTCGAATCGGTCTATGGGCAATGTTCCACCGAAAAGACCCTTGCAGACCGGTTTATCGGTGTTATCCGTCGCGCTTACGAGCAGACAGGACAACAGGTGGTGATTCTGGTGGACGAATACGACAAGCCGCTGTTGGAAGCCATCAACAATCCTGAACTGCAAAACGATTACCGAACCACCCTGAAATCCTTTTACGGAGTGGCTAAAACAATGGACAGCTACATCCGGTTTGCATTGTTCACCGGTGTGACTAAATTCTCAAAAGTAAGCGTGTTCAGTGACCTCAACAACTTGGAGGATATCACAATGGACGAACAATACGCGCAAATCTGCGGCATCACGGAACAGGAAATCCGGGACAATCTGGACGAAGAGGTCGGGGCTATGGCTGAAAAGCTGAAGATTTCAAAATGTGAGTGCTATGAGAAGCTGAAAGCATATTATGACGGCTACCACTTTCATCCCGACAGCGTAGGGATTTACAATCCCTTTAGCTTGTTATGTGCTCTAAAACGCCAGGAGTTCTGGGATTTCTGGTTTGAAACAGGTACCCCCACCTTTCTGGTAGAGACCATGAAGCGCAATAACTACGACCTGGAGCGGCTCACTTTCGAGGATGCCACGGCAGACCTGTTGGGCAGTCTGGATTCCATCGATACCAATCCAATACCGTTGATATACCAGAGCGGCTATCTTACTATAAAAGGTTATGATTCCCGTTTTTTGACCTATCGGTTGGGGTTCCCGAACGAGGAGGTGGAACGGGGGTTCTCTCGTTTCCTTTTCAGATATTATACCCCCGCAAGTCAGGGAAGGGACAGCTTTATTAAGAATTTCGTGATGGCTATAGAAGCTGGGCAGATTAAAAATTTTATGTTGTTGTTGGAATCGCTGTTCGCCGGGCAGGATTACCAGTTGGTGGGAAATACTGAGCTCTACTTCCACAATGCAGTGTCACTCATTTTCAAGATGGTCGGTTTTTACACGGAAACCGAGCGGCACACTACCGACGGCCGCATGGACATGGTAGTGCAAACCGCCGATTACATCTATCTTTTCGAGTTCAAGTTAGACAAGTCCGCTGAGGAGGCTTTGGCGCAAATTGAAGAGAAACAGTACGCCGCACCGTTCGCCCATGACCCGCGCAAGCTCTACAAAATCGGCGTGAACTTCTCCGGCAAGACCCGTCGGGTTGAGAGCTGGAAGATGAAGGTGGTTGATCGGGACAATATAAAGGATATTCTCTCAATTAATGGAAAGCCGTTTCAGGCATTTACAACCGCTGACGGGCAAAATATACCCGCCGGCGTATCTTACCAATTAATAACCGTACACGGTACAATTGAAGTAAATTGTACCAGCGACACGTATTATAATTGTGTGCACTTACTGAATAGCTCAAAACCAAGTACGGAATATCACCAGTACATTACTCTCACACACTTCGAGGGAAAGAACTCAAAGGGGGAAGAATATGAAGAAAACAATATCACCTGTAATTATGACCCCAAGGAGGAGCAAGCCGAATAGGCTTCTCTTATTGGAAAAACCGCGTTGAAAGATAAAGAGCGGACGTAGGCAGAGAGGGAGATGGTGGTTGGGACTTTTTAGAAAAACTGCAGCACGTCGATTTATGCGGCAGAGACATAATGTCGGATGATGGCAGCACATTCCTCGTAGCTGAGATTGCTGAATTTGTAATCACTGCCACTGTTTGCTTTAGTCAAGCCAGCAATCGAGGCAAAATCCTCTTGTGGATATTTTCGCTCATCGGGAGCGACATCGAAACGGCTCTGCTGTCGAACAGCTTGCGACAGGCCTCTGGTTAGTAAGTGTCAAAATCTCTTTTCAACGTAGAGGGGCATACTTCAATCTTTTCCATCGCGGTTTTACGGTTACGGCACCAATGGTGTCAAATTGAGCCGAGTACAACAAGATGCCAAAATCGTCATTCTCGTCAATGTGCAACATTCGGGATTGAATCTGGTGGTTTTCACCCTCCGATAACATATTGAAGAAGTAAGGGAAAAAATTTTCGGACAGATAAGACTTTTCCCGAACAGGCATGGACATACACACTGGCGCACCATCATAACCCATGATGTAGGTGAAGCGGTAGCCTTCACTTTGTTGTGATTTTATATGCTTAAGGTAGCTCCTGCAAGAATCCTTGAACAGCTCTCACCTACGGCGAATCTCGCGCACCACAGCCGCTTTATCCACCACCTGAAACCTCACCTCATACCCGTCAAACGGAAAACCATAAACCCTTTCTTCGTCATGATGGTATGCGGGCCGTGGGTCTTGCGCCAGCACCTCTCGCAACTTCTCCAACTTTTCGGGTTTTAGCCTTCTGGCAATAGCTTCGGGAATCTCCACCCCAAGTTGGTAGTCCTCGTGCTCTTGCGTGAACCCTTTGGTGGCTTCCGGGTGGCAGTCGGTGGTGAGCAGGTAGGGTTTGATGTCGTAAATCGGGGTGCCGTCCATGAGGTCGGCGCCGCCCACAAGTAGGGTAGGGTTCTTTGGGTTAAGGTCGGCCTCGATGAGCTCCACGCAGGAGAGTCCGATGGGATTGGGACGGAAGGGCGAGCGCGTGGCGAAGACGCCCATGCGACGGTTGCCGCCGAGTCGCGGAGGACGTACCGTCGGCGACCAACCTTCCTGTTGTACCTCTGAGAATCCCCAGATCAGCCACAGATGGGAAAACTCCTCGATGCTGCGCAATGCTTCCGTATTCCGGTACTCGGGCTCGAACACTATGCGCGCCCGCAACGATGGCACCAACCCGCTCTGCCTCGGAATCCCGAACTTCGTTGGAAATTCGCTGCGAATACGGGCGATGACCTTGGTTTCAATAATATGTTCGTCCATAAATTTCTAAAAATGGGGCGTATCGCATACGCCCCTACTTTTCTTTTCGGCTGTCACATTGAAACAGCCCTATATCCCTCCTATCCCCTCATCCTCTTATCCTCTTTTTTCCATCTTGTACCCCACTGTCGCGAAGAACAAAATGTACGCGTAGCTGACGAACAACAGCGCGTAGGCGGCATGATTGTTCACGGCGTCGGCGATTTTGCCGTAAATCAGCGGCATCACGGCACCGCCCACGATGGCCATTACCATCAGTGCGGAGGCGAACTCGGTGTGGTCGCCCAAATCATGGATAGCCAACGGCCAAATGGCGGGCCACATGATGGCGTGCGCGAAACTCAGACAGATGATGGCAATGATGGAGATAATGCCTGTTGTGCACAATGCCACGATAACCAGTGCGACAGAGAGCAGCAACTGGATAATCAGGGCTTGCCGTTGTGAAATCACCTTGGGGACAAACAGAATACCGCAGATATAACCCACCAACAGGGCAATTAAAGCGTAAACACCAAAATAATGGGACACGGCAGTAGGAATGCCATAATAGTCGCCGTAAGGAATCAGCGTGTCGATGGCGATGACTTCAGCACCCACATAGAAGAAGATGGCGAAAACGCCGAGCCACAAATACGGGAAGCTGAAGATGCTGGTCTTCTTGCCGTCGATTTTCTTCTCCTCTTCCACAATTTCGGGCAGATGAGCGGTTTTGATGAAGAGCACCAACGCGATGAGCACAGCCGTCATGATGAGGTAGGGGATAATGACGCCGTTGGAGAGCTGTTGCAACATAGCTTCTTTCTCCGGACCGGGAGTCATCTCCTTGATGCTCTCGAAGAGGTGTTCTTTGCCGCTGAAAAGGGCGTTATAGAGGACCAGGATGCCGATCATACCGGCCACCTTGTTGCAGATGCCCATGATGCTCATGCGCCGCGCCGCCGACTCAATCGGACCGATGACCGTGACGAAGGGGTTGCTGGCGGTCTGCAACAGTGACAATCCGCTGCCTTGCAGGAAAAGACCCAGCAAGAACATCGGGTAGCTGCGCATTTTCGCTCCCGGGATAAACATCATGCAGCCGATGGCCATGACGACCAACCCTAATGCCATGCCGTTGCTGTATCCTGTCTTCTTCAGCACGAAGGAAGAAGGGATAGACATCACGAAGTAGGCGATATAGAAAGCAAATGTCACCAAATATCCCTGAACTTGCGTGGTAAGTTCGCAGGAAGTGCGCATGTAGGGGATCAAAATGTTGTTCAGCCATGTCACGAAACCGAATACAAAGAACAGCGATCCGATGACGAACATGCTATAGGCAGTACTATTTTTCTTTTCTTCCATAAATATTCGGATTTACTTGATTTTTTTCATCAATTCCGCCTTTTTGGCATCATACTCCTCTTGGGTGATGATCTGGAGATCCAGTTTTTCCTTCCATTTCTTCAATTCCTGTATGGCGGCATCGGAGGCCATCTCTTCCAGATTGGCTTTGACGACCACCTCTTTTGTGGCAATTGCTTCTTCAAAGTTGGTGCAGGCCAGACCGCCTCGGTTAAGCACGAGGTAAATTTTGCAGCCGCATGTCATCTTGTTGAAAGGATCCACAGGAACGCACTGGATTCTTTTGATGGTGGCCACACCGCCGGCACGGTTTTCGACGCGCTCTGCACGCTCCTGACTTACCGCACGATCAGAAGTTGTAGCTTTTTCATCTTCTGCCAAAGCGTTTATCCAACTGCCTGTAACATCTTTGAAATAGACATAATACTTGCCATTTGTCGGATAGCCATAAGTAATGGTGGAGCCAATCTTGTACGTGACCCCGTCGGAAGCCACATAAGCTGTAATGTCATCACCACCTTTTCTTCCGGTCAACTCTTTGGCCGACTTTTGTTCCAAAATATCTTGGTAGGTAACGGTTTGCGCATTAGAAATCAAGCACAATCCTACAAATAGAAAAATAAAAAGTTTTTTCATTTGTTATAAGTGTTTTAATTGATGAATCATATTTTCAGGATTTTCCGCTTTGAAAACGGCATTTCCTGCCACCACCGCATCGGCACCTGCCTTGATGATGTCCGTAATATTGTCCGCATTCACGCCGCCATCCACTTCGATGAGCGCATTCGAATGATTGCGCTTGATCATCGCTCGGAGTTCGGCGATGCGGTGCAACGAGCGTTGGATGAATTTTTGTCCGCCAAAACCAGGATTTACTGACATAATCAACACTAAATCAACATCTTGGATAATATCTTCCAATCCAGCAACCGGTGTGTGAGGATTGAGTGCTACACCCGCCAGCATGTCGTGCTCTTTGATTTGGTATATCGTGCGGTGCAAATGTGTGCAGGCTTCCCAGTGGACAGTCAACATATCGCAACCTATCTCCTTGAAAGTTTGGATGTAACGTTCAGGTTGCACTATCATCAAATGGGTGTCTAACGGTTTTTCGGACAGTTTTCTGACCGCCTTGATGACAGGCATTCCGAAAGAAATGTTTGGCACAAAAACACCATCCATCACATCCAAATGAACCCAATCCGCTTCCGAACGGTTCAACATCTCAATTTCTTCCCCTAAACGGTTGAAATCCGCCGACAGCAGCGACGGAGCAATAATCGGTTTCACACTCATTTTCTGCAAATTTGAGGGCGCAAAAGTACTAAAAATTGGATTATCTCCGTAACCCTAATTTATTCCCACCTTGAACCTTTGAACCTAATACCTCACCTCTAACTTCTGATCCCCATAATGGAACACAAACGTTCCGGGATGCCATTCAAAATGTTGGTAATGATCAACGAATGTGTTAAAGAAATCTTCATCGACATGAAAAGTGACCTTACGGGATTCTCCCTTGGGGATGAACACTCGCTGGAAACCGACCAATGTTTTCACTGGACTACGTTTGTCTCCAGTGTTGGTCAGGTAGAGTTGCGCTACCTCTTCGCCATCGCAATTGCCGGTGTTTTTAATGGAAAAAGTAAAGGAAAAGTCATTTGGGTTGTATTGGCCGTTATCATACACGAAAGAGGTGTAACTCAGACCATAACCGAAAGGATAGAGCGGTTTTTCCGTCATGAAACGATAGGTGCGGTTTTCCATTTCGTAGCTGTCGAAGGGCGGTAATTCGTTATGGGAGCTGTAGAATGTTACAGGCAGTTTTCCGCTGGGGTTCACTTTTCCGAAAAGGACATCCGCCAAAGCGGTTCCTGCCGCCTGACCGCCATACCAGTCTGCCAGCACCGCATCGAGATTTTGGTCTTCCCAATCTAACGCGACTGCACTGCCCGAGCAGAGAACAAATACGATAGGCTTACCCATCTTCTTGATTTTCATCAACATACCCTCTTGTATACGGGGCAGTTCAATGGAAGTCCGGTCGCCTCCATGGAAGCCGTCCAACTCCACCTTCAACTCCTCCCCTTCGAGTTCAGGGGATAGACCGCCCACAAAAATCACTAAGTCGCTCTTGGCAATTTGTTTGTTGAAATTGCGTGGTAGTACGTACTTGCCATCGACATGGTGACAGGCTGTATCAAAATAGATTTTAGGACGTTGTTTTTCAGGTAAAGTGTTGATATAGTTGACGATACCTTCGTAGATGGTTATGGCATGGCGCGGAGTACCGTTATAATTTCCGCACAGCATCACAGAATCCGCCGCATTCGGTCCCACCACCGCGATTTTCTTGTATTTACTGGCATCCAAAGGGAGAATATGGTGCCTGTTTTGCAATAGTACGATGCTTTTTTGCGCCATTTCAAGGGCTTTGTTTTCAAAAACGGTGGTGTCGGGTACTTTAGCGAACGGTTGTTCAGGGTCGAACATTCCTAATGCGAAACGGGCTTTGAGCACTTTAAGTACATGGTTGTCAATAATATCTATCGGTATTAACCCTTTGATGTAGGCTTCTTTCAAGGCATTGAGACCGCTGCCGCATTCCAAGTCGATGACGGAGCCGAAAGCGGCGGCGGCGGCATCGGCGGCGGTGGCGTGTGTCTCGTGCCGCGGAATCACCGTATCACGCTCCCAACAGTCGTTCAACGCCCAGCAGTCGGTAACGAAAAGTTTGTCGTAACCCCATTGGTTTTGAAGTATTTGGACGAGCAGGTCGTTGTTGGTACAGCAAGGTTCCCCATTCAGGCGGTTGTAGCCGCACATCACCATACTAACATCCGTGTGGCCTACAATGTACTTGAAAGCCGGCAGATAGGTTGTCCATAGGGCGCGGCCGCTAACATTGGCGTCAAAAGAGTGACGATCGGCTTCGGGACCACTGTGCACGGCAAAGTGCTTGATGCATGCGAGAGCCTTATAGCGGCCGTTAACCTGTTGCTGCAGTCCTCTCACGCATGCGGTACCCATGCGGGCGGTGAGATAAGGGTCTTCACCGTAGGTTTCCATGCCGCGTCCCCAGCGAGGATCCCGGAAAATGTTGATGTTCGGCGTGAAGAAAGTGAGCCCGGTATAATCATCGTATTGTCCGGCCTGTTGTGCACGGAAATACTTCAGTCGGGCTTCGTCAGCCACCATGCCGAACATTTCCTGCACCGCCTTGTCGTCGAAGGTGGCAGCCAGTGCTATGGGCATCGGATAGACCGTGGCGAAACCGTTGCGCGCCACCCCGTGCAATGCCTCGTTCCACCAACTGTAGGCGGGAATGCCCAACCGCTCAATGGCGGGATTGCGATGTTCCATCATCCCCAATTTTTCTTCTAAAGTAAGCTGATTCAAAAGGAGTTGCGCCCGCTCATCAATGGAAAGATTCGGGTTGCGGAAATCTTGCTGCGCCATCGCGCAAAAAGCGAGGACGAGGGTTATCATGCTGACGAATACTTTCTTCATATTCATTGTTTTAGTCAAACTGTTTTCGTTTTTTCTACTATTACTGGACAATCAATTTCCGGGTAACAAACGTATTGTCTTTTTGTACATAAACGAGATATGATCCCGGTTTTAACGCTTTCGTGGCGATGCGGTTCATTCCCGGTTGTGCCTCTCCGCATAGCACACATTGTCCAGATGCTGTGAAAATCTGCCATTGCGCAACTTCTTCCGTAGGATTGTCCAATGTGAAATATCCCTGCGTGACAGGATTGGGAAACAAGTTAATTTTCGTTAAAAGATTCTCCTTGACATCACCACTGATGATGATTTTTACCACATAATCCCTAGTGCTAAAATGAGGAGAAGAGGCAGTGTATGTAACTGGTTGATAGAAGTTTTGGATTTCAGATTCGTCGGGGCTGACTGTAATTCCCCATGGTTTCGTGATCGTCGGTTTTAAATGAGCAAGATCAGGCATAGTGCATCCTACATAGAAAAAGATGCTGTCACCTTCTGGCGAAAATTCACCATACATATCAGGATAATATTCCATAGATTCTGGATTGTTCTCCCGTAAAAAGTCAAACCCGAGAATTAATGGCTCTATCACATTGATTGGCAGATAATTGACAAGACCGTATGAAGGGTTATCCGCCTGATGGAAGATAACCTCTTCCGCTGCCGCATCGTTGTCGCAGCCCCAATAGTTGCCAACCGCGTCCATATTACTGTTCGCATTGTTGTAAAGCTCGTAATCCACACCACCGTTGCCGTTATTGTACAGTACGTTGTAACCGGGATCCTCCGCTGTACCCATATCTACATGATGGTAATAGATTGCAGTAATGCCCCATAAATTTCCGGTGATAAGGTTGTGGCGCAACTTAGCGGCACAAGTCGTGTCATAGCCGTAAATGCTGATTCCGCTGCCGCCGTTATTCGGAGTAACTTCCAAATTGTTGTCTATAAATTGATTATCAAAAATTTCAGAAGAAATGCGATAACCGTTCTGCGTGTAGCCGTAGCGGTTGTTCGTGATTACATTGTCCTTCAGTAGCACTTTTGTCACCGCCGGATTGTACATGTTCATGATACCTATGCCACCCGACATGGTGCTGGCCACCCCTTCGATACGGTTGCCGATGATTTGGATGGTATCCGTAGTGCCTGGTCCGATGTTGATCTGCGGATTGTTCGTGTTGGCCAACACATTGTTGTAGAACACGTTGTTAAGAATCTTCGGACAACCGTCGGTGTTGACGGCCGATTGAATGGCGCAGGCTTGGTTGTCATGGAAATAGCTATCCCGAATAATAGGATGGCAGTTCATGTAGCTGATGACGTGATTTGAGAAATGGTCAAATTCACAGGAATCGATGGTTATATCACTGTTAATCAGCTTAATCCCTTGACAATAACGAAAATGGACATGCTTCAGTGCGTTCAAAGAAGACCCCTCGAAGCGGAGTTCGAAATAGTTGTTTTGTATTGAATCTCCTTGAAAGACAAGTATTTGACTTCTTGTTGCTGTTTGCAAACTTCCGCCAATGGTTAAGGAAACACCGTCGTTTACAAAGACAGACATTGCAGAGGATTCCAGTGTCAGCAAGTCACCTGCGGATAAGGTTAAATTTTGTGAAATCACGTAATGCCCAGGAGAGCTGGCCATGACGGCCGAAGGAGCTGCCGTGCATAGTGATTCAAGCGTGTAAGTTTGTCCGTTTCCCGGAGAAACCCATTGTGCAAACCCTTGATTGATAAGAAACAATCCCAACAAAACAATAAATATTCTTTTCATAAAAGAAGAATTTTAATCGGCAAAGGTATATAAATTACGAATATGCACATCAATAAATGGCCGCTGTAGAGACGTTTCTTGAAACGTCTCTACACTTTGGATTAAAATTGTAAAAGAATAAAGTGAACCGATTTAGATTACTTCGAAAGCATCCCTTTGAACGGTTTTTTGAAGGAACGGGACAATTCAAACGTGGCGTTGTCGGCAATCAGGATGTGGTTTTTGATCACCCCGGTGACTTTTTCCATATTGACCACTACGGAGCGGTTTATTTTCAGGAACTTGTTTTTGGGGAATTTGGCGTGGAACATTTTCAAATTACTACGAAAATATTTTCTGTAACCATTTTCAAAATACACGCACACCTGATTTCCTATTTTCTTGAAATATAGGACTTCGTCAAACACAATTCGAATAGACTCCTCGTTTCTGGTTCCCAGTATAAATATTGATTTCGGGGAATGCTCCTCAAGGTTGTAAGACAAATTCTCTTCTTCCACGTGTTGCAGCATCTTTTGGTCTATTTTGTTGTATGTGCCGTAGATGTTCAGGATTTTGCCCATAATACTGTTGAGCTCCCTTTCGGTATAGGGAGCATAAAAAACCTCAAAAAAACCCATTTTAAGGAACTGTTTTACCTTTTTCGTGTGTGTCATGTCACACAGACCAACAATAAAAGGTGGTTTCCGGATGTCGTGAAGTACCTCATAGAACTCCAAATCCAAGAAAAAAATCATAGGAGTATGATTGTTCAAATAATCAACCGCCTCTGCGGTATTTCGGCAAACAAAGGCAATGTTAAGAGAGTAATATTTTGATAATAAGCCTCTTAATAAATCTACCTTGGCTTCCTCTTCACTAAGAATTACTACTTCAAAATTTTTATTAGATACCATAATGATTTAGTTATTATAAGTAAAAGTAAATAATTTTACCATTGATTTTCATTAATTACACAAAAAAGTGGCCAATGGTTGGTTTTTGCTATAAAAACAACATCATTACTGATAAAACATGCATTTTTGTTGAGAAAAGTGGTAATTTGCATTTTTTAACACGATAACTGTAAAATATGTATGGGAGTTACCGTTATCGAAACAAAGAAAGCAAATATTAAGCCGAATAAGTATTTTGAGCTTTTTGATGTTGTGTTGCATTTTCAAGATGCCTCATGAAAGGGTTGGTTACCCGTATCCGGATCTTAATGTCATTTCCTCTTCAAAAAGCAGATTTCGAAGACTGTTTAATTGTTCGGGGGAATACTGAAAGAAAGAGCGTGTCGGATGAAACCACTCTGGACATTTATCCGGCAACCAAATCTGGAAATTGTCGTAGAGGGCAGTTCTCTCTTTTTCTGGTTGTTTCCGATGTTTAGTCCGCACATACTGCAAAATCCGAAGCCCGTCGGCTTTTTGATGGAAAGCTTTCACAAAATGTGGAAAATCGGATACGTTTTTGCGTATTTCTTCCCAGATGTCGGGTTTGTCATTCTCTTTTTGCAAAAATACTAGAAAGTCGTTATCCGTTACAGAGAGCTTGTTCTCATAGAGATCGTGCAGTTTTCCATACGCTTCCCGAATAGCGAAGAACAAGTCGTGATGGTAAATCGGATAGCTGTCCCAAACCCCGTTCGCGCCTTGTTGCATGGCTGGTCCGGTTCCGAAAGGGACACGACTGGAGTATCGTCCGGCAGGATATACACATTCTGTGTTAAAAAGTCCTAATCCTCCCATTTTGCAGAATTTTTGGACCAGATAAAAATCCTCCCCGCTTTGCAGAGGGGTGATGTTCCCGATTTTCCGGAGGGCTTCCGCACGCATGGCAATGGCGGATCCCAAGGCGGTGAATCCGTACGGACTTTTGATTTTCAAAAGATTTACGGCATAGTTCCTCATGTAGATTTCGTAACGGAGCAGTGCCCTGTCTCGGGTTTCGTCTCTCCCATCCAACGGATGGTAGTAGGGGACCGCCAGGGCGTTCATCCCGGGATTCTGCTTGAACTGATCCGAGACGGATTGCAGATAGTGTGGGTTGATTGCAGTGTCGGCGTCCAAACTGACAATGATGTCGTTAGGATCGCATTCTGACAAAATCTTATCAAACAGGCTTCTACGGGCAAAGCCGACGCCGTGTTTTTTCCCTTGCCACCCATGCCCGGGAGATGCGTGGTCTATAATATGAAGACGAAGGTTGGTATAAAGAGGAAGGATATCCAGTAATTTTTGGTTATTCTCGCAAATGGATCTTTTTTCAGGAATAGACCAATAAATATCCGGTTGGTTCACACAAACATAAACCTCAAAAGGAAGAACAGAATCTTGTTTGGAGAGTGCAGCCAATGTGACGGGCAGGTAATCCAGCTCGTCCATTGCAGGAATGGCAATCCGTAAAGTCGGCATTTATTTTACCGTAACCGTAACATCTCGTGTTCGAGCAGCCTGGCTGATGTTGTCGCGTGCATAAACAAAATGCAGGGTTTGCGTGCCCTTCTGTACGGCGTCGAATTTCCAGAACCGGTGGCTTGACGCACCTATCATGCCTTTGGGCGCATCGCTGGTGTAGCGGTCTCCAGCGCTCTTCACCACGGTGATGTCGTTTTCATTGACCAACTGCCACCAAAAACCGGTGGACGCATTGGTGATAAACTCAATCTCGCAGGATTGTCCTTGTTTCAGCACCACCTCGTTTGTTTCCTTGTCAACGGAAACCAGTTTTTTTTGAGCATGGCAACTTGCAAGCAAGAGAATGACAACCCCTAAATACATGATTTTTTTCATTGTTCTTCCTATTAAAATGCAAAAATACAAATTTTCCATATAGACAAGGGGAGAATGCAAAAAATTAACCACACTAGCCCCTGGATCTTTTTTCTTTTCGAAAATCAACCGAAACGAAAAAAAACAAGTCCGAATCTTTCGATCCGGACTCTTTCGTGTTCCAGCTGGGGCTCGAACCCAGGACCCCATCCTTAAAAGGGATGTGCTCTACCTGCTGAGCTACTGAAACTCCTCTCTTTTTTTGAGGCTGCAAAAATACACTTTTTTTAATATGGGGATAGTGTTTTTCAGAAAAAAATATTTTCACGTAAGTTATTAATTATCAGAATAGTAAAAAAATCAGAAAAAAATTCAATTCGGTTGTTTTTTGTTCTAAATTTTATATATTTGCAATGTATCTAATTGATTATAAATATGTTAATAATAAAAAAGGCAAAAACAACAAAAGATTCTGTTTTTGAAAAAAAAGGATATAAAAATGTCATTTTGAGCAGAAATCATTAACAGAAAAGAAATTTCACCAAAAATCGAAAATATGAAAAAATTGATTCTAACTCCCCAAAAAGACACCGTCACCATCTGTTTGCCGCAAGAATGGGTGGGCAAGCCATTGGTGTGTGTGTTGAGACATCCAGAGGAAAAAGGCACATATCCACCCGAATCAGAATTTGTTTCTGAAGTGCGGGAGGAAAGCATCGGATATTTAGCGTCCCGTTACAGGAAGACCAGAAAACCCAGGAAAAAAAGGTTGAGAAAAAAATAGTATCGGTTTTCTCAGTGCAAATCGGCCCCGATGAGGTGCATGAACTCCTGTCGGGTGTTCTCGTTTTTAAGGAAAGCGCCGGTGAATTCTGACGTGGTGGTCACGGAGTTTTGCTTCTGGATGCCGCGCATGGACATGCAAAGGTGCTGGGCTTCAATGACTACGGCCACACCGAGGGGGTTCAGTACCTCTTGCAGGCAGTCTTTGATTTGCGAGGTGAGACGTTCCTGTAATTGCAGCCGTCGTGCAAAACATTCCACCACACGGGGAATCTTGCTTAAACCCACAATAGTGCCGTTTGGGATATAGCCGATATGCGCTTTCCCGAAGAACGGCAACAGATGGTGTTCGCACAGCGAATAAATTTCGATGTCCTTGACCACCACGATTTGTTTGTAATCTTCATGGAACAGGGCGCTCTCAAGAATCGTCTTCGGGTCTTGCCGGTAGCCGTGAGTCAGAAAATCCATAGCCTTGGCCACCCGGATAGGGGTTTTCAACAAACCTTCGCGTTCAGGGTTTTCGCCCAATCCTCTTAAAATTTCCTTGTAATGGAATGCTAATTTCTCTAAATTTTCCTCTGAAAATGTCGGAACTTGACTCATATTTATAATGTTAATTTATCCTAATTTCATCCTCTCCTTCATTGTGCCAAATAGGGGTTTCCTCTCCGTTCACGCCCCACGGTGGTAGGACCGCCGTGACCGGAAAGGATTGTCACCTCATCAGGAAGCGGAAGTATTTTTTCTCGGATGCTCTGTTGCAGGAGCGCTTCATTCCCGGTAGGAAGGTCGCTGCGTCCTACGCTTAATTCAAAAATCAAATCACCTGTGATAATTAGTTTGTTATCAGCACTATATAGACAGATGCTCCCGTCACAGTGACCGGGAGTGTAGAGTACCTTGAGTTTTTGGTTCCCGAAGGTCACCACATCGCCCTCCTGAAGGAACCGGTCGGGAGCGGGCATTTTCTCCGTCTCCAAGCCAAAAGCAGCAGCGTATGCGAATGCTTTGTTGTAAATTGGCATCCCCGCTTCGTGCATCAGCAGTTCCGGATGGTATTCCGCCATGCACCACGGGTTGCCCGCGATGTGGTCGATATGAGGATGTGTATTGATGATGTACTTGACTCTCAAATTTTTGGCGGAGACATATTCGCGAATTTGTTCGTCTTCGTAAGATCGGCAGTTACCCGGATCCACAATCACCGCCTCGCCTGTTTCATCCGACAGAAGGTAAGTGTTCACCATGATCGGATTGAAATGAAACGTTTTAATCTCCATATTCACTATTTTTAACTTGGACTCCCCAACCAACTCACGCAGGGATTTATGTTTTTTTAACAGATTAAAAGGGTGTCTTTTTGGGGTCGGTGACATAGACTTCTTTCACTTTATGTCCGTTGTTGAAAATGGCGCTGTATGACAACTTTCCTTGCGGGGTCCAGCTCGACCACTTGCCGTGGCGCAAGCGGTTCTTGTAACAACCCTGTGTGTGCTTCACCCCATTATCATAGTATTCGGTGAAAGAGCCTTCGGGCACGTCATGAACAAAGTTCTGTTCCCGGATCTTTTTTTCATGCATGTTGTAAAACACCCATTTTCCCTCTTTCAAGTCGTTGGAATACTTGCCTTTAGAGAGGATATGTCCGTTTTGTGCGTACTCGTTCCAAACACCGTTTTTCAGATCGTTGATGTATTTTCCCTGACGGTGCATTTTGCCGGTTTCCTCCCAAAACATAGTGCAAAGGCCGTTCAGCTTTCCGGCTTTGTAGTTGTTTTCGTATTTTTTGTAGCCGTTTTCGAACCATCCTTCCCAAAAACCATCCATTATGCCGTCTTTAAATGTGCCTTGGTCTTTGGTTTTTCCGTTATGGAAATAAGCAATCCATTTTCCGTTTTCTTTGTCATTTTTGAAAGACCCTTCGCGTTGCAATTTACCGTCCTCAAACCACGCTTTCCATAATCCTTCGCGTTTCCCGTTAACATAATTGCCTTTACGCCAGACTTTTCCGTTTTCATAGTAATAGGTCCAAGTGCCCTGCTGCAACCCGTTTTCAAAATTGCCTTCACTGCCGATGCGACCCTCATTGTCGTAGAATTTCCACAATCCTTGCTGCAAACCGTGCACCAGCTTGCCTTCCATGTCCTTCTTTCCTCCTCGGCTCCACCAACAGGCATCACCTTCCAGCAAGCCCATATCATAAGTGCCTTCGAAGTATTTTTCCCCGTTGTCGAAATATTCGATCACATGGCCATGAATGCTGTCATCGATATAAACAGCTTTTTTATAAAGCTGTCCATTAGGATGATAGAATGTCCATTCGCCATTCCTCCGGCCTTCTTTGAACTGACCTTCCGACTCCACACGGCCAGACTGGAACCAGCTTTTGAACGGGCCATTATCAGCATGGTATTCCTGACCGAGCTTGCCGTCGTCATACCATACTTTCCACACGCCAACTTTGATGCCGTCGCGGTAGTCGCCTTCTGTCCACTTGGAGCCGTTATTATGAAAATAGATCCAATGTCCTTGTTTCACCCCCTTTTTCTGCACACCGATGGACATCAGTTTTCCGTTTTTCCAATAGGTTTTGGTCGTGTCCTGCGCCGATAAACTACCTATCAGCGCCACGCACAGCCATAACAAAAGTATCTTTTTCATTCTTAAATTTTTAGGGGGCAAAAATACAATTTTTTAGGCAACAGGCCACTAAGCGATGGGTAATAAAAAAAGGGAACATCAATCGAATTGACATTCCCTTTTGCAAGTTCAATATAAGTCGTGGATTATTTGACAACTACCTGTTTGGTGACAGTTCCGTTGGTTGCCGTCACTTTCACGGCGTAGGTGCCGGGAGCCATACCGGAGGTAGAAATAGTGACGTGAGAATCATTGCAGAATTGTTCGAACACAAGTTGTCCCATCATGTTATAGACTTCCACACGTTGGATTTGGTCGGAGGTCACCTGCACAAAGTTGGTTGCGGGGTTCGGATAGACTTTCACCTCAATTTGGTTGTACTCGTTGACAGAGACATCGGTAACGGACAGGGAGACGGGAATCTCGACTTCGCCGTTTTCAATGTCGCTGGAGAAGCAGTGAAGTTTAGCAGTTTTGGTGTCGCCGACATTCATGCCGTTCGAGTTGACCGTGACAGTTTCCGTAACATTTGCCCCGGCATTGATGTTGCCTTCAGCGGGGTTCACAGTCAGCCATGGGGTGATAGGCGTTCCGTCAATTTTGCCGCCCAGACACAAGTTGAAATCGTATGAACCGCTGGTGAAACGGTTGTACCAGGTGGAACCTACCTTATACCAGCAACTGTAGTCGTTAGCAAAGCCTCCGTCCAGAGGAGCGAGGTAAGATCCTTCAGGTTGTGTGAACCAAACACCAAACCACAAGTCGCTACCGTCAATCAGGTAAGGAGTAGTGAGTTGGATGTGATTCCATCCGCTGTCAGGGGTGAATGTTTGTTCATAGACTACAGCACCGGGTCCTGGATGCAGGAGAGAGTTGTTCATGCCATAGACGCGAATCTTAGCAGTGGGGAGAGCTTCACCCATAAAGAAATCAATTTCATTGAGGGTTTTACCGATATGTTGTTGAAGAGCAGAGGAAGGGAAGCAGATTGCGAGATCTACATCAG
The DNA here is from genome assembly GCA_017438945.1 of Bacteroidales bacterium. GTDB lineage: Bacteria > Bacteroidota > Bacteroidia > Bacteroidales > WCHB1-69 > F23-D06. The sequence goes on from JAFRUI010000022.1 coordinate 82,539, forward strand.
TGGCAGAAGTCCAACCAACCGAAGTGTAGGGGTCGTCAACATAGTAGTGCATATCAACAGCACCTGTGGATGCCGGATTAGGGTTGGGAATGTCGTAGGTGGTTACAACATAATAGTCTGTACTGCCTGTACCAGGGTTGTTCATCGTGAAAGTTTGGGAAGCAGTGCCATTAGGATACATAGAGAAAGTAAGATTTTCGGCATCAACAGCAAATTGACCGACCAAGGCGGCAGAAACCTCCGTCACAACGAAGTCGTCAACATAGTAAGTACCGACAGCATTGTTGGGAGCGCCGGCATAGAAATTGATACCTGCCAACTGGTTGGTGCCGTTGGTATTGCCCGACTGGTAGCTGAATGGCCATGAGTGAACGGCCACATTGTTGACAGTCAGCGAAGCGGTGTTGTTGTCTATATCCACATCAAACTCAATCGGGAACCATGCGTCGGAGGGGCAGGTGAAGTTGTACTCGGCGCCTCCAACTTCGAGGTATCCGGAACCGCTGTTAGTGAAATAACATTGCAGTGCCCATTGGTTGAGCAAAATGTGCTGGATGTTGAAATATGCTCCGCTGCCGGAAGAGGGTATATAGTAATTGAAAGTGAGAGTATAGTGCCCAGAAGTGTAGTTGCCGAAAGGATAGACCTGATCGTTGCTTCCGGTGATGTACAGCGAATTGGGAGCGGAAGCGGCTTGTGCTGAAGAAATCACACCATCCTCAGCACCACCTGGCGCAGAACTCCATGTGGTCCAAGCCGAATTAGACTGTGCCAGATGACTGCCAGCCGTGTAGGAATCAAAGTTGTCGCTGAAGACAACATTTTGCGCAAACATAAATGAAGTTGCGGCAAACACTAACAAAAAGAAAAGTAAACCTTTTTTCATAAGCAATAGATTTTAAATGATGATGCAAAAGTAAAAAATATTTGCCATCATTATTATGAAAAAAAAATTTACTTCAAACGATATTTATCGGCAGATTTTCCTCACTGCCATACGTCCTTGGTTATCCTTAATGTTCAGAATATAAACCCCTGCGGCCCATTGGCTGCTGGAAATCTTCACGCTGTTGTCACCATGAACAGAAATATGGTCAATTTGCTGTCCGAAAGCGTTATAGACGGTGATTTCCTCCAGATTTTCGCCTTGCACGATTACAAAATCATAGGCAGGATTGGGAAAGACGCGCACCAGCAAAGGTTCCCTGTCCTCAATGCCGACCCCGCCGAAATGAAACACATGCGGGTCAGCGGCTCCGATGTAGGGATGCTTCTCCGCCCGCCCCGACTCGTCTTTCGCATACAGATAGTATTCCACCGTGTCGCCAGGCTGGTATGCGTAGTTCACCGCAGTGAAACTGAACGAGTAATCGTCCGCAGAAGTGTTTTGCAACGGATGCCAGTGCCAGTCGCCATGGTTGATACGGAAAAAGACCAACAGGGAGTCGGTTACTAAATCCGCGCCACTCAAGGCCTTGACTGTGACGGAAATGTTGAGCGGGTCGTCAAGGGAAACCTCGCCTAACAACGGGTAATGTTTCAGATAGAGCATACCGAGATCGGCCAATTCGTGGGTGCGGCAGTGCAAAGCATCAGTGCTCAGCCACGGTGTGTAATTGCTCTGCATAATGGGCACGATAGTATAGCCGGGCATGGCCTGTTGATAGGCGGCAATGGCTTCGTTATCGTGAGAGTTGCCGGTCACGGGCACAAAAACATGGTCATTGAGAATCAACGAGTTGGTATATGGGGTGGCTTTATCGGCGTTCGGGTTGGCATAAACGCGGTAAACTTGGTAGTGGTTTCCCCACGGGGTCACAGCATTTGCAAAAGTTTGGGCCACGTCCTCGTAGTTGCTGTAGCGCGGGTCGTTGGCCGGTACCTGCCCAATCAGAACCTTATCAACATCGAGGAACTTGCCCCAGCAGTCGATGTGCGCGATGTACTCACCAAGCGGATCGGGAAGAATCATGTAGTTGTCGATGCCGAGATAGTTTTGGGTCATGGACAAAATGGAGGACTCCGTTTCGGCAGGATTTTCCTGCAACACTAACATGGTGGAGGCCGCCGTGCCATAGCCGTCAACCATATAGTTACCGCCCGTATGCACCAACGGCATCTCGTAACGACTAACACCCATAAAGTCAACCACAGATTCCAAAGCCGCGTCATCGTTCGGACGTTGCGGACGGTTATAGACGAAATCAATCACCCTTACGGAATCTTGTCCGTCAACGACAAACCAAGGGCCGTAGTCGCGGGTCCAGTACGAATCGTGCTGGATAAGCCAAAAGCTCACGTTGGCCATGTTTACCTGATTATTGTTGAAGTAATTACTGGCCTGCATACTGTCGGAATGGGTGTCCACAAGCACTTTCACCTGAGTGATTTGTGACAATTCACGCACCAGCTCGACAGGAATACCAAGCGGGTAGGCTATCATCACGCCGCCCATGGGCTGGAATTCAGCAATTGCGGAAACCGGAGCGGTGGGATAAACCGCGTCGCGCAGATGTGCCTGCTGCGACAGATACGGTATCATCATTTTTTCTTCCGTAGTGGCATGATGCGGGAATTTCGGATGAATATCGTAATGAATTTGCTCGTTTTGAGCAAAAAGGAATCCAAAAAGGACTGTAATCCAAAAAGTAAGAATGTTTCTTTTCATATTTGATTTTAAACTAAAAAACGCTCAACTTGCAAAATTGAGCGTTTTATTTTTGTGACCCCTGCAGGATTCAAACCTGCAACCTTTTGATCCGTAGTCAAATGCTCTATTCAGTTGAGCTAAGGGGCCGTGCTTCAAAAGAGCGTGCAAAAATACACTTTTTTTAATATCATGGTGTTTGAAAAAAATTTTTTTATTTCAGATGCCGTATGTTGAAAAAAAAATGTATTTTTGCCGCCGAATTGATGATAAAGGATGAGCTATGGTGTAATGGTAGCACTACAGATTTTGGTTCTGCCTGTGTAGGTTCGAGTCCTGCTAGCTCAACAAGAAACTCTCACCGATTTGGTGGGAGTTTTTTTTACAAAATTGCAAGTTAAAATTATAATACATTAATATTTATTAAGATGGAAGAACAAATAAATCTTATCAGCACTTTTGCCGATTTCAAGGAATCCAAAAGCATTGACAGAGAGACGCTTATGCACATTTTGGAAGATGTTTTCGTAAGTGCGCTAACCAAGAAATACGGTGCGAACGCCGAGTTCAACGTCATTGTCAATGTTGACCGTGGAGATCTGGAGATCCAACATTCCCTCAAGGTGGTGGAAGACGATCAGGTTACAGATCCGGCCAACCAGATTGCCTTGTCTGATGCCATAAAGATAGAACCAGACTTTGAGGTGGGCGAAGAAGTGATTGAGCAGATTCAGCTTTCCGATTTCCAGCGCCGCGAGATTCTCGCCCTTCGCCAGAACCTCAGCAACAAAATTCTGGAACACGAAAAAGATGTCATATTCCACAAGTATGAACCCCGCAAGGGCGAACTCATCACCGGTGAGGTAAGCCAGGTCTGGAAAAAGGAGATTCTGGTCATAGATGATGACCGAGTGGAGATGGTACTCCCGAAATCTGAACAGATTCCAACGGATTATTATAAGAAAGGTGACAGCATCATGGCCGTTATCACCTCTGTGGATGTGGTCAATGGTTCCCCGCGTATCCTTCTTTCCCGTACTTCCCCGCGATTCCTCGAATGCTTGATGGAACGCGCTATTCCTGAAATCGAAGAGGGTGTCATCATGATCCGTGACATTGTGCGTGTGCCCGGCGAAAGAGCCAAAGTGCTGGTGGAGACGTACGACGACCGTATTGACCCGGTGGGCGCCTGTGTCGGTGTGAAGGGCAGCCGTATCCATGACACGGTTCGCGAACTCCGCAATGAAAACATCGACATCATCAACTACACGGATAAAAAGGAACTCTTGATTGCCCGCGCCCTCAACCCTGCGAAGATTTCCTCTATCGAATTGGACGAAGAGAACAAAACCGCCAATGTCTATATGAAATCCGACCAAGTGTCGTTGGCAATCGGCAAGGGCGGCTATAACATCAAACTGGCCAGCAAACTGTCTGGATACGAGATAGATGTCTTCAGAGATGATATTAAAGAGGAATATGTTATTCCGTTGTCTGAATTCAACGATGTGTTTGACCAATGGGTGATTGACACCTTTATCGGCATCGGATGCGACACCGCAGAGAGCATTCTCCAACTCAGCCGTGAGGAACTTATCCGCCGTACGGACCTTGAAGAGGAAACAGTGGACGCTATGATTGCTGCCGTTAAAGAAGAACTGGCCAAATAATTTCACCTCTTTCACTTTTCATTTTTTCAGTATTAACACCAAAATTTCTTAATATGCCGGAAGAAAAAATAAAAAAGCCGCGATTGGGACAGGCGGCCACAGAGTTTAACGTGTCAATGGATCGTATTGTCGATATCCTGAAAAAAAACGGACTGGAAATCAGCTCCCCGACTTTGAATTCGAAGTTGACGGAGGAAATGTACCAGTGCCTTCAAAAGGAATTGGCAAAGGACAAAATGGTGAAGGAAAAATCGGACAAGATTATTCCTTCCAAGATCAAAAAAGAGGAGGTGAAATCCGACTCCCTTGAAAAAGGACATGAGGAGGAACATGACGGCCACATCATTATTCATACGACAAAATTGACGGAGGTTCAAAATGCAGAGACTCCGGTGGTACACGTGCCCGATATTAAAATTGTCGGTTCTGTTTCACCTGAATCCTTGGTGAAAACTTCCAAAAAGAATAATTCCGGCATAACGAAAGAAACGGCAAAGGCTGAACAGGCGGAAACCCAGCAGGAAACTCCGGCAAATCCTCAAGAGGTGTCTGCCCCTGAAGTCCAGGAAGAGGCTGAACCGATATCCCCGGAAATCGAACCCCAGCCTACGGAAGAAAAACCCGAGCATATTGAGACGGTTGTCCATATTTCTGGTCCGGCAATCATCGGAACCATGGATCTGGAAGCGTTAAAACCCAAGAAAAAAGCCTCATCAAAGGAGAAAAAGTCCCAGAAAAAAGAAAAAGCCCAAGCCAAACCTCAACCCAAGGAGGTCATTGTTGAAACGCCGAAAGAAGAGGTGAAACAGGAACCGGAAGTCACGACTCCCGTTCAAGAGGCTCCTGAACACATCAAAACTGTGGTAAATCCGCTCAAAGGTCCGAAAATTCTTGGAACGATTGATTTGTCTCTTCTCCAAAGCAACAAGGAAAACGGCAAAAAAGAGGAACAACGTAATGGCGACAGCCAGGATAAGAAGAAAAAGAAGAGAAAACGTGTTGCAAAACCGGTAAAAGCTGTCAATATCCCGAATGGAAAGGATGATAAAACGAAACGGCAAAAACAAGAACCCGAAAAAGTTGAAATTTCTGCCGAAGATATTCATCGCCGTATTAAAGAGACCAAAATGCGTCTCGAAAGCAACACCAAAAAGAATACAACGGCAGCGAAACGTAGAAAAGAAAAACGCCAACTCATACACGAACGTATTGAGGAACAAGAACTTCAAGCTATTGAAGATCAGAAGACCTTGCGCGTGACCGAGTTCATTACCGCTAATGAATTGGCCACTTTGATGAATGTGGATGTGACAAAGATTATCTCCACATGTATGAGTATCGGGCTCTTTGTCTCTATCAACCAACGACTTGACGCCGAAAACATTGCCATGCTGGCTGAAGAATTCGGCTTCAATGTGGAATTCATCGATGCGGAAGAAGAGGAAAATATGAACGACACGGAAACCGATAGCGACGAAGATTTGCAACCCCGCCACCCGATCATCACGGTCATGGGTCACGTGGACCACGGTAAAACATCTTTGTTGGACTATATCCGCAAGACCAATGTGATTGCCGGTGAGGCTGGTGGTATCACTCAGCACATCGGTGCTTATGAAGTGAGTCTGCCCGATGGACGTAAAATCACCTTCCTCGATACTCCTGGTCACGAGGCGTTTACCGCTATGCGTGCCCGCGGTGCCAAGATCACGGACTTATGTATCATCGTGGTCGCCGCTGATGATGCCGTGATGCCGCAGACGGTGGAAGCTATAAACCATGCCCAGGCTGCCGGTGTCCCGATGGTGTTCGCCATTACCAAAATTGATAAACCCAATGCCAATCCCGATAAAATCCGTGAGGAACTGGCCAACATGAACATCCTTGTGGAAGAATGGGGTGGCAAGTACCAATGTCAGGAAATCGACGCCAAACATGGTACCAATGTCCAAGAATTGTTGGAAAAAGTGCTGTTAGAAGCTGATTTGCTTGATTTGAAGGCCAATCCGAACCGTCCTGGTGTGGGTGCAGTTATTGAGTCCGCCTTGGACAAAGGACGTGGTTATGTCGCGAAAGTGCTCGTGCAGAATGGTACACTCTCCGTGGGTGACCCGATTCTTGCAGGAAGCTGCTTCGGCAAGGTGAAAGCCATGTTTAACGAACGTAATCAGCCCGTGAAATCCGCCGGTCCCGCACAGCCCGTGCTGTTGTTGGGTCTCAACGGTGCCCCGCAGGCCGGTGATACATTCAAGGTTTGCGAGTCTGAACAGGAAGCCCGTGGTATCGCCACGAAACGTGCTCGCCTCGCCCGTGAAATGGGTCTGCGCACGCAAAAGCATGTTACACTCGAAGAAATCGGACGCCGTATCGCTATTGGTGACTTCAAGGAACTCAATATTATCGTCAAGGGTGATGTCGATGGTTCTGTGGAAGCTTTGGCCGGTGAGTTGCTGAAACTCAGTACCGAGCAGGTTCAAGTCAACGTCATCCACAAGTCTGTGGGTCAGGTGACCGAAACCGACGTGATGCTGGCCACCGCATCCAATGCACTTATCGTGGCCTTCCAGGTGCGTCCGTCAGCCAATGCCCGTAAGATGGCCGAGGCCGAACAAATCGATATCCGTACATACTCTATTATATATACCGCTATTAATGAGATTAAAGATGCTATCGCGGGTATGCATTCGCCGGAGATTCGTGAAAAAGTGGTCTGCAACATTGAGATTCGCGAAGTGTTCCACATCTCCAAGGTTGGCAACGTGGCCGGCTGTATTGTCCTCGATGGAAAATTGCAACGCAGCACTAAGATTCGCCTTATCCGCGACGGTATTGTTATCTACACGGGTAAACTCGGCTCTTTACGTCGTTTCAAAGACGATGTCAAGGAGGTGGTTGCCGGTCAGGACTGCGGTCTGAACATCGATGGTTGCAACGATATCAAGGTCGGCGACATTATCGAAGGATACGAGGAATTCGAGGTGGCGTACGGCAAATAGCCGACGAATAATCAGCGAATTTTGCGAATTTAACGAATTTATTTATTACAAAATCGTAGGGGCGTATTGCATACGCCCCTATTTTTGTAATGAATGACGATGAAGACCGATGAATGACGATGAAAAACAAACACGTTTTTGTGTCATTAATCCCGATTTTCTGCAAAAAATTAACCATTTTTTGAAAACAAAAACCGACCGTTTTTTATAACGTGTTGAATATCAGAAAGAAAAAATTTTTCAAAAAGTGTTCATCGTATTGATTAGTGTATTACTTTTGCGGTGTTTTAGTTCGCTAATACACTAATTAAAAAATAACGATATGATACAGTTAAGTAATGTAGAATTCGGGTACGACAAAAACCGCAAGTTATTCAACGGGGTGAATTGGCAGTTGGAGCCCGGCCACCTATACGGATTGCTTGGCCGCAACGGTGCCGGCAAAACTACCCTGTTGAAAATCATGACCGGCCTGTTGTTCCCGCAGGCGGGTGATGCCCTCATCGACGGCGAGCCCGCGCACAAACGCACCTCACAACAATTGAGCGACATCTATTTCCTCCAAGAGGAGATTTACGTTCCTCATCTGAAAATCAACCAGTTCGAGGCCGCTTTCGCGCCGTTCTATCCCAACTTCAGCCATGAACAGTTCATGGAATACCTAAGGGAGATGGAGATGGACAACATGCTGGGCTTCATCGACAAGTTCTCGCACGGGCAGAAGAAGAAAGTGATGATTGCGTTCGCACTGGCCACTAACGTGCCGCTGCTCATCATGGACGAGCCCACCAACGGTCTCGACATCCCAACCAAGAGCATCTTCCGCAAAATCATGGCTGCTTACGCCGATGAGCAGAAGACGGTGATTATCTCCACCCACCAGGTCCGCGACCTGCACAGTCTCATCGATGCGGTCTCCATCCTCGACAACGGCCGCATGATCCTCAACGCCTCTGGTGACGTCATCACCGACAAATTGCTGTTCGATGTGAATGACGAAAAATCGGAAGAAGGCAAGGTGTTCTATACCGAGGAGAGCCCGCGTGGAATCTATCAGGTGAAGGAAAATGTCAACCACATCGATTCCGCCCTTGATTTGGAACTGCTCTTCAATGCCGCTGTTCAAAACAAGCAGGAATTTACAGAATTATTCAAATAACCTTAAAATCAGAGCATTATGAAAAAATACACTAATAAGATCTTAATCATCACCGCCATAGTTCTGGTGTTGGGCATAATCATCGGTTATACCATCGATTTCCAGACTGGCTACCGCAGTGGCCGAATCAAATACGAGAAAATCGAAAAGGATTCGACGAATGTGCTAAACTTTAATGGTCTGGATGAAATAGAGGCATACGCCGATTCCTTATCCGAAAATCAACCCGAAATGTCTCACCAATAAAATCGTAAAATTATGAACATCAACAATATAATCAAATTAATCAAGGCCTATTTTTATGAAAACTGGCGGAATGATGTCATCTATTCATTTGGCATCATGGCGGCATTATCGCTACTCATGACGATTATGTCCAGCAGTCCCTATCTGACGGAAATAAAAATAGCGGCAGTTGTGTTTATGGTCTATTACCCATGTCGCTTCTTTTCCAAGCTGCACCAGCCTTCAAGCAGGATACACTACCTGATGACACCTGCGACCAACGCCGAAAAAGTGGTGACAGGTATGTTTTTGTCCAACATTTATTTCGTGGCAGGCATCGTTTTGTCTGTGCTGATTGGACAGGTTTTGGGTTATGGAATAGTGAATGTGTATAGTCCGGGTATTTTTGCGCCATGCGGAATCCACAATTTAGGTGAATTCATAAAAGTTCAGATTCCCACCCATGGGTTGAACATTCTGTTATTCTTCACCAGTATTTCCACCATGTTCTTTGCCGCCATCTATTTCAAGAAGAGTCCGTTCTGGAAACTGATGTTGACGGGTTTCGTCGTTTCATTGGTTTTGGGAGCCCTCATGGCGGGTACTGAATGGCTGAATGCCTTGGCGGTGGTTCCTGCGGAGATTCGCAACGGAAACTATTATAAAACAGAGCATTATATTGCAACATCCAAAGACTGGTTCCCGTATGTTGCCTGCTGTATGTCGATTGTCTATTTCTACGCAATGAGTTTTTTGAGAATGAGAGAAACGGAGGCATAGTATGGATTTCAAGAGCACACAAACCATCTACCGGCAGATCGAGCATTGGGTTTACGAGCAGGTCCTGTCGGGCGCGTGGAAGCCGGGCGAGCGAGCCAAGTCGGTGCGCGAGCTGGCCGTCGCCTTCGAGGTGAACCCCAACACCGTCATGCGCTCCTACGAACGTCTTCAGAACCAAGAGATTATCACCAACAAGCGCGGCATCGGCTTCTTCGTCAACGAGGACGCCCCCGAGAAAATCCACGCCCTCCGCAAGAAGGAGTTCATGGAGGAGGAGGTGCCGGAGTTTCTGAAGAATATGAGGCTGCTGGGAATCACGATGGAGGAAATCATGGCAGTTAGTAATTAGTAATTAGTAGTTAGTAGTTGGTAGTTATGGCGAAAAGGAAATAATATGTACTTTTGCAGTTTATTACGTATAGTTAATATTAACGAATCGCGATACAACTGCTAATTGCTAACTACTAACTTCTAACTGAAAATAAATTTCTTACATATGAAAAAAGTAACAATCTTTATCATCCTCTTCTGCACCGTTCTCGGAATTGCGAGTGCGCAGAACAGCTATTGGGTGTTCTTCACGGACAAGCAGAACACCACATTCGATCCGTATCAGTACTTTGATGCGAAGGCCATCGAGCGTTACGCGCAGTGTGGCGCAGACCTCTATGACATCACCAACTATCCCGTGAACAGCCACTATGCCGCGCAGGTGGAGACCGCTTGTGAGGAGCTGGTGGGCACGTCGCGGTGGCTCAACGCGGCCGGTGTGACGGCCACGGAGGAACAGATCGCCATTATCCGGCAATTTCCCTTCGTGGCGGGCATCCAGCTGATTGCCAGCGATATGGAAGTCGCTGAAGAGCAAATCACCGAAGACAGGGTCCCCCTCTCCACGGAGCAGGTCAGTATCCACCACGGGGAGTTGTTCCAGCAGCACGACATCAGCGGCAAGGGCGTGCGTGTGGCGATATTCGACGCCGGTTTCCCGGATGTGGATACCCACCCCGCGTTTCAGCATCTGCGCGACAACAAGCAGATTGTCAAGACTTGGAACTTCGTGAAGAAGAAAGAGAATGTGTATGAAGCCAACTCGCACGGTCGCATGGTGCTGAGCTGCATTGCGGGCAAATACGGAAACCAGCTCCTCGGCATGGCTCCCGATGCGCAGTTCCTGTTGGCCCGCACCGAGGTGGCCTCCGAGCCGAAAAAGGAGGAGGTCTGGTGGGTGCAGGCACTCGAATGGGCCGATCAGAACGGTGCCGACATCGTGAACAGCTCCCTCGGCTACGGCAAACAGCGCTATATGCTCAAGCACATGGATGGCAAGACCTCGATGGTGGCCAAGGCCGCCAACACCGCCGCCCGCAAGGGCATTTTGGTGTGCAACTCCATGGGTAACGAGGGTACCGACAACGAATGGAAGATGCTCATCACCCCCGCCGATGCCGACAGCATTTTGTCGGTGGGTGCCGTGAAAAGTTTAGATGTCATCGCCAGTTTCAGTTCGTTCGGTCCTACGGCTGACGGTCGCATGAAGCCCAATGTGGTGGCCTTGGGCGAAAATAACTTGGTGGCCGGCAGCAAAGGCAACTTCACGAGGGCATCCGGCACCTCCTTCTCCTCCCCGATGATGGCCGGTTTCGCCGCATGCGTCAAGCAGTTGCACCCCGAGTACACCGCCTGGCAGCTGAAGACCGAGATTGAGAAGTCCGGCAACCACTATCCCTACTTCGACTACGCGTTCGGTTACGGTGTGCCGCAAGCCGGCTACTTCTTCGGCGAAAAGCCCGAAGTGAAGGACAATCTGACGCTCTATGAGAATGAAAAGTCGATTTATGTCACCTCCAAAGACCCCGAATCCAAGATTTTCTTCAAGATTGTGAATGGCGACGGCACAATAGAACGATACAGTGAATCCACGTTGTATAATGGAAGGAATGTGGACGATGTAGGACAATCGTTGGAATTTCCCAAATATTGGTTGAAAGAAGGGCAGACATTGGAAATCTGGAGCGATGGTCAGCATTTGAAACATCTTTATGGTCAGAAGACGCTGCCCAAGGTGGATAGTCTGGTGGCGGCGGAGTCCCGTTCAGCCAACTGCAACCGTCGTTTCGACACGCCTGATAACGACATTTACAAACGCGGGATTCTGGACAAGTATAAATTTAGTTTCGTGCTGAATGCTTCGTTCATGATCCCCACGCAATGGCAAGCTCCGGGAGCGGGACCCTTGCGCGACAAAAACGGCGCATCCCGTTCGTTGACCGTGGCTTTCGACAACAGTTGGAAGTTGGCGCGGGCGTACGGTCTGGGATTCCGTATCGGTTTCGGTTCCTCCTGGTATGCCGTGGACCGTCTTCTTTTGCCAGCCGATATGATGCCGGCAACGATGGAGGGTATCCATACGGAAAAAAACAACCTTAAGGTGACGAAATTCGATCTTGAACTGTTCCAACGTTTCTTCTTGGGCAACACCGCAATGGAAAATTGGTACTTGGATACGGGCATTTTCGGTGAGTGGAACACCGGTGGCCGCTATAAATTCGCCGGAAACAGAGGCAAGGAGTTTTTCACCTATGAGAAGTCCGAATATATGCTTGATAAGATGAACAGGTTTGATTACGGTGTCCGCTTGCGCGTGGGTATCACGAGACGGTTCGCCATCTATGGTCAGTACCGTATCTCCAACCTGTTGAAAAAGAACCTTTATTCGAACGATTTGCCAAAATGGGAGATCGGAATCCAATTGTTCTAATGACGTAAGACTTATGAAAAACCGCGTTCCAATCTCATAGCCATTAATCCCGGGGCGCGGGAAACCAAAACCGCAGAGATGCTTTTTGATTCTCTGCGGTTTATTTGTGTTAAGACTTAGGACTTAAGACTTGAGATCTAAGACGTTTGGGGGTGATAGTTGCCAATGGCTAATAGCCAAAAGCTAACAGCTAAAGGCCAACAGCCAATAGCCATAGTCATAGTCGCTATATCTTTACGGAATACAAATCCCGTCCTCCCGCAACCAAGCGTAAATATGTCGGAACTTTTCCTCCTCCGGCAAGTCCGCATCTACCCAGCGGATGTTGAATCCCATGCGTTCCATGCGGCGGAACCAGGTCATCTGCCGTTTGGAGAATTGGTGGATGGCGGTGTTGAGTTGCGAGACCATATCGCCGTAGTGCAGTTCGCCTATAAGATATTGGGTGATAAACTTATACTCTAATCCGTAACGAATAAGTCGTTCGGGCGGGATGCCTTCGTCAAGGAGGGCTCTCACCTCATCGACCATACCTTCCTGCAAACGGGCCTGCAGGCGTCGCGTGATGCGCTCGCGGATGTGGTTGCGTTCGCCGCACATTCCGATGATGGCGGAATCCAGCGGCTTTACGCGCTCGCTCAGTTCGGGATGCTTGGCGTAGTAGTCCTCAATCTCGATGGCGCGGATCAGGCGTGGTCGTTCGGACGTGTCGGTGTCGTTGTGCAGGGATTTGTAGGCGGCGAGCATCTCCGTCAGTTCCTCATCGGTATGGGTTTCCAACTCGCGACGCAGTTCGGGGTTTTCGGGTACGGGGAAGAGCCGGTAGCCGCGCAGCACGGCCTCCACGTACATGCCGCTGCCACCGCACAGCACGATGCGATGGCCTCGCGTGCGGATGCCTTCCATCGCTTCGTATGCCGCCTGCTGGTAACGGAACACGTTGTATTCCACGCCGGGCTCTTCAATGTCAATGAGATGATAGGGGATGGGATGGCCATTGTATTGATACTCTGACAAATCCTTTCCGGAACCGATGTCCATACGGCGGAACACCTGCCGGGAGTCGGCGCTCACAATCTCGCCACCCAACTCGGCCGCGATGCGCACCGCCACACCGGTCTTGCCTGTGGCGGTTGGACCTAATACGGTGATTATCGGTTCTTTAGCAATCATTTTACCGGCGTTTGTTTGGGAATATCGTAGATGTCCATGTTTTTGATTTCCTCGCCTTCAATCTCGAAGCGCAGCATTGTCAGGCGCGTGTGGATGCCGTATAAACCTGCTGCTCCTGGGTTGATAAACAGCAAGTTATGGTATTTGTCGTACATGATTTTCAGGATATGGGAGTGACCCGCCACGAAAATGGTCGGCTTCTCCTCGCGGATGATCTGCAACGCTTTGGGTTGGTAACGTCCCGGCGAACCCACAATGTGCATCAGCGCAACCTTGTGTTTCTCGCAGGTAAAAACCTCATATTCGCCCACTTCGCGGCGAATATCCCAATCATCGCAGTTTCCGTAAACCGCACGCACCGTCGGGGCGATGATGCGCAACTCGTCCAAGATACTGTCGTTCATGATGTCGCCAGCATGCCAGATTTCGTCGCAACCCTTGAAAAAAGAGTACGCATCGGGATGCAGGAAGCCGTGGGTGTCGGAAAGTACGCCAATCTTCATTCTTTCACGGGATTACGTTGTTTGACGACTTCGAACAGGGCGATGCCGGTGGCCACGGAGACGTTGAGCGAGCGGATGGTGCCGACCATCGGGATGGTGACCGTATCGTTGCAGTGCTTGAGGTAGTCCCACGCGATGCCCTCGTACTCGTTGCCCATAATGAGGCAGACGGGTCCGGTGAAATCTTTGTTGTAGTGCGCATGGTTGGCCTTCTCGGTCACGCCGATAACTTCGATGCCGCTATCTTTCAGGTACTGAATTACTTCCACGAGGTTGGAATGCCGGCAGACGGGTACCTTGTGCAGTGCACCGGCAGAGCTCTTCACGGCATCCTCGTTGAGCTGTGCCCCGCCGTTGAGCGGCAGGATGATCGCATCGACGCCCGCGCATTCGGCCGAGCGGGCGATGGCGCCCACGTTGCGCACATCCGTGATTTTGTCGAGCAGCAGCAGGAACGGCACGCGACCCTCCTCGAAAATCGAAGGCACGATGTTGTAGATGTCGCAGTATTCGATGGCCGACAGGAACGCAATCACGCCTTGATGGTTTTGACGTGTGAGCCGATTCAGCTTCTCCTGCGGCACGTATTGGAACGGGATCTTCCGCTGCCGCACCTCGTAGAAGAGCTGCTTGAACAGTTCACCCTGCAAGCCCTTCTGAAACAGGACTTTGTCGATGGTTTTGCCGCTCTCGATGGCCTCCATCACGGGACGCATGCCGTAAGTGATTTCTTGGTCTCTGGTCATTTGTTTGGTGATTTGTGAACAGATGGTAATATTTGTAGAGACGTTTCATGAAACGTCTCTACATCCATATCGTAACTGCGTAATCTAGTTTTTCGGTACCCTCACGAAATGCGGCATCTCTGCGGGCAGTTCCATCGACAGTTCGATGTAACCCGCGAACTCGCCGTTCTCGAACCACGGGGACTGGTAAACCAACTTCTTCACGCCGTTCTTCTCGATGGTGTAGGCGTTGAGGTTGTGGTTTTTCAGCATTTCCATCAGTTTGGTGCGGGCAGGTTCCGGATGGCAGTCCAGCAGGTTCTGGCCGATGATGTGCTTGCCGTGACTGAGCACGCGCTCGGCGGTTTCGTTCATTTCCAGAATTTTACCGTCTTTGTCGCAAACCGTGACGGAAAACGGGACGTTGTGAAAATATTCCAACATAATCTTTGTTTTTAATTCGGTGGCAAAAGTAAAAAAAATTCCTACCTCTTTGATGATGGTTTCAGGTTTTTGGTTTCAAACAAAATTGACACCAAAAATATCCGAATTTTGCAAAATCAGAAAATTAAATTTACAATTAATTATTAAAATCAATACCATAAAAGTTTATAAACACCAGATAAACAATGTGTTATTGAAAATTTAAATAAGTATTGAGAGAATAAATTTTTATTGTATCTTTGCCACGAAAAAACTAATTAATATTTAAACATGGAAATCAATAATCTTATAGAAGAAGCTCGCAGATATGTGGCCAATGCAAAAGAAGTTATCCAAAAGGCCAACTATGATCCAGAACTGAAGATCTATACAGACAGCAAATACATCAAAATGGCTGGTAACACTTTGTGGAACGGCTGTCTTATCGCTCTTGATGCGGCACTGCAAATACGAAAGGGTAAAGGACGTCCGTCTATTGATAAATACAAAGAAGCCGCTGGCAAACGCGACCGCAAACTTTTAGCAGCCATAGTGGCTGGTTATGACACCATGCATCTGCACATGGGCTATGACGGCACAAAAAACAAGAAGACCTGTGATTCGGCTTTCGAATATGCCACCGCTATCATTGACCACTGTGAAAAGCTCTGTCCAGCGCCTGTTTGTGCGTGAAGGTAGTAGAATGGAAATTCTTACTTGCTATCAAAAAAGGGTGGGGGTAACACTTACCATGGCCAGCCAATAGCTAAAAGCCAACAGCCAATAGCCAGATTAACCCAGCATGATATACAAATCGGGATACTGATGCGGGGATTCTTTTTTGTGGCGCGTGAGAGCGAAGGCCATCGTCAGGGTGCCGATACGACCGCAGTACATGTTGACAATGAGGATCACTTTTGCCATCCAGTTCCAGTTGGCGCACTCTCCGGTGGACAATCCGCACGTGGTGAAGGCCGAGAAGGACTCAAACAGCGCATGAAGCAGCTGGACATCCGGTTGCACGACCGTGAGCAGAAAACAGGAAATGAGCATGAACGCCGCAGACATCATCATGATGGTGGTTGCTTTTTCCACCAATGACGGCGAGATGGCTTTATGATCGAACTCAATGTTTTTCTTACCCTGTACGGTGGCGATCACAGATTTAATGACAATGAACAACGTGGTGGTTTTGATGCCGCCACCGGTGGAGCTGGGAGAACCGCCTATAAAGATGGCCAACAATATCAAGAGGATAGTTGACAAGTGCATCATATTGATATCCAATACGTTGAAACCGGAAGTACGGCAGGTGACCACTTGGAAGATGGTGGTGAAAATTTTATTGCCCATACCATCGATATTCTTCAAAGTGTTATTGTACTCCAGCAGGAAGAATAGAATGCTGCCAATAATGAGAATGGCAAAGGTGACGTAAAGGACGATTTTGGTTTGCGGCATCAGCGATTTCCAGTGGTATTTGTTACGTTCGCGGATGTAGCGGTAGCTGAAGAAGTCGCGGATGGTAAGGAAGCCGATGCCGCCAAGGAATACTAACGCCATAATCACCACTTGCGGGAAATAACTGCCTGGTACACCAAGGTTTAGCAGACTATCGTCAATGAGCACAAAACCACCGTTGTTAAACGCTGATACCGTGTAAAAAATGGAAAAAAAGAGGTTTTGCTTGTCGGAAATGAAGAAACCAGTCGATTTCCAGTAGGTGAAAAGGAATGCCACGCCCGCTGCTTCAATGATGAAAGTGGTCAGCACAATGCTGCGCAACAACCCCACGGAATCGGAAAGACGGTCTGCAGACATCATGTCGCGAATCATGTACTGGTAGCGGAGACCGACCATGGAGCGCGACAAAAACGTAGAGAAGAACGTTGCGAAAGAGAGGATGCTCATACCGCCCAACTGGATCAGCATCAGAATCACCACCTGCCCTTTGAAGGTGAAACAGGCCGATGTGCTTACCACCGAAAGTCCTGTGATACAGCTGGCACTGGTTGCAGTGAAAAGTGCGTCAATAAAGGAGATTCCGTTGGTGGTCATGCGGGGCATCATCAGCAGAATAGTACCGATGGATATGAGGAAAAGGAACGACCCGACCATCAATATAGGAGGGCTGAGATGGTATTTTCCCAAGGTGCTGCTCATCTTCGCCATCTCCACCAGAACAATGATCAAAAAGTAGAACTGGATGAATATCAGATAGATATTCTCGAAATTATGCGCATTGACAATGTCTATATGGAAAACATTTATGGAGATGAACTGGAGAATCAGCAAAAGGATAATCAGAAATTCCACCCACGATTGTTTGAGGTATTCTTTGCGATGCAACGAGTAGAAGAGCTGTACGAAATATTTGGCTACGTAGAAGCAGAGACTGATGTGTATTATCCAGCGAATGAGCGTTTTAACCTGCGGGGTGATATAGAGGCCGTGGTAGCAGAAAATGCACGCAATGGTCACGATGGAAATCACCAAGCTGCAAATCCGCAAAATCCGCTGTATGCGGTCTTTGTGGTTCACAATGTGAACACGGAGTTTTCCGTTGTACTCGTCGTGATTTCCGAAAAAGAACATTACAGATTGATTTTGATGAAGTTGTCTATATCGCGGTCCTTGCCGAACAGCACAAAAACATCGCCTTTGCGGATGACGGTGGAGTTGTCGGGCACACCGATAATGTGCTGTTTTGTAGTGAGTTCCTTGTTTTCGATTTCCTCAAAATTACGGCGTATCGTTACCAAGCTGAGGTGGTGGTTGTCGCGGAAGTTGATGTCGCCGAGGGTGAGTCCTTCGAGGCGGTCGGGGGCAATGATGGAAGCGATACGGTATTCATCGGGCATCTGCAAGTAGGACAAGATGTTAGGATTGCTCAGACGCTCCGCTAAATTGGTTGCCAGTTCCTCTTCGGGCGACAGGAATTCCGTGATGCCCATTTTCTCCAGAATGGTTTGCTGGTGAGTGCCCTTGATTCGGCTGTAAATCTTTTCAATGCCCAAGTCAATGAGGTTGGAGATACAAAGAAGCCGTTCCACGAAATCATCGCCGATAGCCACAATCACGGCGTCAAAATCCTTGATGTTTTCGTTGAGCAGGGCGCGTTTGTCGGTGGCGTCGGTGCAGACGGCATAAGCTACGTCGTCACTGATATTCTGCACTTTTTTCATGTCTTTGTCGATGACCAACACCTCGAACCCTTTTTCCGAAAGGGCTAAGCTGATTGCTTGACCGAACTGACCTGCGCCTATGACGGCAAATTTCTTCTGAGCCATAATTTCAATCGTTTAGAAAACGGCGAAAATAAAAAATTTTCCGCTACTTTTTCAGTTTTACTACTGTGATGCCTGTGCCACCGAGTTCGAGCATCTCATCATGAAACTCCACAACATTCTGTCTCTTAGACAGAAACTGTCTTACAACGCTTCGTAAAATGCCGTTTCCTTTCCCATGAAGAATGCGCAAATTATTTACGCCCAGCATTTCGGCTTCGTCGAGATACTCTTCCAGATTGTGCATCATCTCTTCGGCCCGTTGCCCGCGCACGTCCAAGGTGCTGTTGAAATCGGAGAGTTTTTTGTTAAGAGCGTCGGCAATGGTGCCGGTGTTGAATTGCGACACGTGGCCTCTTTCCACATTCCGTGCCTCTTTCTTGCTGATTTTGATGAGCTTGTCGAGCTTGGTGCGGAAATTCACCGAATGGAAGGAAATCATCACGTCATTGCCGTCAATTTGCGTCACCTCGCCAGCGATTTGGGAATCCGGCATATAGACGGAATCGCCCACACGGATGGTTTTGTCTTTAATTTCCTCAGCAGTCTGTTTTTTCTCCACTGGCTTTTTCCGATGGACAGGAATGAGGGCTTTCACAGCATCGGCCTCCGCTTTCTCCACATGTTCAATCTCCTTCTGCATCTCTTTTTTGAAGGATTTCACCTCTTCCCGAGCTGCCTTGGTCTTCTCCGCATCGGCTTTCGACTCTTTGATTTCGCGAATCGTGTTCTCGATGATTTTGTTCGCGCTATCCACAATGTAGTTGGCCTGGTTTTTGGCTTTAGTGAGAATCTCCTTGCGCTGTTTGTCGAGTTGAGCGAACTTTTCGGCGTATTCGTCAATCATCACCGCTAACTGGTCATCGGCGGCACGCACCATCTTGAGCTTCTGTTCCGTCTCGATCTGCGTGATTTCAATCTCCTCCAGTTTCCGTTCGTAGTCGATTTGAGCCGTGCCGGATTTCTGAATCGCATTTTCGATGATTTGCGGATCCAGTCCGATTTGGCGGGCAATCTCGTACGTGAAAGAGCTGCCGGGTTTACCAATTTTGAGGACGAAAAGCGGTAGTAACGCATTGGTGTCGAATAACATGGCACCGTTTTCGGCTTCCGGATGCGTGTCGGAGAACATCTTGAGGTTGCCATAGTGCGTGGTGATGATGCCGAACGCTTTCGTGTCGTAGTAACGCTCCAAAATCGATTCGGCTAACGCCCCGCCCAAGGTTGGCTCGGTGCCGCTGCCGAATTCGTCAATCAAGAACAACGACTTGGCGTTAAGATGTTCGTCCATCATCTTAAGATTCTGAAGATGAGAGCTATATGTACTCAAATCATTGTCGATGGATTGTTCATCGCCAATGTCAATGAAGATATGGTCGAAGATGCCCATGTCCGAGGTGCTCAGCATTGGGACGGGCAGGCCGCATTGCATCATATATTGCAGTAGGCCAACGCTTTTCAAGCATACGGACTTGCCGCCGGCGTTGGGTCCGGAAATGATCAGAATCCGTTTTTCAGGCAGCAATCGGATGTCCAACGGTACCACCTCTTTGTGGTGTTTTTTGTAGTTGAGGTAGAGTAGGGGATGTTTGGCCTGGTACCACTGCACCATGGTTTTCGGATGGATATGGGGCACCGAAGCGTCAATATCGATGGCGAAGAGGGCTTTGGCTCGAAGGAAATCGTATTTGCCCATCAGTTTTTGGGCATCGAGGAGGTCATCGATGATTGGGCGGATGGTGTCGGTAATTTCCGTCAGGATACGGATGATCTCGCGTTGTTCGGCGTTTTGCAGTTCCTTGAGTTCGTTGTTGGCATCGAAAACTTCCGTCGGTTCGATGAAAACAGTCTGTCCGGTGGCGGATTCGTCGTGTACGAAACCGCGCAGACGGCGTTTGAACTGGGCGGATACGGGAATGCAGAGTCGTCCATTGCGGATGGTCATTTCGGCATCCTCTTTCACGATGCCATCCTGCTTGGCAGTGGCAAGAATCTTGCGGATTTGCCGGTCGGCATCGCGGGAGAGGCGGTTCATCGCTCCTTTGATGTGGGCCAGTTCGTCGGAGGCGTTGTCGCGCATCTGACCTTTATCGTCCAAGATGCGGTTGATGGCGCTCGTCAGGTCGCGCTGCAGCGGCATCTCCGCACACATTGACCAAAGGCGCGGGTAGCGGTTATCCTCGTGGCGCACCTTGAAATAAACGAAAATGTTGGTCATGGACTGGATGAACCCGCGCAGGCAGGCGAGTTCATCGAGTTCGATATGGGTGCCGTCAATACGGAGCCGTTTCAGTGTTTCGCGGAGGTCGTAGAAGTCCTGTGCGGGAAAGGGTTCATCGAAGAGCAGCAGCTGGCGGAACTCTTCCACCGCTTCCAATGCCGGCATGATTTGCAGCATGTCGGTCATAAACTGCATACTTTCCACCGCTTCCGCCCCTTGCGGACTCAGGCAGTGTTCCAGGATCAGTCGCCGCACGATGTCAAAACCGATTTTCTCCTCAAAATTATCTGGATAGAGCATATAAGTTTCGTCAGTTTTAAAATGGCGGCAAAGGTACGAAAATTTCGCTTTGTGATTTGAGGATGTTTAGAGACGAGAGAAGCACATCTCCACAGATTATACAAACTTCTTTTTCACGAGGTCAATGACAAATCCCGGCAACAGAAAACACAACAACAAGAAAAAGTAATTGATGGCTCCGGGAATTTTCATTTTCCGGCCGTGCAGGGTTGCGCGGACGCCGCGTTTGGCAATCTGCTCGGGTTTCAGCATAACACCGATGGCGCACAGACGCTTCCGCATTTTTACCGGCAGATTATAGAGGTCCGTATCAACAGCGCCAGGGCAGACACAGCATACTTTCACTCCGTAATGACTTAGTTCATAGTGAATTCCTTTTGAGAATTTCAACAGATAGGATTTCGAAGCTTGATAGACGGCGATGGTCGGGAAACTCATGAAAGCCGTGATGGAACTGGCGTTGAGGATGTAACCACACCGGCGCTCTTTCATCTTCTGCCCGAACAGCACGCATAAATCCGCGGGCGTGGTGCAGTGCAGCATGGTCATTTTGTGGCTTAAAGCCATTGGTTTATCTACTGCTGCCCCAAAATAGAACATGCCGGCGTTGTTGACCAGCACTTCGATGATGAGGTTTTCGCTCTCGCAGAAGTCGAACAGCTCCTGCGCCGCATTTTCTGCAGTCAGATCTTGATATCGGGTTACGATTTGTTGTTCGGGGAACATCGCCTGCAAACTCTTTTTCGCTTCCTCATTTAAATCCTCGCGATTACTGACAATCAAGATGTTGTATCCTTGTCGCGCCCATTCTTCCGCATAGGCATAACCAATGCCGGAGCTTCCCCCAGTGACTAAAGCGAACGTGTTTTTCTTTGTATTATTCATAGTGTCATTTGAACTTTGAACTTTGAACTTTGAACCTTGAACCTTAAGCCAGCATCATTTTAGCTTTGATGACGGCGTTGACCAGCGCATCTGCCTCCTCAAACGTGTTATAGAGGGCGAAGGAGGCTCGGACGGTGCCGGGAATACCGAAATGGGTCATAATGGGTTGCGTGCAGTGATGCCCCGTACGAACCGCAATTCCTTGATGGTCAAGAAGAACACCCATATCGTAAGGATGGATGTTACCCACAAGGAAGGAGATAACGCCTGTCTTATGGGCTGCTTCTCCGATGAAACGCATCCCTTCGATTTTGGACAGCTTTTCGGCGGTGTAAGCCAACAGTTCCTGTTCGTATGCCGCGATCTTTTCCAAACCGATACTTTGGATGTATTCGATGGCCTTGCGCAATCCGATGACATCTCCGACGGAAGGGGTGCCGGCCTCGAATTTGAAAGGCAGATCGTTGTAGGTGGTCTTCTCAAAGGTTACATCCTTGATCATTTCGCCACCACCTTGATAAGGTTGCATCTCGTTGAGCCAGCGATCTTTACCGTACATCACGCCGATACCCATCGGGGCATACATCTTATGGCCGGAGAAGCAATAGAAGTCGCAATCGAGGGCCTGTACGTCCACGGGACAGTGCGCCACGGCCTGTGCCCCGTCAATGAGGACGGGAACGTTGTGGGTGTGCGCGATGCGGATAATCTCTTCAACAGGATTTATGGTTCCCAACGTATTGGAGACGTGTGTCACGGCCACAATTTTGGTTCGGTCCGTGATAAGACCGTCTAATTCGCTGATTATCAACTCTCCTTTGTCGTTGAAGGGTACCACTTTTAGTTTCGCGCCATGTTCCGCGCACGTCAACTGCCACGGCACGATGTTGGAGTGGTGCTCCATTTCGGAGATGATAACCTCATCGCCTTCGTGCAAGTAGGTGCGTCCGAAAGAGCTGGCAACCAAGTTGATGGACTCGGTGGCTCCTCGCGTGAAGATGACCTCCTGCGTGGTAGGTGCATGGATGTATTGCCGCACGGCCTCCCGTGCCTGTTCGAACTCGTTGGTCGCTAACTGGCTAAGACAGTGAACCCCACGATGGATGTTACTGTTGATGTGGAGGTAATAATCGTTCAGCGCGTCAATTACCACTTGCGGCTTTTGCGTGGTGGCGGCATTGTCCAAGTAGACGAGCGGTTTGCCGTAAACCTTTTCGTTTAATATGGGAAAATCGGATCTATTCATGGGATGGATTATTTTCGGATGTCACAGAGTCAGTGTTTTGTAATGTGTCATTATTGTTTTGATTGTCAAAGGGTTTCATGTATCGTAGTTGGGTGGCGTACATCAGTACCCACAGCACGGACATGATGATGCCGTTCAGGTCCATGGCCACAAGCCCGCCAATGATGAAATTCATCACGCAGAATTCCAAGATTTTACCGATGGTATAAACGTGGAAACCGGCTTTATTCAATTTCGCCAACATAAGGAACGCGCCGGCGAACAGCATGAGCTGCACAGCAGCAAGAAGCAGGTATTGCCAACTGTTGATGGAGGTGTAAATGGACAATATTTGATCCACTTGGTCTGTCGGGAACATGCCCATATCCTTGATTGTCTCCATGGATTTCAACATATAGTCCGGTGCGAAAGCCCAGCAGATATAGGCGATGGCAGAAAAGGCGGAATTGAGCATTGTGATGATGCCCAAAATCCATAATATTGGTGTGCGTTTCGGGGTAATGGTTTCGGGATTATTCATAAGTTTCTGCTTTTTGTTTTATTTGGTAACATTCGGTAGAAGTCTTGCACACTTTCCACCGCTCATCAGAACGTAAACCAATGATCCATAAAATGTTATCTCCTGAACATAGAAGCCGGATTTTTTCTTTGGAGAAACGGTCTATCTTGTGGTCAGTGAAATAGTCGCTGAGCTTTTGGCGGCCTTTTCCGCCGAGCGGGTAAAAGAAGTCGCCATGCTGCCACGGACGGATCTGCAACGGAAAGACGAGCTTTTCTTTAGGGATATAAAGAGTGTCCGGACTTTTCTCAAAGACCATATCTTTGTGATATTCAAACTCTTCCATCTCGAAATAGAGTTTTAGATTCTCCAAATTTTCTATTTCGATAATGTGGTTTTCTTCTTCATTTTTTGGTTTGACAATAAGAAAATCTCTGTCAACCAATAGGATATGGGTTTCCGAAAGAAAAAACTTGCCGGGTTTGAAATCGGTACTTTGAGCAAGTTTCAGACATGTGTCTGACGAAAAGCCAAAGCGGGTAAGTAGCTCATATAAAAGCAAATCCTTGTCTTCGCATTCGGCTAATCGGGTGCGACTGATGCAACAACGGCTCCCTTCTATTGAGACTATTTTCTTTATTTCCGCTTCAATATGTTTCTGATAATAAGCGTATTGTTGCTGTAAAATATGTCGGGATCGCGTATTGGTTTGTAAAAACTGCGGGTTGAGGATTTCCAGTTGTGGGATCACAGAATGGCGGATGCGGTTACGTGCAATTCGCTCATCATGATTAGTGTAATCTTCGACGTATCTAAGATGATGGTTTTCCGCATATTGTCGGATTTCTTGAGCTGTAAAAACCAGCATTGGGCGGATGATTTTGCCGTTCACGGGCGGGATGCCGCACAGACCTTTGAGTCCGGTGCCCCGACAGAGGTTGAGAAGTTGCGTTTCGGTGGCGTCGCTAGCTTGGTGTGCGGTGACAAGGTGGTCGAAGTCGTCCATGATTTCCGAAAACCAGTTGTATCGTAGCTCCCGGGCGACCATCTCCACTGATTTTCCGGAGTTTTTCTGAATTTCCAGCGTGTCGAATTCACGAATGAATAAAGGGACCTGCCAATGTTCAGCGGTTTCTTTCACGAACTGCATGTCACGGTCGGAGTCTTTGCCGCGCAGGTGGAAGTTGCAGTGTGCCATGGCAAATTGCAGGCCGGCATCATGAAACAGGGAAGCAGCGACGGTGGAATCCGCGCCGCCGCTGACTGCCACCAAGTAACGCTTCTGCATGGCGTTTCTGCCTGCCAGCGTGATTAATTTCTGCAAAAACCGTTTCAGCATCATTTTTATGATTCAAATTCCGAGCGGATCTTGAAATAGCGCCGGATTTCCATCTGCATATATTCAAAAGACCCAAAATGGATGTCTTTCGGAGTTTCATTCTTGCGCATCATCACCATGCCGGAGCTGGCGGGGTCAATATAAGGCAAAATGTCTGTTTCAAGTGAAAAAGTGAGTTCATAGTCGCGCACGATTACACGGTTATAATTACCGCTAACCTCTTCAAACAAAATGCCGTTTTCCTCACAGAATGCCTGTAGTTGGGGAATAGTTTCGTCCCAAAGTTCTGGTTTGTCGTTCGGGTTAAAATAGAAAATGACGGCATTATAGTCGGGCAGAGTGTCCACGTTTTCTGAAATCTCAAAGCGTCCTTCCTCATTGATGAAAAACTGTTCGACCAGATTAGATTTCCGATGGTATTTTTCAGGATTGTTGATGAAATCCTGTTTTGTGGCGTTGGATACGGAATGTATCCATTCGTATGCCTTCGAAGTGCGGAATTCTCCGTTGGGAAGACGCAATGTTTGCCATTTTTCGGTTTCCAGATTTTCATCCCGCTGGTTGGCGATGTTCATGGCGACGGGCAGCACATCGAGGATGCGTTGCGTGCCGAATCCGGAGGTGGTGATCAGATAACGCCATTCGCGGTTTTCCGATTGAAGTAGCCAAAGTTCACGCCCTTCCGGCAGCCGCTCGACGCATTCCACACCCCATTTTTCGGGAAAAACAACTTTGGCAGTCCATTTTTTCCCTTGAAAATGTTGGGCTTTTTCCAAAAAGGATTCCAAAACCTCTTCTTGTAACGGATATAAGGTTGTTTGGCTATGGACATCGGCCGTCAAGGTGTCCCGAATCACGTCCATAGGATAAATCACATTTTCATCTGCCATATTTTGATTGTTTTTTCTTGATTGACAGTTTGTTAAAAAAACAATCAAGCAGAAGGCGATGGCAAAGGTTATGGGGTTTTGTTTCATTTTGAAATTTTTCGCAAAGATAGTATTTTTAAGGTTAGAAGGTTAGGAGGGATACGATCTTCCGCACTTCCACGGCTTCTTTTACGTCATGGACACGAAGGATATCAGCTCCTTTCATCAGTGCCACGGTGTTCAGCGCAGTGGTGCCGTTGAGTGCGTTGTCAGGAGTTGTGTCAAGTAATTTGTATATCATGGACTTACGGGATATCCCGACCAAAACAGGATGGCCAAGTTCATGGAACACTTGCAAATTCTTCATCAGAAAATAGTTCTGTTCCAGCGTTTTGCCAAATCCAAAGCCAGGGTCGATGATAATGTCGTGGACGTGATGTGCATGCAGTTTCTCAATTTGTCGACCAAAAAACTGAAGCATTTCAGCCAGAATGTCTTCATATTCCGTATGTTGCTGCATGACAGATGGTTTGGCGGTTGTATGCATCAGGCAATAGGGAACTTGTAGTTTGCCGACAGCGGGAATCATGTTGGTGTCGAACGTTCCGCCGGAGATGTCGTTGATCATGTCGGCGCCGGCTTCCACTGCGGCCACGGCCACGGATGCCCGGTAGGTGTCGATGGAGAGCGTGGAGTCGGGAAATCGATCACGAATGATATTAACTGCCGAAACGATTCTGGAAATTTCTTCTTCTTCTGGTATTTCCAATGCATTCGGTCGGGTGGACATGGCTCCGATGTCGATGATGTTGCCACCTTCTGTGAGGATCTGTTCCGCACGACGCAGAATGTTCTTTTCCGTCATGTAGCGTCCACCATCGTAAAAAGAGTCTTCCGTGACATTCAGGATGCCCATGATGATGGGCGTCGTTGAAAAAAGTTTTTTGTTGAAGTTGTACATTATGGTTATTAGCTATTCGCTTTTGGCAATTAGCTTATGGCCAATAGTTAATAGGTTAAGGCCAAAGGCTAAAAACCAAAGAGGGACAGTCTCTCGACCATCCCTCTTTATAACAATATAATATCAGTCAAAATTATTTCACAACAACTTTGGTGGTGTTCACTTTACCATTTTGGTTCACTTTGAGCATATAAACGCCGCTGCGCAGGTTAGCCACGCTCACGTTCGTGCTGCCCGTGAAGGTTTCACTGTAAACCTGTTGGCCAACAATGTTGAACAGTTGGATAGTGGCTTTTTCGTCATTACCCGTGTTAACGGTGAAGTTGTTGGTGGCAGGGTTCGGGTAAACCGTCAGATTGGTTTTTTCAATTTCGGGAACATTCACGGTTTCGCAATCGTTGCAGGTCACGAGAAGAGAAATCCACGGTTTCGGGTTGCTACTCCAGAACATATTCGGTTGATAGACGTTGTAGAAATAGCTACCTGCTCTGAAGTTGTCAGCGTCATGGAAAAGACCGACTTGGTAGTCTTCAAGAACTTGAGGAGTGCCCCAGGTGCCATCATATCCTTCGCGGGGATCGCCGTACAAGGCGGTTCTGAACGTGTTCAGGTCAGTGCCGATGATAGAGTTGGGGGTTCTTGCATTTCCAGGAATGAAAGTGACGGTGACAGCCATCTGTTTTTGGGTAAGGTTGGAAAGGCCTTCCGGAGTGGGGAGAGTGAGGTAATAGAAAACCTCTTCACCATTCTCATCAACGGTGATATCATCAGCCGTCAACGGGATTTTATCATAGATAATGGTGGATTGATCCAATGTGTTGGTGAAGCCAGAGGTCGTTGTGCAGGTGTTGCTGGCGAGGAATGTCGAGTGGTTGAACGGAAGAGCGGGCATGATGAAGACATTACCATCAGCTTGGGTGCTGAGGACGCGGACATCTTCCTCGGGATCGAAGCCAACAATGTAGGAGATAGCAACGGTATCCACCACGTCAGCAGCCACATTTGTACCACGCATATAGCTGAAAATCATCTGGATAGAGTCCACGGAATAAGAATTGGCAGAGGGCATGTAAGGAACATTTTCGGGAGCACCGGTGAAATTATACATCTCGTCCCAGCATGAATGTGACCAATCATAAACTTGACCCACAGAGCAGAATTGCAAGATATCGTAACCATCTTCGAAAGCGTATAAACCAAGGGTGTCGCATTGGATTGGGGGTGCGAAACCGGAAAGATCTACTCCGTAGAAAGAGCCGGCGTCCTCAATAAGGTTGAACCAAAATGAGTTCGTGGCCTTTTGAGGGTTTGCTTTCGAAGATTTCCCTTTGATGACAAGAGGAGTGCCATCAGTTTTCACCACCTTTTGCGTGTTGGTGATTTGGGCAAAGCTCACTGAAACAATCAGTAAGGCAGCCAATAAAACATAAAACTTTTTCATTTTTAATTAATTAGGTTTATAAAATTTTTGGTTTATTCAATTTGGCTGCAAAAATAATGTTTTTATGGTTTATTCGGAAAAAAATTTTCATAAAAATTCTTAATAGTGTTTTGTTTATAAATTCAAGTGTTTGAAGACCTTTTTTTATCGGAAAGAAAAAATCACCAATAGGGTTGACAGTATTAAGAAATATTGTATTTTTGCACCGCTTTTCATAAAGACGTTTTGTGACGGAAAGACAGAGGGGTGCCGATTCAAATAAAAGAATCCGTTACATTAATCCAGTACAAATTTTAATGGTTCAAAGACAAAATTAAAAGTATGTCAGATATTATCGAAAACAAACCCAGAAGAAGAAGAATTATAA
The DNA here is from genome assembly GCA_017438945.1 of Bacteroidales bacterium. Taxonomy (GTDB): domain Bacteria; phylum Bacteroidota; class Bacteroidia; order Bacteroidales; family WCHB1-69; genus F23-D06. Next base: position 111,016 of record JAFRUI010000022.1, read on the forward strand.
GAGGTGGTGAAAGTTTATTGGCCACTTCCAATGAGACGAAAATGAAAGACAAAGCCCGCGTTGTGGAAAAGAAAAGCATTCCTTTATTTAATACAAAAACGCAAAAGGCGACGGATGTTGTTGAGACTACGGTGGGAAAAACTGAACCCGAGGATGTTGTGATGTTTGCGAATCCGCTTCCGGAAAATGACCTCCCAAAACCTTCCCGCACCAGAAAAGTGAAAAACGCTGTGGTCGCTTCCGAAAACACAAATGAGGATTCAACAGCCGCCGCTCCCGAAAAAAAACGCCGCGGGCGTCCCAAAAAACAGATGGTGGTGGATAATCCAGAACCTGTCGAAGAAAAGGTTCTGGAGCTGAAACCGGAAACACAAGAAAATCAGTATCTTAACCAATTCTCGCTTTTTAACGAAGAGCCCGAAGACACCCAAGTTGAAAGCGCCGATTTGAATAAATCTCAGGAAAATACAACGCAAGAACGCCCGAAATCGAAAAAGAAGACCAAAACATCTAAGGAAAACCAAGAAGAAGCACAAAACGATGTTGTGGAGAAACCACGTCGCGGACGTCCTAAGAAAAAAGTTGACAAAGAGGCGGAAGAGGTGATGCCAGAAGAGAAAAAGGAAAAACCTCACCACAAAGGCGGCAAAGACAAGGAAGTGAATGAAGAGATCGCTGCCGAAGAGACCCCCGCCAACAAGGTGGAAGAATCGTTGCCCCCTTATTTGGCTAACGCCCAGTATGACGGATCCGTCATGGCCGAAGGCGTGCTCGAAATCACCAGCGAGAACTGCGGATTCCTCCGTTCTTCGGACTACAACTATCTCTCTTCCCCCGATGACATCTACGTCTCCATGTCGCAGATCAAACTCTTTGGTCTCAAAAACGGAGATACCGTCTATGGTGCCATTCGTCCGCCGAAACCTGGCGAAAAATACTTCCCGCTGACTAAAATTGACAAGATCAATGGCTGCCTGCCGGAAGAAATCCGCGACCGTATCCCATTCGACTACCTCACCCCGATGTTCCCGGACGAGAAAATCAACATCACCGGTCATCCCGGCTGCAAGCTCTCCACCCGTATCATCGACCTCTTCGCCCCTATAGGCAAGGGTCAGCGTGGTTTGATTGTGGCACAGCCGAAAACGGGTAAAACGGTGTTGTTGAAGGACATAGCAAATGCCATTGCTTATAATCACCCTGAAATTTACCTTATCATCCTGCTTATCGACGAACGTCCTGAAGAGGTCACCGATATGCAGCGCAGTGTGAACGCTGAGGTGATTTCCTCCACCTTCGATGAACCGGCGGAACGTCACGTCAAAATCGCCAACATGGTGCTTGACAAGGCGAAGCGCATGGTGGAGTGCGGTCACGATGTCTGCATCCTGCTCGACTCCATCACCCGTCTGGCCCGCGCCTTCAACACGATGGCGCCCGCATCCGGCAAGGTGCTCTCCGGTGGTGTTGAGGCCAACGCTTTGCAGAAGCCCAAACGCTTCTTCGGCGCAGCCCGTAATGTGGAGAACGGCGGCTCCCTGACCATCATCTCCACCGCACTGATAGACACGGGTTCCCGTATGGATGAGGTGATCTTCGAGGAGTTCAAGGGAACCGGCAACATGGAGCTCCAGCTTGACCGCAAGCTCTCCAATAAACGCATCTATCCCGCTGTCGATATCGTGGCTTCCAGCACGCGTCGCGATGACTTGTTGCAGGATGCCGCCACGCTGCAGAAAGTGTGGATTCTGCGCAACCATATTGCCGATATGACAACTATTGAAGCTATGAATTTGATAATCAGCAATATGGAAGACACCAAGAACAATGAAGAGTTCTTGAATTCTATGAACGGTTAATATTTCCGCGTATAACACGTCTTTGCGCGTATTTTTGTGATGAAAAAGGCATTTTTTTCTCTAACCGTACTTTTGTGCCTCGCATTGTCGTTGCGAGCGGACGTTTATACGCCTTTTCTTACCGAAGAACAATATTTACAACTGATTTGGGATACTATCGTTGATCGCTATGACGTTGAGGGTCTGGAGTTTGTGGCTAACGACATGTCCCAAAAATTGAATGGTGCAATGTTGGTGGCAGTGCGCGACACGGTGTTGGTGGAACATGCCTACGGAGAGCTTCGCCTGACGGGTGAACCTCCGCGTTGCAATCCGGCGGAAGGCAATCAGATAACCGAAACCACGCTGTTCGATTTGGCCTCCATTTCCAAGCAATTTACGGCGGTAGCTGTGTTGCAGCTCTGTGCGCAAGGAAAAATCAGTCTTGAAGACACTATTACAGAATATTTTCCGAATCTTCCCTATAGCGGTGTGACTATCAAGCATCTGTTGTCGCATACTACAGGTATTCCAGAGTATTTCAAGTTCAAATATCCTGTATATGGATCTTCGGCGTTTGTTGATAATCAACAGCTTTTGCGTGTATTAGAAAAGCAGAAATACGTCAAAACCTTCGCTACAGGCACTAAGTTTGAATATGTGAACACCAATTACGCAATTTTAGCTGCGTTGGTGGCGAAAGTGTCCGGCAAATCGTTTGAAGAATATGTTCACGAGAATATTTTTAAACCAGCCGGGATGAAAAACACCTGCTTTTTCACGGAATTGGTAGGTATTGATGCCAAACACGGGAAAAAGTATGCGGATGTGGATCCGAAAGCGGAAGATGTGGCTGTGCAACCGTTGCCATCGGATATTCCGATTGCCCGTGGGCACCGGAAGATGGCAGTCGTTGCCCGATATGACCGTTTGAACGGGGTGCTTGGCGACAAAGGGGTCTATTCTAACGTAGAGGATATGCTTTGCTGGGCCAATGCCCTGTTTATCGATTATAAAATTCTGCCGAAAGAGTGGGTGGACCTCGCCTCGCAGCGCGAAAACCAGCTCAAAGACGGCACCCTGCCTAAAAACATTTACGGTTTCGGCTACCGCATTGAGGAGAGTCCCGAACACGGCAAACTCGTCTATCACGGCGGCCTTTGGAACGGATTCCAGAATCTTTTCCTCTACCGCCCCTCCGACAACGTGATCATCATCTTTCTCAGCAACCTCTACAATAGAGCCCATGTCGGCCGTAGCGACCAAATGCTTAACATTCTCGATGGCATACAGGAGGAAGCAACGGAAGAGGAAGAGCTTCAATAACCCATAACCATTATAAAATGAACCATTACCCCGCTAACTATCATACCCATAGTCTTTACTGTGACGGCAAAAGCACATTGGAAGAGCATGTGCGTGAGGCCGAGAAATGCGGACTCCTGCAGCTCGGTTTCTCTTCGCATTCCTCGGTGCCGTTTGAGAACAATTTCGCCATTTCGGAGGAAAGAATCCCGGAATATGTAAAAGAAATAGACCATTTACAGCAGAAAACGGACATAACGTTGCTGAAATCGTTGGAATGCGAATTTGTTCCAGGGATTACCAAGGATTTTGACGTTTGGCACACGACTTATAATCTCGACTACGTCATCGGAGGTGTGCATCTCGTGCGGCCGCCCCATGGCGACGGACTTTGGTTCATTGACGGTTCCAAGCAAGAGATTTACGATAATGGTTTGCGGGATTTGTTCGACAACGACATCAAGGCGGCGGTCACCGCTTTTTGGGAGCAGACGTTTGAGATGCTGGAAACGCAGCATTTGGATATCATCGCCCATTTCGATAAAATCAAGATGCATAATCGCGATCGCTTTTTCACGGAAGATGAAAACTGGTATAAAACCTTGGCCGACAAGGCGATACAGTTGATTAAACGACACGATGTTATCATTGAGGTGAATACCCGTGGATTATACAAGAAGCGTTGCGACCATTTTTATCCCTCCACGGAACTGCTGATGAAAGCGCGCAAAGCTGATATTCCTGTGATTGTGAGCAGTGATGCGCACAAGGCGGAGGAGTTGACGCTGTTTGTGCCTGAGGCATTGGTGGAATTGCAACGCTGCGGTTTCGATCACACCGCACGGTTCGATGTAGAAAAAGGTAGGTTTGTGTATTAGCTGTTGGCTATTGGCTTTTAGCTATTGGCTGTTGAACTTTGAACCTTGAACTTTGAACCTTTTTTTGTACTTTTGCCGCACATAATGTACTGAAAATGGAAAACAAGGCAGGACAATTTTTGGAAAGATACCGTGAGATTGAAGAATGGGCGCTCAACAACTTGAATGTCATGGAGATGAAGGAACTGGAGCAAATGCCCCAGTACAAGGGGCTTCGCAGCAATCTTGCTTTCTGCAGAATGTTACGCAACCTGCTGTCGCACTACGATTGGTCGAAGGCGGGCAACGACATGGTTATTGTCACCGACCAAGCGGTGCGACAAGTCAACAACCTCTACTATTCGCTCAATCCGGTGACGTTGATGCGCGTGGCCATCCGTGCGGGACAGATTTTCGCCCCCTCACCAGAAGATTCCGTCCTTGCCGCCGTCAAGGTGATGCAGCGCAACGACTACTCCTATATCCCGATTGTGGAAAACCATCGGATTGTCGGGGTGTTCAGCACCAAAACTCTCATGAGGATTGTGGCGGAAAACGGGTCCGCTCTTCTTTCGGAAACCTTGAAATTCAGAGATATAGCAGATTTCATCCGCTTAGCGGACGAATCGGTAGCCCACTACGGTTTCATTGATCCAAACACAACAGTGGAAGATGTCAGTCTCAAATTCCAGCGTTCCAAAACGCGCAAAGTACGTCTGGATATGTTGTTCATCACGGATAATGGACGCTCTGACGGCACCCTTCAAGGCATGGTCACACCTGTCGATATTCTCCAATAAAGTGGACGTATGCGATATGTGTGGATGTATGCGATACGTCCCTACGGTATCCATTCCGCATACGACGTGTCGGTTTCCCGCAAGCGCACGCAGGTAAGCGCCACCCTTTCAGGTAGTCTCGCTTTGATTTTATCGGCAATGAAGTTCAGAAGGTTTTCGGTGGTCGGTTGGAAATCCACGATGACTATTTTCTCGTAATTTTGTTTCAGCACTTCGACAAGCTGTGCATCGGTTTTGGCATTCAGCACCAAGGCGTGATCCAGTAAAGATATAACTTCTTCGTTGACAAGTCTTTTCAAGTCTCCAAAATCCATCACCATCCCGTTTTTGGGTGAAGATTCATCGTGTAGCGGTTGTCCGGCGAGGGTGATGTCCATCTTGTAGGAGTGGCCGTGGATGTTGCGGCATAGACCGTCGTAGTTGCGCAGTGCATGCGCCATTTCAAAGGAAAATTGTTTTGTTATCTTAATGATACTCATTGTTTTACGATTTTGTGGATTTGAACGCCGTGTTCGGAAGAGAGTTTTATTAGATAGAGTCCAATGGGAAATTTGGACAGGTCTATCTGAAAGTTATCGACATTTTCAGATTGTTGGGTGAGCAGTGTTCTTCCAGCGATATCTTGAAGCTCAATTGTTAATTTATCAGTTTGATTATCAATAGATTTGATGTTGATTTTTGAAGTAACAGGGTTTGGATATACGTTCCATCTATGTTGGTTGGAATAGTATGATATACCGGTAGTGAATGGGCTTGAGTCGTTGCCGAATATCTTCTCCGCCAGTTCAGGATGGTCAATGAACGGGTTGCGATTGTGCTGGAGTTGATAGACGGCATTGTTGCGGTCGATTTCTTTCTGACTGACAGGATCCATGGCGGCCCATTGGAGCAATAGCTCTTTCGCCCATGGTTTGAGGTCGCCGCCGGAAAAGTTGGACTGCGTTTCCACGCCGAGGTTCTTGTCCATGTAGCAAACCGCCATGTAGAAATAAATGCGGGCGAAATCGCCTTTGAAATTGTCGATGGGTTCGAACACTGATCCAGAATAACCTGAAATGTTGGAAGTGCCTACTTTTGAACCGTTGGTGCTGGTCCAAGTCGCATTGATCACCTTGCCGAACGGTAGGTTGCTTCGTTTGGAATTGACGAAGCCGTCGGTGGGAACGAGGTGGAAAAGGTCAGTGTACATGGGTGCGACACTGCCGCCGAACCAGCTTTTCGGAACGGAGTGTTCGCGGTTGTAGCAGTCGCCCTCGCCGGAGTAGTTGCCGCATTGGTCACTGCCGAACGTGAAATAATAGGCGGGAGTTCCGTTTGGGCGGTCGGAGTACATGTCCCATACTTTTCCGTTGTCGGGTCTAACGTCTGTAGTGTAGAACGCCTGCCATAACTCATTGTATGACAACGATGTGTGGCTTTTTATAATGTTGTGCATAGCCGTGCGCAGTTCGTTGCCGCTTTTGTTTTCGGCAGCGGAATAATAACCAACGGGTGATTGGGCATTTAGAGAAAAAACACCCATTATGATGCACAGCACACACAGTAGAGACGTTTCATGAAACGCCTCTACAAAAGATTTACGAATATTTCTCATTTTACACATGGGTAATCTTGTAAATCATCTCTTTTAGCAGCTCCCCTTCGTCGTTGTTGGCATCCACGCCTTTGGATTTCACATCGTATTCCCTTAATATGGAGATGATTCGGGTTAATTGCGGCAGGGTGTGGTTATTGGCGATTCCGACGTTTCGAGCGATAATGCCCGGAGGTAAGTTGCCGAAAACGGTTTTCAGCGCATCGTTGCTTTTGTCGGGCAGAAGATGGTAGCGGATCATTTTGTGATAATAGGAATACAGCATGGAGATGGTGCGGATGTTCGGATTGTCCTTCAAATGCATCGTGAAATTGAGCATGATGTTATAGACTTTCGACAGATTCCGGGATCCCAAAGCGTCCTGTAATTCGAAAATGTTGTATTCCTTGCTGATGCCGATGTATTTTTCGACCACGTCCGGTGTGATTTCACTTCCCGCAGGCAAAGCGACTTGCAATTTCTGGAATTCCGTGAAGATGCGGGACAAGTCATTACCGATGTGTTCGCTCAGCATGGCGGCGGTCTGAGGGTTCAGCTTGTAGTTGAACGTCTGGCTCGCGAGATCCTGAATCCATGCGGCGAGATTCCAGTCTTTTACCCCTTCCGACACAAAAACGACCCCATGTTTGTTGTAGGTTTTGGATTGTTTCAGTTTGCCATATTTGTAGCAGACAATCAGGATGGTCTGCGGACTTGGGTTTTCCACGTAAGAATCCAGCAATTCGATTTTTTTCAGCTCTTTGGCCTCTTTTAGAATCACAACGCGATAAGGGCTGCCGAAAGGAAATTGCTTGGCGTTGGCCAGTACCATATCCACTTCCGTATCCTTTCCGTACAGCACCACTTGGTTGAAGTCGCGCTCTTCAGGTTCCAGGATACCTTCCTCGAACATCTTGCAGAGCCGGTCAATGAAAAACGGTTCCTCCCCATGCAACAGATAGACAGGCGCAAACTGCTTGTTTTTGATTTGCGCTACGAGGTCGCTGTATGTGACTGTTTTTTCTGAACTCTTTCCTTTCGCCATAATATGTCGTTTGTTATTGTCCGCCGGGCGTTTGCGATACATCGGGTGTATGCGATACATCGGGTGTATGCGATACGCCGGGTGTATGCGATACACCCCTACAATTCATCGCCATTCATCGTTTTTCATCGCCTTATCGTGTCATCGTTAAAAATAGTGTTCCGCCACCTGGAAAATCACCTTCTCGTCGGGTTCGTATAGGCCTTTAGCGTTGGTGAGGATGAAATCCGCGATATTGTGACGGCGGTAATCTTCAGGGATCTTGCTGGGACTGTCGAGAATGATGTCGAAGGTCTCGGGGTGGATGCCCACTTCCAGATCTGTAGCATAGCTGGTGAAATGGTGCAGGAAATGGTCCACTTTATCTACTAATGCGTTGCCGAGGGCGGCAGCGGTTTCAATTTTCTTTTCGCTCATAACTGTTATTTTTCAGGCTGCAAAGGTACATAAAATACGAATATTGAAGGCATAAAAAAACGCCGCACTCTTGCGAATGCGGCGTAAAATCATTGGCTTTGGTTAAAAGATTACCCGATGGCGATGGTGCGGGCGAGTTTAGGTTCCTCTTTCTGCACTCTCGGCAGGGTGATGGTGAGGATTCCGTGCTCCACTTTAGCTTCGATGTGGTCTTTGTCCACGTCCTCGGGCAGAGTGTAGTTCTGCTCGTAGTTCGTGTAGGAGAACTCGCGGCGCAGATAGTGGTGCTTTTTCCCCTCTTCTTTGTGTTCCATCTTGTTCTCGATGGCGACGCAGAGGTTGCCTTCGTCGTTGATACTCACGCGGCAGTATTCCTTCTTGATGCCGGGAGCGGCCACTTCCATCGTGTAGGCCTTTTCGTCTTCTCTAACATTCACGGCCGGAGCTGTGGTGTTGGTGCGCGGCATGATGTCGCTGTTCAAGAAATCTTCAAACATGGTAGGAAACCAATTGTTTTTAAACATTACTGGTAGCATAATGAACTCCTTTCTTTTATTGTTAGACTTTTTAATTTTTCATTTCTGTCCGCCTCCGCTTTCGCATCGGCGACGCTACCTATAATGCAAATCGCGTGCCAGCCCTTTTTTCGTGCCAAAATTCAGTAAATGTGGACAAATTGTCCATTTCTGGTGACAAGATGGCGGGTTTTGTGTCAAAATTTCCTTTGCTATTCCATCCACCGCTCGTAAATTGCCCATGCGGCATTATAAGTGGGGTGCTTGGGAGCCAGTCCGCCTGCTTTTCGTTTCACCTCTTGCGGCACCACGGGGTATTTCGTGTGACTTTCGGTCCACTTGTGCTCGAATTTGGAGAGTTCCTCGCCAAAGGCCTTCTCGTCGAACTCCTTGCCCTCTTTCACCGCTTGGATCACGGCTTCGAAGAAGAGATTCCAGCGTTTGGCATAGTAGTCGCCGACGAGTCCGCCCCACATCCGGTTAGCGTAGTCGTTGAGCACGGGACCGCCCCAGACGGTGAGCAGCGTGCGCGCCTGTCGTTCGTAGTAGTCTTTCTCCTCGTCGGTAGTGCCCCAGTCGCGTGCCGTCTCAATCCATGGCCCCAACATGAAGGCGGGGTGCGTGTTAAGCAGCGTATCGACATCTGTAAATAGCTGGTTGGCGATTTCTACCTGCCGTTCCATCTCTTGGATGTCACGGTTTTTATACGCTATCGTGAAGTCGTTGCGGATGTCCATGAAGTGGTTGCCCATCCATTGCGAGAAGAAATTGACGAGGTCGTATTTGTAGGTGTCTTTATAGACGGTGCCGCTACTGAACCTGCTGACTCCATACGAATATTTGTTGACCAATGTCGCACAAATGCTCTTTAGCGTGTCGTTGCTATAGGAGTAGTAGGGTTTAGTGTAGTAAGTGCCGTGGCCCTCCAACGATGGCCGCGCCACCAACTGCGTGCCCAGTCCGTAAAACGACCAGTCCTTATAGACGCTGTCGTTCAATAGCAGCCATTTGTCTTCATGAATTGTAGTGCCCATTCTTGTGAAATTCCAATCCTTGATCCAATTGTGTACATCGGGTTGGTTCTCCCACGCGCGGTCGAAGAGGTACTCGTAGATTTGCGGGCTCACATCGAAGGACTCCAACGTGGAGCCGATACCGGTCATGTTCGGTCCGGCCTCCTTCAATGCGGCATCCAGCTTCTTTTCCAGCTCGTTGATGTTGCCCACCAACATGGTGTTGCCGCCGAAATTGCCGAGGTAGCACCAGATAAACGGCTGTCCGTAGAAGCCCTCGGTGGTGCGCCACACCTCCGTCTTCTCGCAGAAGTAGTCGAGCAGCACGAGCTTGTCTTGCGGCACGGCGGTGAGGTAGGCGCGGAGCCGCTCGGGGGTCCACGACTTGCGTTTGTAGTAGAAGACCCAGGTCATCTGGAGCCAGCGGGCGGCGGGATCGCTCTGCTGTAACGAGGTGTAGATGTTTTTGGAGACGTTGGCGAGGTAGTCGGGTTCCCAGCTGGGCGGGTCCATCTCGTTGAAGGGATCCACGCCGTAGATGTGGTCGGTGCCGAAGAGGGCGATCTCCTTCTCCATGAACGATTGTTGGATCTTGGCGAAGAACGGGTCGGAGGAGTTGAGGAAGTAGGTGGGCTCGAAACCACACCACGCGCTTAGTTGCTGGATGTCGGCCTCGGGGTGCATCTCGGCGAACCGTTTGGGCACGTGTCCGGCGAAGGCGGGCAGCACCGGCGTCATGTTGAACTCGCGCTCGCGGACGACGATTTGTTGCTGCAGCGCCTTCTGTCCCTCCAGCCACGACATCGGCAGCGGGCCGCCGAAGCCGTCGAGGTTGGCCATGTGGTGCCACGGCAGGTGCGCCGGACCGGAGAAATAGCTGCGGATTTCCTCGTCGGTCATCCCGAACTCTTTCCACACCTCGTACCAGACGGCTTCCTGTCCGGTGATGGCGAGCGGCATGTTGATGCCGTTCAGCGCCATCCAGTCGATGAACCGCTCCCACTGCGGCCATTTCCACCACGGCATCGTGTAGCCGTAGGTGCAGTAGTTCAGGAAGAAACGGTCGCGCACGAGGGCCTCCTTGCGGATGGTTTTGGAAGGGGTCGGAAACAAGACAGGTAGTTCGATAGGTTCGCAAAGCAGCCATGAGACATGAACGCCCGCGATGTGCTTGAGGTAGTAGTTCAGTCCCACCGCTAAGGAGTTGTCATTGTTGCCAGTGATACGAATGTGGTGGTCGTATGCGGCTTCAACCTGAAAAAAGTCTATTGTATCGGGTTGACACACAAAGATAAAGCAGGTGTCTTTGTCACCGAGGATACGGTGCGCCAGGCCGTTGATGGGGCGTTTGGGACCGTCGTGCCCGGCGGTCAGCGATAAGGTACAGAGGCAAAAAGCAAAGAGTATGATTTTTCGCATAAGGATTCGTTCTTAGAATGATACGGCAAAAGTATAATTTTTCTGAAAAAAAAGTTGTCCCCAGTTGTCCAAGTTGTCGTCGGAAAGGAAGACAACCAGGACAACTGGGGACAACTAAAAGGATTGTCGTGACTATCGCAGTTTCAGCAGCACCACGTTTTCGACGTGCTGCGTGTGCGGGAACATATCCACGGGCTGCACCTTCTCTACGCGGTACTTTGGGTCGAGCAGGGTGAGGTCGCGGGCCTGCGTGGCGGGGTTGCAGCTCACATAGACGATGCGCGGCACCTCCAGCTTCAGCAACTGTTCGATGACATTCGGGTGCATGCCGGCGCGCGGCGGGTCGGAGATGATGACGTCCGGCTTTCCGTGCTGCGCGATGAACTGGTCGGTGAAGATCTTGGCCATGTCGCCGACCACAAACTCCGTGTTCGTGATGTTGTTCTGTGCGGAGTTGATCTTCGCGTCCTCCACGGCGGTATCGACGTACTCGATGCCGACTACCCGCTTGGCCTGATGCGCCACGAAATTGGCAATCGTGCCGGTGCCGGTGAAGAGGTCATAAACAACTTCATCTTTTTGGATATCAGCAAACTCACGTACAACCTTGTAGAGATTGTAGGCCTGCTCGCTGTTGGTTTGGTAGAACGATTTCGGCCCAACCTTAAACTGCAGGTTCTCCATCTTTTCGGTGATGTAATCCTGACCGGCATAGAGGTGGAACGGCAGGTCGAAGATGGCGTCGTTGAGCTTGGTGTTGATGACGAAGGTGAGCGAGGTGATTTCGGGGAACCGCTCCATCAAGGCGGCGAGCATGTCCTTCACCTCCTGGTTGTATTTGGTGACGATGAGCACCACCATCAGGTCGCCGGTGGAGGCGGTGCGGATGATGAGGTTGCGCAACAGCCCTTTTTGCTGACGCGGGTCGTAGAAGTCGAGGTTGTGCTCGATGGCATACTGCTTGCAGAAGAGCCGGATGTCGTTGCTCGGGGCCGCCTGCAGCCAGCAGTGTTTGATATCCAGAATCTTATCGAACATGCCGGGCACGTGGAATCCGAGACAGCGGTTTTCGAAGAATTCGCCCTGCTCCTGCCGTTTCATATCGTCGTAGGTCAGCCACAGCATCGTGGAAAAGGTGTATTCCAGCTTGTTGCGGTAGTAGTAGATTTTCTCCGACCCGAGAATGGGCATCAGCGGCGGGAACTCGAACTTGCCGAGGTGCTTGAAGTTGTCCTCAACTTGTTTCTGCTTGAATTCTAACTGTTTCTCGTATGTCAGCATCTGCCATTTGCATCCGCCGCAGTGACCGAAGTGTCCGCACGGCGGCACCACCCGGTCGGGTGACGGCTGCTTGATGGCCAGCAGGTTGCACTCCGCGTAGCCGCGTTTGCGTTTATAGACTTCCACATCGACGATGTCGCCGGGCACCGCGTACGGCACGAAGACGGTGAGACCATCGACCTTGCCGACGGCTTTTCCCTCCGCCCCTGCGGAGATGATTTCCAAATATTCTATGTTATAGCGTTTGAATGACATTATTACTTCTGTTTTTGTGGGTGGTTTTATTTGTCCAATTTTAAAAATAGCAAATGTAATAGTAAAAAAGTCCAATGTGGTTTATTGTTGATGAAAAGGGTAATAATTCTTACGGATCAAACGAATATCCATCGAACTTGAAATCAATTCTTGGATTTCCTCTAAAAACAAAGAGATAGTCTGGCACATCTGTCATGGTTTTCATAAAAAAAGCGTGGTGTTCAAGGTTCACAGCCCAGTCTGACAATTTCCCCGACTCGTAAGTACTCCACGACCAGTTCCACTGGTTAGAAGAGTTTAAATCGAACTTGGTTGCCCAAGAGTTGATGCCCAAAAGTTCATCCGCACGGTCTGAATCAAAATTACCAACATGCAAATTTGCTCGATAAGGACAAATATCCACACCCTCACTGATTCCATTGTTGCTCCAAAGCGTGCTCCAAGAAGCATTGTACTGCATTAGCGTCATCTTGTCAGAAGTGCCGTTGGTAGCTTGTACGCAAAGGAGTTCGTCAATGCCATCACCCGAAAAATCACCCACATAATATTTGTCTTGGTTGCCAAGAATCCACGATCCTATATAGGTTTCGTTAGGTAAAGATGTGGAAGTCCAATATGTTGTCCATGAACTGGAATATAATCGCTGACATAATGCGTTTTTTAAATGGCCTTGGTTTCGGATACAAATTATGGAGCAATATGTTGAGTCGTTGAAGTGGCCGGACAGAATGACATCGCCAGGAGCATAATTCCAATTACCGATTTGCCCATTTCCCATATTTGTCCAAACATATTGCCAAGGACTATTGGGATGTTGCGAATCATAGTGATAGATATTCGCCCAAGAGTTCCCAAAAGTATTTTGTATGCACAATAATTCATCAATTCCATCACCGTTAAAATCACATGCATAGAATTTGTCATTGTTGCCGATTTGCCAGTTGCCGATGATACCAGCCCAAATCAGTCCCCAATGGTTGATATGAAAGCTGTAAAGTGAGGCTGTTTGAGAGAGTGGTTTTACCACAAGCAATTCTTGCGCTTCGTCACCGCAAAAGTTCCCAACTACAACAGTGTCCGGACTTCTGACCACAAAATTATCGCCTTGAATCGGATAATCGTGATTCGTCCAGTTCTTCTTCCAACCGTTATAATTGATGCGGGTGAGGGTTGTGTTTTCAAGTGGATTATTTATGTGGAAAAAAAATGGTGAAGTGTATCCTTTTTGGGAAATCCACACTAAGCTAATAGCAGTGTCTTTTGGGGCATAAATGGTGTACTCTCCTTGACTGTTGGTAAACGTGGAATATTTCGTTTTATTGGAATTTGACCACCCCAAAACCAAGGCATCTTTTATCGGATTGGAATTTTCGTTTTTGACCACTCCATGAACTTTTTCATACGAATATCCGTAAAAATTGTAGTAATTGCCCGGTCTCGTGCATAAATATGATGGAATATAGGGTGAAGAAAAAATGAGAAAAGGGGAATAATTGCTTTTGAACCGTTCCTCACGATACCTTGTCAATAATCCTAAATTATTTCCAAAACATTTTCCCCATCCCACATCCTGATACTGCCACCAAGCATACCCCTTACATCCGCACCCCACCGACATTTGAATGGAAAAATTAATATATTGCAGCTGGTCTTCTTCACTTCCTGTCAAGGGGTCGCCAAGACACGTATCTATGCTTGTCCCACTAAAGCCAGTTTCTCCCAACACCCATACATCATCTATGTTTTCGTTCATCCATTTTAAGGAGGTATGAAGTGCCATGCTGGACGAATCAGGATCTTTGGACTTATAATAGAAATGCATAGTCAGGAAATCATAGGTTAATGCGGAGGGATCCCAAAAAAGTACGTTATTAAGTCCATCCAATCCGTAAGTAACCAATTGATTAGGAGCATTTTTCTTAATTGTATAATACCATTTCCGTGACCAGTTGGAAATCATAATCTTATCGTTTTTGTGATGGTTTTCCCATTTCCATCCCGGCTCCATATACACCACGTATGCCATTACGGTCTTGTTGTTGCTGTAGTGCCGGCTCACACTGTCCAGATAAACGCAATATTGGTCAAACTGATCGTAACACTGTGCCTTGTCGCCCAGCACTAAAATGACCCTGAGGTTGTGCCGGGCGCATTTTGCTATCAGGGAATCAGTCAATTCAAAATATTTGGCGTATGACCCCGTAGGAATGTAAAGAAAAGAACCGTTCCAACCTGCAGTAGGTGCCAATCGCACCACATTGAACCCTAAGGAATCCATTCTTCTCAAATCATTCTCCAATTTTATCCCTGCGGAATCACGTTCCGTAGCTCCATCGTTCCCGTAACCCCAGTGCTCGCTTGTATCGACAGGAAAGCCATGACGAAAGGTATCATAATGATACCTTTTGATATTACTGTAACTGAGGAGGGGAGAAATGTAATAAGCAGGAGAGTATGGATCGGACCTATCACTCAGGTACTCAACCAAATAATTGACGCAAACTGGATAAAAATGGGAATTGCCGTCCCAAAACTGTCCGTTGGAAATGGTTATATAATTGTCAAATTCTGTCTGATTGGGCTGGCCGATACTTTTCAGAAGATTAAACAAGCAAACGACTATTAGAAAACCATACAAATAAATATTCTTTCTCATCGCTTATTTCTTTAAAAATTTCCTAGTGACCTTCCTATTCCCATCCGTATAAGTCAGAAAATACATTCCATTAGGCAGGTCTGCAACGGTAATGCGAATGTTAGCACCCTCCGCTTTTTGTTGGAAACAGTGTCTTCCCAGCATATCCGTAATCACGACCATACCGTCCATCTCCTCGCCTGTGCTCATATCCAACACCACATATTGTGTGGCCGGATTCGGGTAAAGGTTTACATATGAGTGTGAAAATTCAGAAATGCTCTCTAGAAATCCGAAACAGGACTGGTCACAGCCCAAACTCTCATGGGCCATATAAACCAACGAGTCGTCCTTGTACATACATTGCAGAAGACCAAGAGGGGGGGATAAATAATAAAAAAAAGTTTGCGTGATATATAAGTTTGCTGAAAAGCACTCCCAATCCAACAATCCATACGTCGGTCCGATGCCCTCAATAAAACGGATGGAGAGGTGGTAATCATCCAAAAGCCCATAGTTTCCGGTGCCGAAAAAGTAATCGTCCTGGTGGTCAAGCAACGAGAGGAATATCGTTTTCCTACCTGCAAGATACCGAACACTGTCCACAATCATTCCAATACGTATTGTGTCAATTTGTATTTCATGAAAAGTCGGATTCCACGAAGGACCAGTAGGCCAATATTTTGGTTCATACCAATAGTTACAAGTACCTTTATGAACAAACGTGTCCCCTTCCGACAAAGACAGGTCGCATATTAAGTAGCCCATGTCAAATAAACGCCCCTGCACAGTATCCTCGTACAAAAGGCCAGATCCTTGCCATGTATCAGATAATATTTCATCATCATGATCATGGCACGAGTTAAAATAGCCCGATACGTATTGATCATAATATTGGGGTGAATAGGGCAGAAGATTCGTATTGAGAATATCATCTTTGTTGAAGCAGGCAGACCGAGTAATGCAATACACTCCCAAATCGTTCGGGGTTTCCGGAGGGTACTCCAAATAATCCTCAGGGGGTCGGGTGATTAGGGTGTACTGGTATTTCCATGTGCTGTCACCGAAGAAGGACATGTATTGCCCGTGTGCGGCGAGCAGGGCAAGTAGGAAAAGTGCTGATGTTAAGAGCTTTTTCATGACGATGAGACTATATTACATTTGTTAATAGATGTATTTGTAAAAACCTTCATTATCAATATACTGGAACACTTTCTCGGGCATCATATAGCGTGCGGACTTGCCGTTTTTGATGTTGTCGCGAATCATCGTGGAGGAGAGGGCCATCAGGGGCGCATCAACGAGGTGTACGTGCGGGTGCGTGCGGAAGTCGCCGCCGTCGTAACCGGGACGCGGATAGACGTAGAGGTGGTAGTTTTCCAGAATGTACTCGTAGTTGAACCATTTCGTGAAGGTCTGCAGGTTGTCTTCGCCCATGATGAGGCAGAACTCGCGCTGCGGGTATTGTTCGCGCAGCACTTGGAGGGTGTAGCTCGTGTAGGAGGGTTTCGGGAGCGAGAACTCGATGTCGCAGGCCCGGAAACGCAGGTCGTCGCCGATGGCCAAGTTCACGAGATGCAACCGTTGCCGGTCATCTAAAAGCGACGCTTTCTTCTTCAACGGATTCTGCGGTGATACCACGAACCAAAGCTCTTGTAAATCAGAATGTTCCAGCAGATATTCGGCAATAATCAAATGCCCGACGTGAATCGGGTTGAACGAGCCGAAATATAAACCTGTTTTCTTCATCGTTTCTTTCAAAAAGAGTGCAAAAATACAAATAAAATCCGCAAGTTTAAAAAAAACGTATTTTTGCCGCAATGATCAAGCAGAAATCCATAGACAGTGTGATGGCCGCCGTCCGTATTGAGGAGGTGGTCGGCGATTTTGTCTCTTTGCGCAAGCAAGGACAGGATTTTGTGGGTATTTGTCCTTTTCATGATGACAAGAATCCTTCGTTGCATGTGAGCCCGCGCCTCGGCATTTACAAGTGCTTCGTGTGCGATGCGGCGGGCAATCCCGTCAAATTCCTGATGGAGCATGAAAAGATGACCTATCCCGAAGCCATTGAATATCTGGCCAAAAAATATGGCATCCCCTTGGAATATGAGCGTAACGAAAGCGACGAGGAACGGCAACAGCGTAGTTTGCGCGAAAGTCTGCTGATAGTCAACGAGTTTGCGCAGAAGTACTTTATGGAACAGCTGCGCAACACCGAGGAGGGAAAGCTCATGGGCATGGCCTACCTGAAGGAGCGCGGTTTCAAGGACGAAACTATCGACAAATTCGGGCTCGGTTATTGTCCCGATGGCTGGGACAATTTCACGAAGGCAGCATTGGAGAAAGGGTATAAAGAGGAATACCTGACAGAATTGGGTCTGACGGGCAAGTCACAGAGTGGAAAGCTGTATGACATCTACCGTGGGCGTGTGATTTTCCCCATCCATAACGATGCTGGCAAGGTTATCGGCTTCGGTGGGCGTATTTTGAAAAAAGACGGCAAAGATCCGAGAAAGTACGTCAACTCACGCGAAAACACGATTTACCACAAGAGTGACACGCTTTACGGCATCTATTTCGCCAAAAACGCCATCCACAAGCAGCAAAACGTCTATTTGGTGGAAGGTTATACCGATGTGATTTCCATGCACGAATCGGGGGTGGAGAACGTGGTGGCATCTTCCGGCACTTCGCTCACGCAAGGCCAGATCCGCATGATCACCAAGCGCACCCAGAACATCACGGTGCTCTACGACGGCGACATGGCGGGCATCAAGGCCTCCATGCGCGGCATCGATATGCTGTTAGAGCAGGGACTCAAAATACGTGTTTGTCTGCTTCCCGATGGCGAAGATCCTGATTCTTTCGCCAAAAAACATCGTGACAGCGAGTTACAAGACTATCTTGCTTCCGAATCCAAAGATTTTCTGCTCTTCAAGGCGGATATCTTGTCGAAAGAGGCGGGCAACGACCCCATCAAACGCGCCTCCATGGTGAACGAGATTCTGAAATCCATCAGTTGTGTAAAGGACAACATCGAGCGGGCGTTTTACGTGAAGGAGTGCGCGAAACTGTTCGATTTGTCGGAGAACGACCTCAATATGAATCTGCGCCGTTTTGTGTGGGAAAAAACGAAGGAGCAGAGCCGGATAGCGCAACAGCAACAACAGCAGCAAGGGCAACAGCAAGGTGTTACCGTGCCCGTCACGGCAGATCAGCAGGAAACTCCCGACCTTATCGAAACCAAAAAGCACCCTGAACTCTCACAACAGACTGATTTACTGTTTGAAGCGGAGAAGGATTTGATTCTGTTGATGTTGAACTACGGTAACTATGTGATTTATGAGGTCGGGCAGAGTGAAGAATCGCATGCGAACGGACTGCGAGTCGATCAATATGTCTGCAACGAGATGGCCAAAGAGGACATCCGCTTTCACTATCCCTTATTGGAAAAGATTTTCAACCAGTATGTGGATTGGGCTTCCTATATCGGCAACCAGGATCAGATTATCCGCAATTTCACGTTGTCGGACAATCCGCAGATCAGCGAGTTTGTGATTCAGAATATTCCAGTGGAGGAACCCAAATACAGCACGCGTTGGAAAGATAAATACGACATTCATACGCATACCACGCGCAACAATATCCGCGCATTACAGAATGAGGTGCAGAACATTCTGCTCACCTTGAAATTGAGAATTTTGGAAAAGGATGCGGAAACCATACATAAAATTTTGGAAAATAAGGAATTGGCTGAAGAAGACATAGCTCTTGCTCTGAATCAGCTGAACAAAATCATCCAGTTAAAAAAGATCATCTCCCAGCGTCTGAACCGGGTGGTGGGTCGGTAATTTTTGAATTATTTTGGAAAAACAAATATGGAATTGTCACGAGAAAAGAGGATTGAGTTTTTTAAAACCTACGCCCTGATTATTTTGGGCACATTCATCATGTCTATTGGTTTTGTGGTGTTCATTTCGCCGCTGAAACTGGCGCCCGGTGGGGTTTACGGTATCGCCATTATCCTGCACCACGTGTTCAACTTCCCCATCGGTCTGTCCGGCATCTGCCTCGACCTGCCGCTGTTGCTCATCGGTACGCTTTGGCTCGGGCCCAGGTTCGGAGCGAAAACGCTCGTGGGAGTGATCTCGCTACCCGCTTTCATCTCACTTTGGGAGAAGGTTTATGGCTATGAACCGTTGATTTCGCTGCCAGGTGATCCCATGACTCCGGATCCTTCGGCCACCTTTATTCTTGCGTTGTGCGGCGGTGTCATCATAGGAATTGGACTGGGTCTTATTTTTAAGACCCGCGCCACTTCAGGCGGCACCGACATCATCGCCATGATTTTGGGCAAGTACATCAAGCACATTCCGTTAGGCACACTTCTTATCTGTGTGGATTCCACCATTGTACTCCTCGCCCTTGTCGCGTTCAAAGACTGGACTATTCCGCTTTATTCGTGGCTGGTGATTTATGTGACGGGCGTTGTGATGGACAAGGTCATTATGGGGTTCCGCGCCAACAAGGCGGTACTCATCATTTCCGACAAGTACGAGGAAATACGGCAACGCATCTTTGATGAATTAGACCGCGGTGGTACCTATCTCAACGGTGAAGGCATGTACAACCACGATGAGAAAAAGATTATCTTCACTTCCATCTCGCGCAAGCAACTGCCTGTACTCATCCATTTTGTCCATGAAATTGACGCTAACGCCTTCGTCACCATTCTGGATGCTTCCGAAACCTTAGGGGATGGGTTCAACTCGTTGCGCGAAAAAGCGTTGAACTAACTATTGGCTATTGGCTGTTGGCTATTGGCTATTAGCTATTAGCTATTGGCGGAAAGCCAAAAGCCAAAAGCTAATAGCTATTTTCCAGAGTCAACCTTATACTTTTTAAAGATCTTCTTGTTGTTCATAATCTCCACAGCCTGCTGGAAAGTGTCATCGCTTTCGAGGAAGACACGGTAAGCGTCGCCGTAGCCATACAACCCGCGGGCGATTTCAAAGCGCAGATATTCTTTGATGAACTCGGCGGCGTGTTCCTCGTTGCGCAGATGCTGCATCTCCGCGTATGTCTTGTGGATATAGTTGGAAAACATCGTGTCAAAGGTCTGTTGGTCAAAGTCTTCCGCGCTTTTGTAGAGAGAATCCAGTTTCTCTTTGTTTTCTTTGATGAAGGCATTGGCATAGTCGCTGAAAACAAAAGAAGCCTTGTCGCTCACGCCCTCTTCTTTGGCAAAAGCCATAAATTCCTTGTAGAAATCATCGGAGATTTTGTAATTCTTTTGGAAATCCTCAAATTTCGGGTACTGTTTCAATAACGCGTCGCGGTTGTTTTCCAGATAATCGACGGAGAAGCTGCCAAACACGCCTTTTCTGGCGATTTCATTGTAGAGGGTGGAGTATTTGGTGGTATCCAGCGGGATGAAGATGTCGGGCATGATGCCGCCACCGCCATAAACCACACGGCCCTTTGGCGTTTTATATTTCAGGGAATCAGGGAATTTGATGTTCTCTGCGGTATAATACTCGCCATTGTTGGCGCGCGTCTGCAAATCTTTGAAGTATGCATCCAAACCGTCGTCGTAAGGTTTCTGGATGCAGCGGCCCGTCGGGGTGTAGTAGTGGGAAATGGTGAGACGTACCTCTGACTGGTCGATAAGACGCAGCGGTTTCTGTACCAATCCTTTACCGAAAGTCCTGCGTCCGACAATCAATCCACGGTCCCAATCTTGGATGCACCCGGAGGTGATTTCGGAAGCGGAAGCGGAATTCTCATCTACGAGTACAATCAGTTTGCCCTCTTCGAAAAGGCCCTCTTCAGAGGAGAAGTATTTTTCGCCCGTTTTGCGGAAATTGTCGGTATAGACAATCATGCGTTTGCCGGAGATGAACTGGTCGCAGATCTCGAAAGCCACGTTGAGGTAGCCGCCGCCGTTGCCGCGCAGGTCGAGAATCAAATTCTTCATGCCCTGTTCTTTCAGACTGCGGATGGCCTTTTTGAGTTCCGTGGTGGAAGTGGCGGCAAACCGTTCGAGTTTGATGTAACCCGTGGCGGAGTCGGCCATGAAGCTGACATTGATGCTGTACATCGGGATGGCGCCTCGGGTGATGGTGAAGTCGATGGGCTCTTTTTTACGGCCGCGCACCACCGTGACTTTCACTTTGGAGCCCTTTTTGCCGCGCAGATGCTTCCGCACCCAGTCGTTGCTGATGTCCTTGCCGACGGCCACCGTGTCATCAACCTTGATAATCTTGTCGCCCGCCATAATGCCGACTTTCTCCGATGGTCCGTCAATGATGACCTCCATCACGTTGATGGTGTCTTTGATGAGTTGGAAGGTCACGCCAATGCCGTCGAAGGAACCCTGCAGCGGTTCGGTCATGGCAGCCACGTCCTTGGACGGAATATAGGCCGTATGTGGGTCTAACTCCTTGAGCATCTCGTTGATGGACTTATCCACCAACGGGTCGAAATCCACCGAATCCACATACATGGAGTTGATGGCGTTGAGCAGCTGGTCCATTTTGGTTTTGTTCTGCTGATAGTGCTTGTTCGGGGACTGCGCGAAAAGGGTAGTTCCAATGGCTAACATGCTGAAAACAGCGACGATGACTTTATTTTTCATTGGGTTATTATTGATTATAATCTATTCTGAAAAAGACGGCAAAGATACGCTTTTTTTGGATGTTGTGAAAGATACAAATTTGCTATCTTTGCAGCGTGATTTAGAGTATAAAACAAAAAGAATGTTTAATGTTGAAGTTAAATCAGAATAATATGAAGAAATTGTTATTGACAATCGGGGTTGTAGTGTTTTGCCTTTTTGGATTCGCCCAAAACGAAGAGCTTGTGGGCGCAAACTGCACCTCTATTATGGTGGGCAAGAAGGCTTCCGCCGACGGCTCCGTCATTACTTCGCACACCTGCGACAGCAAATACCGCACGTGGGTGACCATCGAGCCGGCCGCCGACCACAAACCCGGAACGATGCACAAGGTCTATAAGGGAACGATGCACACGGAAACGGCCAAGAGTATGGAGAACCTCGTGCTTGCCGGCGAGATTCCCGAAGCCGCACACACATACGCCTACATGAACACCGCCTACCCCTGCATGAACGAGCACCAGTTGGCTATGGGCGAGAGTACCTTTTCCGGTCCCGACACCTTGGTGAACGAGAATGCCATGTTCATGATTGAGGAGCTGCAACGGGTTGCCCTGCAGCGTTGTACAACGGCTCGCGAGGCTATCCTGCTGATTGGCGATTTGGTGAAACAATACGGCTATGCCGATGGTGGCGAGTGCATCACCATTGCGGATAAGAACGAAGTGTGGCAGATGGAAATCCTCGGCGAGGGTCCCGACGTGATCGGCGGAATGTGGGTGGCACAGCGTGTGCCCGATGACGAGGTGGCCGTGAGCTGCAATGTGCCCCGTATCGGCAAACTGAACCGCAAGGATAAAAACAACTTCCTTTGTTCCGATAATATCGAAAAGGTGGCAAAAAAATACGGATTGTGGGATGGCAAAGGTGATTTCCTCTGGTGGAAGGCCTTCAACGCCTCCTACGCGGAGGGCAAAAACCACAAGGAACGCGAATGGTACATCTTCAACGAACTCGCTCCTTCCTTGAAACTCGATCTCAACGCCGAATCGCTTCCTTTTTCTGTAAAGCCAGAGAAAAAAGTCGATGTGCGTGATGTGATGGCTTTATTCAGAGCTACATACGAAGGTACGGTGCTTGACCAAATCGGTAATCTCAAGATGGAGGTGAACCGCAAGGACAAGGATGGCAACCCCTACAAGGACACCATCATCTGCCCGAACGCCAACCCGTGGATGGACGGCAACGAGCGCGCGATGTACAACTTCCTGAATCCAGGCACCGTGACTTTCTACCGTGGTGTGGCGATGTCGTGGTGCTCCTACTCGTTCATCATGCAGTGCCGCGACTGGCTTCCCGACGAGGTAGGCGGTCTCTGCTGGTTCTCGGTGGAGAATCCCGGCCAAAGTCCGCGCATCCCGATTTACGCCGGTGCCACGAAGATGCCTGTTGGCTTCGAAGTGTGCGGCCATTTCCGCTACAACGAGAACGCAGTGCTGTGGCATTACCGCAAAGCCAATAAGCTCGCGCAAGTGCGTTGGGGCCGCACTAAGAAGATGATGATGGAAAACATCATGCGCTACGAAGACAAAGCCTTCGAAGAGCTGCCCGCCTTAGAGAAGAAAGCTGTTAACTTGCTGAATGAAGGCAAGAAGGAAGAAGCCCAGAAGTTGCTCAACCAGTACAGTGCGGATTTTGCCGGTGCCACCCGCCAGACCTGGCAGGAGATGGAACACAAGATTTGGGAGATGTTCTGGACAGGGTTCTAGTAATGGTTATGGGTTATAGGTTATGGGTTATTGAAGACTTGCTATAGGAAAAATTAAAACAATATAAAATCATTTCAATATGGAAAATAAAAACAAACTTCCGATTATTATTGCAGCGTTGGTGGTGGTGGCCATTTTAGTCATCATTGTGCTGGTATGCAGCAGTAAATCTCATAAAATCAAGAATTTGGAGAAATTCACAGCCAAAGTGGAGCAGGAATACCAAAACTATTCCCAATCAGAACTGGACAAAGCGCAGGCCTCTTTCGAGAAATATGTGGCGAAAGTGGAGAAAAAAGAGCTTACTGGCGAGGAAACCTCCCACGTGAACGAGCTGAAAAGCGAATGCAAAGGTTACTTTGCCCAAGCCAAAGCCCGGTTGATTCTCCAGGATTTCCAAAATGCCGTGGAGGAAGCCGGCGATGAGGTCAAAGGCGTTATCGAATCGATGAAGTAAAATCGAAATTCGATTCAGGAACGCTGTCAATCAGCGATTTAGTGTCGTTGTAGAATAGATTCAATGCCACGGAATCCGCACCGTGGATGTCATACCATACGCAATTTTCAACGGCGTGCTTGGCCGGGAGGATGTGGTACTGATACTTCCCTTGGCATGTTCCTTTATAAACCCAGTACGGCATGTATTCGTAATCCGTGATTTGAATTACCCCGTTGGTATCACGAACTAGCTGGCATTTCACGATAATGCCGCCATCGGTGTAGCGTTTGCGCTGATTGGAAACGAAATTGCCTAACGAGTAAGCGGTAACGCGTTGAGCTACACCATATTCGTTTTTGTTATCCAATGTGATGGGCTGCACCACATGGGGATGTCCGCCGATCACCATGTCGGCACCGCATTCGTACATGTAATTGGCGTAAATCTCTTGCTTTTTGTTCTGTTTCCGCTCGTATTCGATACCCCAATGCGGCATCACCACGATGTAGTCGGCCTTCAGTTCGTGGGCACGGGCAATGTCACGGGCGATTTCGGTTGAATCTAACATATTGACAATAAAAGGATTGGGAGCCGGAATGCCGTTCGTGCCGTATGTGTAGTTCAACACAGCGATGCGGAAGCCGTTCTTGTCGATAATCAACGGGTTGCGCTGGAAGTAGTCGGTGCTGTCGAGCCAGGTACCCGTGTGCGGGATGCCGAGGCTGTCCATGACCTGGATGGTGCGGCGGATGCCCTTCGCCCCCTTGTCGCAGGTGTGGTTGTTGGCGGTGAGGAAGACATCGACGCCGGCATCGAAGAGTTGCGACATCATCGCGTCGGGACAGGAGAACTGCGGGTAACCGGTGTAAGGCGAACCTGCGAGTGGCACCTCCATGTTGGCGATGCAAATGTCTGCTGAGGCGATGTACGGTGCGAGGAAGCGGTAGCAAGGCGCATAGTCGTAGGTGCCGTCTGCCAACCGTGCGGCATCCACCTGCGGACTGTGCGACATCACATCGCCGATGAACATCAGTGTGAGGGTGTCGGGAGTGGGCTCCTCATACGCAACTTCCATCGGACGATTGCACGAAAAGAGCCGCAACATCCACGCTCCGTCATTAGGTGCAAGCAAACCGTATATCAACAAGAACAATAATATTTTCATAAACCTGATTATTAACACTTTGAAATTATCAATTGAAACGGCAAAAGTAAAAAAAATCTGTGTAAACGACAGCAGTGTCCAAATTCCCCCAAAAGTCCAAAGTCTTAAGTCTCAAGTCTAAAAATGTAACTTTTTATGCAAAAAATCGTATTATCACAATAATTTTTATATTTTTGCAAGTTTATAAAAAGAAGATATAAAATGGGATTGTTTTCATTATTTACTAGAGAGATAGCTATAGATTTGGGTACTGCCAACACCGTTATTTTGCACGAAAACAAGGTGGTGGTGGATGAACCTTCCATCATTGCCATAGATTCGCGAACGAAGTCTGTGGTGGCTGTGGGAAAAAAGGCGTTGATGATGGATGGTAAAACCTCAGGCGAGATATACACGGTTCGTCCGTTGCGTAATGGCGTGATTGCTGACTTCCAGCCGACTGAGTTGATGTTGCGTGAATTCATCAAGATGACCAACACCAAGCATTCGTTCATTACCCCGGCCATGAAGATGATTATCTGCATTCCGTCAGGTATCACGGAGGTGGAGGAACGTGCCGTGCGCGAGTCTGCAGAACAGGCGGGTGCCAAAGAGGTGCGTCTGATTTATGAACCTATGGCGGCGGCCATAGGCAGCGGTATTGATGTCTTGGATGCCAATGGTAACATGATTATCGATATAGGTGGCGGCACCAGCGAGGTGGCTGTCATCGCCTTGGGTTCCATTGCGTCGAAGAAGTCCGTGCAGGTTGCAGGTGACCGCCTCAACACTGACATCAAGGAGTTCATGCGTCGCGAGCATAACCTTGATATCGGTATTCCTACGGCTGAACAAATCAAAATCAACGTGGGTGCAGCTATCACGCATCTTGATAATCCGCCGGCCGATTATCAGGTTTTCGGACGTGACTTGGTGCACGGTATCCCGCGCAGTATCATGATCAATTATCAGGAAATCGCCGCTGCTCTCAACAACTCCATCAACTCCATTGAAGATGCGGTCATGCAGGCGTTGAATGTGACTCCTCCTGAATTGTCCGCTGATATTTTCAAAACCGGTATCTATCTTGCCGGCGGCGGATCGCTTCTCCGTGGTCTTGACAAGCGTCTCAACAAAATCACCCAGCTGCCTGTGCATGTGGTGGAGGATCCGTTGCGCGCCGTTGCCCGCGGTACGGCTATCGCCCTCAAGAACCTGGATAAATTCGAGTCATTGACCAAGTACTAATTCCGAATCTGGAATACATCAAATAATTTTTCATAAGGAATATTTTCAACAATATTCCTTATTTTTATTCTATAAAACGGATGAATTGTAATTTTTTGAAACATACCCTTTTCTTATTGGTGATGACGCTATGGGATGTTGGCCTTTCAGCCCAGTCGGATCAAACGCGGTTTTTTTCTTTTTGTCCCTCTTCCCCGATTGTGAAAGACCATCAGGGCAACACTTATCGCACCGTGCAGATCGGATCACAATGTTGGATGGCGGAGAACATGCGTTGCGAGACTTCACCGACAGGAAAACATTGGCGTGTAAATCCGGTGTTTTCCGCCACCCAGCCGGAATATGCCGCATATTATGCAATTCCAGACAACAGCCGATATGGACTCCTTTACAATTGGACTGCGGCTCTGGACCTTCCCGGTCATCACAATAGCAGCAAATCATTTCCGAAACCAGTCAGGGGGATTTGCCCAGAAGGTTGGCATCTGCCGGATAACAGTGACTGGGAAACGCTTTTCCAGACTGTGGGCGGCCATCCTGTTGCAGGCGAGATGATGAAGGCATTCACCCAACTTTGGGAGCCCTACGAGGCTAATCCAAAGGCAACAGTTGGCTTTGACGCTATTCCAGCTGGAGATTACACCGAAAACGGTTATCATCATGCCGGTATGCAAACCGCCTTTTGGAGTGCCGACAATTTCAGCCGAATAGAGGCTTGGTGCTGCACCATATACGATTTCAAGACTGAAGGGTACAATTATTTGGATTATAAATGTTACGGGCACTCGGTGCGGTGCGTGAAGGATAATTAAGAATGCAGAATTAAGAATTAATAATACCGAATTTTACAGCGGCCGTACAGCTTCCCTTCCTCACAGGAGTGCGTCCATTTGCCGTGCTTGTCGTAGCGGTAGCTGAACAACGTTTTATTATAGTCAAACGTGTCCAACCTCTTCGAACAACATTCGCCAAGTTCGTCACCTAGGGAGTTGAGCACGGTGGCATTCAGAAAACCAAACCCTTGATATTCATAATACACATTGCGGTCATCATCATAAACAGTGACTTGGCAATGACTTACAGTATATCCGTCTCTGGACTTGTCAAATCAAATTAGTCTGCAAAACCACGAAATTTTCAGTTCAAGAAAGAAGATTTTGAGGTTTATTTTTGCGGCATGTTTGTAAAGAAAAAAGCTTGTTGGGGCTCTTCAGCACGCTTAAGGGTTTCGCAAGGGGTTGGCAAGGGGTTGGCAAGGGGTTGGCAAGGGGTTGCCAAGGGGTTGCCAAGCAAAAGTGCTTGGCTTGGGCTTGCGAAGTACTTGCGATATGCTTGCGAAGGTGGGTGTTAGGGGGGCGTAAAAAAAAGTAGAGACGCAATTCATTACATCTCTACTTTCTTTGGCGGACCGGACAAGACTCGTTTCACCGTTATCACCCATATTGTGCAGTTGTTTGTATTCATTTCATTACCTTGCATAAAATTGAGTGCCAGCAAAATACGCACAGTCAATTAAATGAATACACGGTGTAAGGGTTAGCAGGATGACGCTTTCTTATCGTGGCGGTGCAATTTTTTAGGGTGAAAAATGCACCACTCAAATACCCACAAAGGTTTCTTTTCCATAAAACTGACAAAGATACAAATAATTTGAGCACCCATAAATTCCACAAACTGCACTTTTGAAAAAAGTTGTATTTTTGCCACATAAAATAGTATAATAAAATTATGAGAAAAGGTTTTACATTAGTGCTATTGTTAGTTATTTCTTTTTGTTCGTTTTGTCAAGTATCGCCTAATTCTGCCCCTGACAAAAAGAGTAATGTTGAAATGTTCTTAAATAGGGAAGGAGTTGCTCTTCTTGAAAATAGACATAGTATAGGAACTATTTCGGGTACAGGTGCTAAACTTCACATAACAGGCATAGTTGTTACTGATTTGAAGAACAGTACAAAAATAGGTGGTGTGGTAATCGTTATAAATGATGACTATGGAGAAACAAAATATGCTAGTAATTTTATAGATTTTAATGAAATAGAAACAATAATTCAATTTTTGACATATTTTAAAGAAAACCATTTAGCAACCAAGCCTGATGATTTATCTATTTTACGTTTAAGGACAAGAGGAGGTTGTTATATTGGATTTCAATATTCGCCAACAGATAGTCCGACTTATCAAAGTTGGACTATTACCGTAGATGCAATAGAAAAAGATAAAAACAATTTTACTTCCAGATTAAATGATTCAACTAAGTTAGATGAGTTAATAAAACTGTTTAAAGATACACAGACATTCTTATCAGATAAAATATCAAAATAATCAGTTATAGGATAAAGAACGAGAGTGCCGCATAGCTGTCTTTCCAAAGTTGTGGAATCTTTACAACGAATTGCCAATCTGATATGTTTTGATTTGGAATATTTGTTCTATTATTAAATTATCTTTTAGGGCAATAGGGTACGTTATCCATTTAAACTGCATCTAACGGGCTTGTAGCCGCATCTATCATTGTTGTGGTGTTAAGGTAAAGAAAAACGCGGCCAGACAATACGACCGCGTTTTTCTTTCTTTTATATTTTATAAATGCACAATAAATCAATTTTAAGTGGTCCAAATAGAAGTGACCATAGGAAATAAGCATCTAAAACGATTCATATAAATTTTTAAAATCCTGTGAATCTTGTAAGTTTATTGTGTTTATCCCAACCTTTTCCAAAAAGAACTTTTTACCAGCTTCTATATCCGTATCGACATACCAACCTTTCAATTCTCTATGGTATAACTTGGAATACTTTGCTCTTTGTATTAACAACCACCGAAGGAACACCTCATTTTCTTCTAATTTTAGACCAAAAATAAACAAGTTTTTTGTAAAAATGATATGTAACCAGTTTTGATTTATCCGTCCTCCTGGAATTCCATTATACAAATCATTAAAATCGGTTGAATGAATCATCCTCCTTGCACGTTCAACATTCCCCATATAATCACTTATTCCTAATTTTATGCTTTGGAAATACTTTATCATACCATTGATATGCCAGATTCCAAAACCTGAAGAGGGATTCAATATTTCTCTGTCACTATAATAAACATTCCACGGATAGAATGCAGTAACATCTTTTCCCATTTTATGGAAAGAAAGACATAGTGAATTACTCATCAAGGAGTCATAGTTCGTGGTTAAAACAGGTGCATTCATAGCTTTGATTTTATCCATAAAAGATGACATTTCATCACTAAACTTTTGTGAGGAGAATCGTTGGACAACAGTTTTTTTAATAAGGTTCTTGTAGATGCTGATTTTCGTGTTGTTTGAGGCATTAAACATAAAACTGTGTAAGCATTCACTATCAGTCATATTATGAGCATCTTCCATATTTTTCTCACACCATTGTCTACTCGTTGCTATGAGAGATTGATACGTCTCATCAGTCTCCAGTAAATTACTGATTGACTTCAATGACAATGGTGTTTTTCTTATTTTTGGATTAGAAGCAATAAGCTCCATTTTTGATGTCAAGTTTGAAGTCTTTTTAAAGGAATCGTCGTTATCAAAACGTTTCAACATTATTTCAAATGGAGATTCGTCTTTGGTATAATATTGCAATTCTATCAAATCAAATAATTCTGTAAATGTAACGGCAAGTTCATTTTCATTATTTTCTTTATTGGGAATGTCATTTGTTCCTACATATTGAACATATAGGTCCTTAATTAAGCGTTCCCAAGACAAACAATTGTCAGGGGAAAAATATCTATTTATACCATTCCCTATCACAAAAGCAATGTTGTCTCGATGTGCTTCGAGGACTTTTTTGATTTGATTTTTGATTGTTTCAGACATACTACATTTTTTACAAAAAAATCAATTTTATAAAACTCTAGTCTTCATAACTGTGATGAATGACCGATTTTAATATGTCCTAATATAGCGTGACAGTTATTCGGCATTTCCAAGTCACTTATCTTAATGTTTGAACACATAGCGTGCATAGTCATCCAAATTCAGAACGAAGAAACTAGTCATCAATAAAGAAAACACCCCCCTCTTTGTCAACATACCCCCACTTACCTCCTGTATTTTCTCCACTCTCTTCATCAAAAGAACATCCAACATTAATATATGCCAAACCTTCAACGAAATCATTTGCATCATCAAATTTTGGCTTAATCACATATTGGCCTCTGTCATTGATAAATCCCCACTTGCCCCCATTAAAAACGCCAGTTCTAAAATCATAGGAACCACCTACATTAACACAGGCTAAACCCTCGGAAAACTCACGTGCATAGTCATATTGAGGTTCGATGACATATTCTCCCGTTTTATCAGTGAATCCATATTTTCCCCCATCACCCTCTTCATCTTCTCCAGCAGTTACTAATGCCAAACCTTCGTGAAAATCGTTTGCGTCGTCAAATTGAGGTTCGATAACAAATTCACCGTTTTTGTCAACAAATCCCCATAACGCACATCCGTCTTCCTCAACACTAACACCTGCCAATCCCTCCGAAAAATCAATAGCTTGAAAAAAACGTGGTTGAATAACCATGTTACCGGTTTTGTCTATATACCCTTCTTTGTTTCTAACCGTAACCATCGCTAAACCTTCCGAGAAATCTTGTGCATTTGAAAATTTAGGTTTGATTACTAATTTGCCTGTCTTATCAACAAATCCATACTTTTCATTCCCTTTATTGTCTTCTATTCTTACCATTGCCATACCATCGTTAAAAGGATGCACATAATCAAAAATCGGTTCGATGACAAATTTCCCTTCTTTATCTATAAAGCCCCATTTGTTTCTTGTGTTTTCTTCTTCTTTATAAGAAACAGAGGCTAATCCTTCGGTAAAGAATCCGGCATCAACAAATTGAGGGTGGATAATAAGTTGTCCAGTCGTATCAATATAGCCCCATTTGCCACCATTATTGCCACCAACTTTTACACAAGCCATTCCCTCGTTGAAATCGCCTGCATCATCATATGAAGGTTCAATCACATATTTACCAGTTTTGTCTATATATCCCCATTTACCTCCGATTTGGACACCAAAACGTGTAGTGGTACATCCTATGTTGACACGTGCTATTCCTTCGTAAAAATCAGCAGCAGCATCAAATTGTGGTTTGATGACAAATCCGCCAAAGTTGTCAATATAACCATATTTGCCTGCCTTTTCAACAGGTCTTAGGTATTTTTCTTTATCTGAATCAAACATAATTTTAAATATTTAAGTTAAAACATATCAAACAATAAACCAAAAATATACCAACTAAAACACACGCCACAAAAATACAAAAAACTTAAAATCCCGACAGGAAGATGAATAGCCCTATCAAATGCCACATAGTGGCGATGAAGCTCTTGTAGTTATTTGTGACGCGCTATTCATATAACATATATGGATTCTCGTGAAAATTGGAAACATTCAAGCAACATCTTCCCTTCCTCTGTGAACACATACCGCTGCATAGAGCTGTTAAATGGCAACGCACTAATAACAAAAAAGACTGATTTAATTAGTTTTTCAAAGCCGTTGCAGTTTGTAACGTCTTTTTTTGTAGTTTTGCCGCGTATTTTAAAACTTAATATGAAAAGAAATCTTTTTATTGTTATTTGCATTGCTTTCGTTTTCAGCGGTTGTGAAAGGCAACCTATCCAATCTGCAAACCAAAACCCATATTCGGGTACAAAATGGTCTAAAACCCAAACTGTATATACAGGAGACTTTCTATATGTACTTTCTTTTACAGATGGGGATTATAACTATTATACTGCAGATGTAAATGGAAATTTCAAAAATATGGTTGATGCTGGTACATACACTTACAGTGGTAACTCTATTACAATGTCGTCGAACAACCAGGTCAATTCTACCTCGGGAGTAAACAATCGTTTACGGAGAGCTACTGTCTCGGGAAATTTAATGACTGTTTCTTATCAGACGATATACACGAATGGAGGTACTTACGATTATACTATAAATTTGATGAAAAATTAACTTTGGGCGACTGAACACGCTGTCCGCTCGAATTGCGTTCTGGTGTCCTTATAAACGTTTCAATCGTTGTCGCGGTATTAGAAAAACAAAAACACAGTCAACCAGCACGACTGCGTTTTTGTCCTATTTTTTCATTTACAAACACGTATCTTTGTCCCAAAAGACAAAACTTGGAAGACATCTTTCAATGGCTTACCAACAGCAAGGTATCATTTTTAGAATCATTCAAGCAACTTCTTCCCTTCCTCTGTGAAGCACATATCGCTGCGTAGTTGTTAAATGGCAACGCGCTTATAACAAAAAAGACCAACCATTTCGTAACGGTCGGTCTTGAAACGAGTAAACATAGTTGGAGAATCAGAACAATTGACACAATGGAGGTGGTTCATTATCCAACATATTGGTCAGAGTGTTCTCAAACTCCGCGAGAAACTTTTTGAAATTCTCTCTGTTGTTGATGGATTGAAATACAAGGTTAGATTTCCCCCTTTTCATCCTATGCAACACCCAACTTTTGTGGTCCATGCGATGGAAATGGGGTGGTCGCCACAGTTGGTGATGACATACACAGGGCACGAAAGTTATGACACAATGAAACCATACATCGCCCTGACAGACAAGACCAGAAAGAATATGATGGCGACAAACTTTTAAAATGAGAAGGGTTCTACTTAGTCCCTACTTGGGACATACTTGGTCCCTACTTAGGACATTACTTAGTCCCTTTACTTGGTGACTACTTGTATCCTTACTTATCCCCAAATCACGCTCTGCCAGCAAGTTCGGTGCATTTTTGGTGCATTTTTTTGGACATAAAAAAACCTCACAGGTCTGTTTTTCAATGACTTGTGAGGTTTTGTTGGCGGACCGGACGAGACTCGAACTCGCGACCCCATGCGTGACAGGCATGTATTCTAACCAAACTGAACTACCGATCCGTTTGTCGTTTTGACGGTGCAAAAATACACTTTTTTTCAATAATTCGTCCGCTTCAAAAATATTTTTTTATCTATTGTTATATTATTGATTTTCAGAAATATAATTCAACTTTTTTGCTATCTGACCGTATCATATTGTATTCATTCTTTGCCAAAAATGGCTGGATTTTTCAAAATGTTCACCATTTTTGGCTGTTTATGCCTTCTGGTAGTTAAAGCTAAAGGCCAATAGCTAATAGCCAACAGCCGACGTTAAAACCGCCACGTCATTCCAAAATAGTAAAGGAATGGCAGTTGGTAAACGATGTCGTTTGTCGTTCGGTTGACATAAAACACGTTTTTATAGTTGTAAATATTCGTCATAGAGAGGTAGAGTTCAAGTGTATGGCGGGGGCCGAGGAAGAACTTCTTCTTGGCACCGAGGTCTAGTCGGTGATAGCTGGGTAGGCGCGCCTGGTTGAGGTCAGCCAACAAGAAGTACACATCTTCATTGGAATTCACATAGTCATCGTTGATGTGGGTCGGGTCATAATGAGGATAGTAGGCTTGGGTCTGGGTGAACGGGAATCCCGTACCGAAATTCCATCGGCAGTTGATTTCCCAGGAACGACGTTTTCCAAAGGAATATGAGGCCACCAAGTTGATGTTGTGACGGCGGTCGAAGTGCGGGGAATAGGTGATTTTGCCATCGTCGCGTTTAACCCAACCCAACGAATAGACAAACCACAGATATACGCCTTTTTGTTCGTATTTCACCGAGATGTCTCCACCATAGGCATTTCCTTTCTCCCAAATAAACTCATTGTCAGACTCGAGCATCTTATAACGGTTCGCGGAAATCAACTGGGAGAAATTTTTGTAATAACCCTCTATGTTGATGCTTAATGGATTGATGGGATCATATTCAAGTCCCAGGATGACATGTTGTGATTTCTGCAAGCGCCCTTTCATCTCCTTGTCATCGTTGATCAGGGTGTTCGGCAGCAGATCGCTTTCCAGCGGGGAGGAGAGGAATCCGTTGAACAAGCTCACCACGTCGCGGTCAGAGGTGATGGAAACAAGATTTTGCGAGTACATGCCGGCGGCCAATTTCAAGCGCAAGTTCTTAAGAATGTTGTATTTGAAAGCCAAACGGGGCTCGGGAGACACTTCACCGAGAGAATAGTAATACTGTAAGCGGAATCCAGGTTCAATCAACAGTTTATTGCGGAAATTGTATTTGTATTTCACAAACAAGGACATATCGGTGGTGTGGTCTTCAATAGTGCGTTGCGCATGATAAATGGTGTAGTACTCATAGTTTGTGTTGTATCCCACCACATCAATACCGACTTTCAACAAGCTGTTGCCCAGATAATAGTTGAATCCTAAATTGAAGGTGAAGCCGTCCATGGAGCTTTTCCGAGGGTCAAAGTTGGCGTCCTGAAGCTCGGAACTGTATTTGGAGTAAGCCAAAGAACCTTCAATAGTGGTGGGGGCGTCGCCGGGAACAATCAGGAAATTGGAACCGATGCCCCAGTTGTCCCAACCATAGTTGGCCACCTTGCTGTATCGGACACGGTCATCGTAATTGAATCCGAAAATGTTCCATCTAGTGCCGTTTCTGGTAGCCAGTGTGAGCTTTCCGTAGAAATCGAGGAAGCTATAAGGAAGACCGTCTTCATTTTTCACGTAGGGATAAAATGCCTTGGAGGATTTGTCCAGGAAAGACCCTTTGCCGGAGAGGATGAAGCTGATGGAGGTCTTGCGGTCTTCTTTGAGCTTGAGCAGCGGGCCTTCAAACAGCAGTTGTCCGCCGATGTTGTTGATATCCACCTTGCCGGAAAGTCTTTTCTTGTTGCCGTCGCGGGTTTTGATATCCATCACGGAGGAAATCCTGCCCCCGAACTCCGCGCCGAAACCGCCGGTATAGACATCGGCGCTGCTCATGATGTCCATGTCGAAAACGGAGAAAATGCCGATGGAGTGAAAGGGGTTGAAGAGAATGACTCCGTCCATGAGGAGCATATTCTGCACAGGTGTACCTCCGCGAACGTAAAGCTGACCGCCCTGGTCACCGGTGGAGATGATACCGGGAAGCACCTGCAGATACTGGGCAAAGTCGGGCTGGCCGCCGATGGCCGGCATCTTGCTCATATCCTTCGGGGTGACACTGATGACAGAGGTACGGGTCTCCTGCTCTTTCCGGGTGTTTTCCCCGACAATCTGCACAGCGTCAAGGGTTTGCGAATTGGGTGAGATGCTGTATCGTTTGGTGAGGGTAGTGTTGCCGGAAACCTTCACGGTGTCGAACAAGTCAATGTAGCCTAATAGGGAAACCTTTACGGTGTAAGTGCCGGCAGGAATCTTGTTGATGAGAAAAGCGCCGGTAACGTCAGACAAGGCGCCAAAGGAGGTGCCCATCAGCTGGATGGTGCAATAAGGAAGCGATTCGCCCGTGGACTCATCGTAAGTGAAACCTTTGATGACGGCGTTTTGCGCCATGGCAAAAACACTAATCAGAAAAAAGCACAATAAAATAGTATATTTTCTCAGAATCATATCAAATTTTTAAGGGCGCAAAGGTACATTTTTTTTCAAATATTATGGTTTGTCAAAAAAATGTATCTTTGCCACATCATCTAAAAATCAGATGTTATGAAAAAAGCATACACAATAATTGCCATTTTCCTATGGCTTATCGCACATACGACAAGTGCGCAAAACATGTATCGAAACTATCAGTCCTCATCCAATGCCGTTCCACGGCCAACCAGTGCCGTTTCGGTAGTGCATAGTGACGGACGAGTCTACTTATTTCAAGCAAATGATATTAATCAAAATTTATCAGTTACTACCATTGACCCCCTGACAATGTTTCCAACAGGTAGTAATGCTTCTTTCACTTTAAACGTTCATTTCAAACCCAATGGCGTATTTGAGGACTTCAACGGTGATTTTGTGTTGTTTGGTTATGATGACAATAACAACTATTGGAAGCCTGTGTTCGTTAGGGTTACACATAATTTTCTTTCATGTGATGTCTGGTTTTCTAATTTTCTTTCCGGTCAGTTTACTGCTGGTTGTTACGGTTATGATATCTTTGGAGATAAGTTGTATATGATGGTTACCAACACCGGCAAATTGTATGTAGTCAACTATACAAACTTGTCTCTACCAACACCACCTCCTCTATATACTTACTCTTATTCTGAGATCCCTAATCAAAATAGTTTTGACCTCTATACCGATATTTCCTGGGATGACACAAACCATCACTTCATTGCAACTGGCTCCACATGGAACGGCTCTAATAGCTGGTTGCACCCGTTTGTGGATGTTTTCGACTATGATTTGGTTAATAACAGCATTTATTCCCAAGAA
Source organism: Bacteroidales bacterium (assembly GCA_017438945.1). GTDB lineage: Bacteria > Bacteroidota > Bacteroidia > Bacteroidales > WCHB1-69 > F23-D06. The sequence goes on from JAFRUI010000022.1 coordinate 147,497, forward strand.
TCATATATTGTTAACAACAATTCCTATACAGATGTTTCTGAAGGCCGTTCTTTGCACGTACAGCTTAGCAGTGATGAACTTTTGCTCTATCAAGATTTACGGTTTGACAAAACTATAATTTACAATAATATCACTTATTTCTGCAATTACGATGTTATTTGGATGTCAAGAATCAAAAATTATTTGAATAGCTCAGTATATATTGACGAAAGTATGTTTTATGTTTTGCCTAACTCCAAGATTTCTGCAAAAGATATGTTATACGACTATTATAATAATCGACTGAATTTTTTAGGTGTTTTCAACCAATGCACTGCTGGATTGACCCAAATTTTAGCCCAAGTGAATCCTTACAATTTGGGGTTCGGAATCAATGTTAGTCAACTTGGAATGTCCATATCTTACGGTACATGTCAGAATCCTCAACCACCTTTCATTGACATTTACCACAACGACTTTGACATGTCCAATTTGACCTTAAATGACTACAATCCATGCTTTCCTGTTTTAATAGCTGGCATAGGGTTAAATAACAATATATTGACAGAAACTTACGATATATCCCTCTCTTCTTGCGATAAACCGATGGATATAGAGAACATAAAGCCTAACGCAAAAGTAAGCTCCTATATTTTAAATTATTCTACTATTAATGACTTTGTAACACTTTTCTCATGCACCCCACAATCTGACTATGTCCTCATGAATATTTTGTGTGATGAGAATATCGCCTGTTCGCATCAATTTGGCGGAAAATCCTTGCAACAGGCAACAACAAATATCCCTTCATTAGCAAACATTTTTGTAAAAGATGATAAGCAATTTGTTTGTGAAGGTTTCGAAGGAGATATTCAATACTGTTTCTACGACATTACAGGAAGATTATTACAAAGCGGGAATACACAAAACGGACTATCCAATCAGATATTATTGCCTAATGGACTTTATTTGCTTAAAGCGTTTGATGTTGCCAGTCACCAAGTGGTAAAAAAAATAGTACTCTCTTAGTCATAATATGAAATTATTTCACAAAACATTCATTATTATACTCTTTTGTATTTTGTCGAGTAGTCTTTCTGCCCAAAGCATCTCCGGGCGGGACTTCTGGGTGATATTGCCCCAATACTTTTTTTCTCAAACAACCTCCTCTTCATATTCAGTTTTTGATACCGTTTTGTTTTACGTGCTAAGTGATACTGCAACTGATGGAACTGTTGACAATGAACACTTTAACTTCCATGTGGATTTTCAAGTCTCTCCAGGAAATTTGACGCTCTTGAAAATTCCGGCGGACATGGTGTTGTTTGACAGTCTTGTTCATTACCAACAAAGATCATTTAGAGGTGTCAGAATTCGCTCAACGCATAACATATTTTTATACATTCAGAATTTTAGTGACATTCCTGATACCTTTATGATTTCAAATCTTTGGTATGGAGAAGAATGCGAATATTATATCCGTTCCCCTCTTTTGCTAACCAATTACAGCTCCAGTAAAAACCCCGTGATACCTCTCACATCATCAATGAGATATCGTTTTCCTGATTATGACGAGGATTGGTGGTTTGAGCGCTGTGGAGAACACGTTTTAGGAAACAATCTTTATAATAATTTTGGATCAGCTCAGTATCTTACAGCCTTAGAAGACAGTACAATTCTTTATATTAATGGTTTTTCTGAAATTCCTTGGCAAGAACCTTTTGGGGATTCAATATTGCTAAACAAGGAAGAAAGTGTGTATATTGTTGCTTCTGGCTCTTCACCAGAGGTTAGAAAGTTACGATATTCCACCAACTGCAAACCTGTGATCGGTACGATTGGTGCTAACGGTGTTTCCATAGTCGGAACAATATTAACCCCTTATATGTCTGTTTCAGCTTCTCATGCTTTTCAAGGGAAAGATTTTCTGTGTAAAAAACTAGAAAACAATAGGTTTGACAAAGGTATTTATTATCTGAAATTTTTCGAATGCGATAATCCACCATTTACTGTCTGGAATGACAGTGTGAACAGATTCATGTATAACGTGCTAGTAACTAGCACTAATACAAATTACTCCCTAAATCAGCTTGTCGATCAAACAATCTACTTTAATAGTACACACCGTTTACAATTTATACGAAAGAACAGTCTCCTTACAGGTAATCACAGAGGAGTTTGGGGAAGCCTTAGTACGTATGAAAGCGTTCCTTATACGTTTTTACGCTCTTCTTTTCCCATATATTTTCATAATTATAATGGACCCAATTATTTCTATTATAAGGAAAGTGCTCCTGGTTATTCACATTACGGCGTTTTAATTGATACATTTGGATGCGCAAAATGGGTACGAAAGGATCCTTACATTTCCGTGCAGCCTACTGACCGTATGGTAAAGGACTGGGTCTATCCCACCACGAGAAACAATGTCAAGCGCAAGATTCATTACGAGGATGTGGAGTCACTGGAGATTGATACCCTCTATGCTGATGTGCAGATTTACGTTCATGAGAACGGGCTGAACACCACCTACTTCAACGGGCAGTTGCTGCCGGCGGAGGTCTTCGACTCTTTCCCCATGACCAACGGGGACTATTATGTCACTCAGATGGCCTTCTACAATGAGGATATACCAGAGATTATCCGCATCACCAATGTGAACGGGTTTTCGGCCTACGTGGATGAGTTCGGCTACAACGTGCTGCCCGCGCCGGGCGGTCACCCAGAGATAAATGACATTACCAAAGTCTATTACGACCATCATGGGGCTTCCGGTTGTTTCTACACGGATTATCCCGACAACGGCATCGGTCTCAGTCCGCACAACTATGACACCGTCCACCGTTGCCTCGGCGACACGCTTGCCCTCCTCGTGGAGCACAACCCCGACTCGGTGCCGGTGGAGTGGATTGTGGACGGGACCTCCCACCTCGGGGATGCCTGTTCCTTCCCGCTCGCCGCCCTGGACACGCTTACCGTGCAGTGCGTGCTGCACTACGAGTGTCCCGACACGACGACGACGTTCGTGGTGGTGGTGCCGCCGCCGCTCATCACCGTCGCGCACGACACCACCGTGTGCGCCGGCGCGACCCTCTCCGTGGAGCAGCCCGATGTCCTTTCCTACCTTTGGAGCAACGGCGCGACCACGCCCTCCATCACGGTGGATTCCGCGGGGACGTTCCAGGTGAGCGTCACCAACATCGGGTGCCGCGCCGAGAGCGACAGCTTCCACGTGAGCCTCTACGGGCAGTCCGCTGTGGATTTCGGC
>JAFRUI010000023.1 GCA_017438945.1 Bacteroidales bacterium
TAACCAGAGCATTTGCCGTTATCAAGAGAGAAGCTCCTTACGTGAATTTCATGAGATACACGGCCTAATATTACCAGTTGATATTATTGTTGATAACTTTCTGTATATACTCTTGTTTTTAACCTATAATACAGCACGCTGATTTCGTGGCCGATACGCTCACCCCACACTACAGTGTGGGGTTATTAGGATTGCGTGCATCCTGCACGCCTTGCGGTCGGCAAAAGTAGTAAAACATCCGTTACAACAATCTTGAGGACTCGTCAAAAACCGTCCCAAACTGCACTTTTAACCGATTTTAACACAAGATTGGCGTTTACAAACTCTTTTTTTGCAAAGATTTTCCGCGTCACATCCGCTATCGGAAAAACTTTATCTTTGCATTTTCAAATATCATGTCAATGTCTAATCGGGAATACCCTTTCATACTCGCGCTGCTGATCACCTTGTCCTGCTGGACCAGTATAGCGCAACCCGGCGGCGGACTGCAGATCTCCGTTACGCCCGACACGCGCATGACCGGCCGGTCGAACCACCGAGAGGTGCTGATGCGCATACAGGTGGTGCGCGGCGCGGAGACACCGGAAGCGGAACTTAACTCCTTGACCATAAACCTTCAAGGCACCAAGGCGGGAGATGTCCGCATCTTGGAAGTCCTCTCAACTGGAGATTCCCCGAAGGCCAAAGATATCGGGCCGCGAAGTCTCTATCAGGAGTGCACGACCTACGACCCTGCTCCAGCTCCCCGTTCCCGCTCCCTCCAGACAGTGCTCGTCCACGACTTGGATGCTACCCTTGCCAAGGATGTCCACATCCTGCTGCACTATCGTCTTACCACGGACACATCTTACCTCTGGATCACCGCCGACATCACCGACACCGCCCAAGAAGGCAACCGTATAGTCTTGACATTAAAAGATTTACGAACCGACAAAGAGATCTACCCGATTGACATAACGTCCGAAAGAGAGATTCTGCTGCGCCGGAAGGTGCTCTACCAACCCGGCGACTTCGACTCGCAGTTTTTCCGCATCCCCGCTCTCATCACCGCCAAGGACGGCAGTTTGGTGGCCGCCTGCGACCGCCGCAAATACAGCAATGCCGACCTCCCCGAGGACATCGACATCATCCTCAACCGCAGCACTGACGGTGGCCGATTCTGGTCGGGACCGCAGTTCCTCGCCATCGGAAGAGGCAGGGGGCAAGGGTTCGGCGACTGTGCCTTGGCGCACACCTGCGACGAGGGCGGGCTCATCGCCGTATATCCCGGCGGTGTCGGCTTCTGGCAGTCGCGGCCCGATGAACCTCTCCGCATCTACTGCCGGCGCAGCACCGACAACGGCCTTTCGTGGTCGCCGGCCGAGGACATCACCCACTACCTTTACGGTCCCGACTGCGTGGATTCCGTCCGCCGACAATGGTGGGGGGCTTTCTGCGCTTCCGGCAATGGGCTGCTCACCTCCACCGGCCGCATTATGTTCGTGGCTGCCGTGCGCGAGGGCGAGGCGTGGTCGGCCAACGACTACGTGCTCTACTCCGACGACAACGGCAAGACCTGGCAATGCTCGCAACGCGCCTGCAAAGGTGGCGACGAGGCCAAGGTCGTGGAACTCCGCGACGGCCGTATCCTGATGAGCATCCGCCACAACGGTGAGCGGTGGTTCAACATCTCCGAGGACGGCGGCGTCACGTGGCGCGACACTGCCTTCGCGACGAATTTTCCCGCAGCACCAGCCTGCAATGGCGACATCATCCGCTATGACCGCGAGGACGGCACCAGCGTACTGCTCCACTCCCTGCCTTTAGGCGACAAACGGGAAAATGTGGCGGTGATGCTCAGCTACGACGAGGGCAAAAGCTGGTCCATCGGGCGTGTAATCGTGCCCTACAACTCCGCCTATTCCTCCCTCTGCCTCCTTCCCGACGGCACCATCGGCATGTACGTGGAAGAAGACCCCAAGGGCGGCGATCATTACGAAATGGTGTTTTATAATTTCAATTTGGAATGGTTAGAGGAGCATCTCAAACCTTGAAAGCCTTCAAACACTGCAGTGCAATTATTTGTTTTACAATAATTTATGTAAAAAAAAACGTCATTTTCAATGAAAAAAACACGACTGTTAGTCCTCATTTGTTTCATATTTTGCATCCCGCTTCTCCTTAATGCGCAGTCACCCTGCAATACCGGCGGTGATGTTTCCATAGGGAGCGGTACGGAATCCTATTCCGTAGCCAATCACCGCACCTCCTTTATGGAAGAGATCTACACAGCTGCAGAGATGGGCGGCGGACGCAAATTACATTCTCTCAGTCTTTTTTCCAACACGGGAGGCTACACTCGGAACTTGGCTGTCTATCTGATGCATGTCGAACAGCCCACCTTAGAGCAATACATCAGTCTGGACAGCACCGCCGTGAAGGTTTTCGACGGCAACATCAACATACAGTCCGGCTGGTTCACTTTTCCGTTTGACACCGTCTTTGATTACGACGGTAAGAGCAATCTCCTTTTGGTCATTGACAACAACACAAATGATGTCACCACTTGGAGCCAAGCAAACTCCTGCCGCATATTCGACAACCATTCGGGCACCATGCTTCGCATCACCGGATATTACTGGGACTTCAATCCCTACTCCACCGAAAGTTACAACGAGCACGAGAACAATCACACCTACTATTACCGCCATCAGGTGGTGTTCGGCGATGCGTGTGACAGTTCCATCACCTGCCTGGTCACGAACCTTCAAATCAGCGGGCTCACCGACACCTCCGCCGTCTTGACGTGGAGTGCTGTCAGCCCCAGTCAAAGTTTTGTCGTGGAATATCGTTCTGACCATGACGCAAACTGGTTGTCCGACACTGTCTCACAACCCTCATACACCCTTTCCAGACTTATACCCGGCACTGGGTACACCTTCCGTGTGGCACCGCTCTGTGACAGCGGGACTTACTGGAAAACCTGCTATTTCAAGACTTTGTGCAGCACAATGTCCACGATTCCTTTTTTCGAAGATTTCGAGCATAATGTCATTTTTGCCGGGGCGGACAAATTCTTTGAATGCTGGTCCCGACAAACCTCGCAGGATGGCGTTCCTGTGACGGCAGGGACAAGCATTCCCGAAGCCCACAGCGGGCAGCACTTCCTCCTCTTCCCTGACACCACGGGCGCAACAAGTACCGCTGTGCTTCCCGCCTTGGACAGTTCCATCATCGTCAACAATCTGCTTTTAGAATTTTATGTAAAATCTGATGGGAACAGCATGTTAGAGGTGGGTATCATGACCGATGCCGGCTCTTCCGACACATTCCAACCTATCGACACCCTCTTCCTCACGGCTTCCGACGTTTACGAAAGAACACTATGCCCGTTAAACCACTATGCCGGCACCGGAAGACACATCGCTTTCCGAGTCACCAATGAAGGGAACAGTTCGCTGTACCTTGACGACCTCTTCATAGACTATGCGCCGGAATGCCTCACCCCCACCCATCTCACACTTGACGACCTGAGTGCCTTTACCGCCACGCTTTCTTGGCAGGAGGCGGGCAGTGCCAGCCAATGGGACATTGAATACGGGCCTGTGGGATTCACGTCCGGCACTGGCGTTTCCGTGTCCACTGATACATGCGCCATCACGATTACGGGGTTGCAGGCCGACCATCTCTATGAATTCCATCTGCGCAGTCATTGTGATTCGCTCTTTCAAAGCGACTGGACGGACTTGTTCACCTTTCAAACCCCATGCTATGAAATAGATTCGTTCCCTTTCTTGGAAGACTTCAGCACTCCAGCTTCCGGTGTCCACAGCAGCAGCACCATCTGGCAAATGCCCGAATGTTGGCACAGAATCAACTCCTGCAGTATCTGGAGCGGGTATATGGAACTCCAATGCGGGAGCAGCTATGAGAAAGCATACGCCATCATGCCGAAATTAGCCGACCACGATGAGAACGGCGATACCATTGACATACGTTACCTTCAATTGGCTTTCAAAGGCTATTTTGCTTACGGAGAAGAAGGAAGCATCTCCATTGGGGTGATGAGCGACCCGTCGAACACAAACACCTTCCAGGCCGTCAAAACATTCAAAGAAGATGGTAATCATTCAGGAAACTTTTATGATACAGCCTACTTCTATTCCTATATGGGAAATGGACGTTATATTGCTCTGAAGGCTAACGAGCATGTGATGATACTTATGGATGATTTCATCTTGAGCCGCACTGATGGCACTTGCGCACCGCCCGAAAACCTTACCGTCAGCCAAATCCAAGGTGCATCCGCAATTATCAACTGGACCGAGGGGCCTTACGGCGAGAGTGTCGAATACACGCTTCAATACTCCGAATTGGGTCAGGAGAACTGGCAAACCATCACGCACATCACTGACAATCAAGTTTTTATTAGCGGATTGGAGCCTATGACCGATTACGATGTCCGCGTGAGGGCGTTCTGCGCCGACAGCACCGACGGTAGTTGGGCGACGACCTCTTTCCGCACCACCTGTCTCAACGGAGACACCGTCAATTGTGACACGACATTCACCTGCACCCCTCCGAATATGTTCGTGGACAATATCACCGGCAACGAAGCCACGGTCTTCTGGGTGCCCGGCTATCATGAGGATTCCTGGGAGATGGAGTACAAACGAGTGGAAGATGCGGTTTGGACGGTGGTTAGCCTTCCCGTCGGCGGGCAACGGACCCTGACCGGACTGCAACTCCTCTCCGAATACACGCTACGCATGCGTTCGATATGCGCCCCTACAGATACCAGCGACTGGGCTTACTGCTCATTTTCCACCGCTTGCGGTCGCATTGCCCAGATTCCTTATTATACTGATTTTGAGAGCTTTGAATACTACGCCAGCAACTCGCGTTTCCCCAAGTGCTGGGCACGCAGCGGAAACCACGTGAACGTTGATTTATTCAATGAAGGCACTACTCCGGGATTGTCTGACAATCACTGTATAACCTTCACGCACAGCACCGCCAATCCCAATCCCACAGCCATTTTACCGGAAATCAACAACAGCATTCCCATTTCCGGACTGGCTCTTTACTTCTACCGTAAAATCCCGACGGCTACTTGCTCCCTGGTTGTTGGTGTCATGAGCGACCCCGACGACATCTCAACCTTTGTCCCTGTGGATACGCTTACGCAAGAAGGCAACGGCTGGATCCAGGGCTATGTCCCGCTGGCTTCCTACACGGGGACGGGGAGATTCATTGCCCTGCGGACCCTTTGCACCAGCGCATCGGGCACCCTCTACATTGATGACCTCGAACTGGTTTACAACACCGACTGTTCCAGACCTATCAACCTGACCATAAAGCACATCTCGCAAGAGACCGCTGAACTATCCTGGGAATCGTCCACTTCGACGGACAATTTCACGGTGGAATACGGCATGGCAGGATTCCTCCCTGGCACTGGTGTCGAAATCCTCATCACGGATACAACCCTCACCCTCCAAAACCTTTTGTCCGGGACTGAGTATGACGTATATGTATATTCCCTCTGCGGTGGAGTTCGAAGCGAACCGTCAAAAGTCTCCTTCACCACTTCTTGTGAAAGAATGTATGCGCCAACAAGCGAGAACTTTAATTCTTCCGACTCATTTCCTGCATGTTGGACTGAGGAACATTTGGCTGGAAACCTTGGATGGATAGTGACCACACCAACCTCCTCGCCCTCATACGCGCATAGCGGCCCATACGCAATATGCCTCAAAAACCGTAGCAACACATCCAATATCACCCTTCTGATCACTCCGGAATTAGACCTTTCACAAGTATATCAGCCACATTTGCAGTTCTGGCTATTCCAAGCCCCTTGGTCCGGCGACCAAGACACGTTGGCAATACTCTACAGGACTTCACCCGACAGCACATGGATATTCCTGAATTCTTACTCACAATCCACCATGTACTGGCAACAGATTGATTTAGAACTCCCTACCCCCAGCACAGACTACCAAATCGCCTTTGAAGGCACTGCGAAATATGGCTTCGGAATTTATCTGGACGACATCAGCGTGAACCATGGGGCGACACTACCTCCCTGTGACACAGTCACCGATCTCACAGTTACTGAAACCGGCAACCACCATATCACGCTCAATTGGTCGCCCAACGATGCGGCAGAATATTGGGAAGTCCGCTACCACAATATAGATTCCACCGCATGGGACACTCTTACGACCATAGTCCCAACTGTCACACTTGAAAACCTGCCTGGTCTAAGCACATTTGAAATCCTGGTTACCGCCCACTGTCAGTACAGCACTGTATCTGCAACCTCGTCCATCACCACTTCCACCACCAATGTCGGCATTTCCCGATTGGAAAGCGACATTACCCTGCACCCCAACCCCACCACTGGTCTGTTGACCATCACTTCGTCGCAGGACATTGTCACCAGTGTCGAAATCCTTGACCTCACAGGACGAACCGTATCAATTCAGAAAGCAAAAGAAAACACCGTCAGGGTGGATATTTCCGAATTCCCCAATGGTGTCTATTTCGCAAAAATAGTGACCGAACATGGACAAGCCGTCCGCAAGGTCATCAAAAAATAAGGCAAATTAACGAGACAGCTCGTCAAAGTGGCGTTCGATGGGAATGCCGTTGTCCTGTCTGAGAAAGTGCTGGTTGGCTTCAATGACGTGAGCCACGAATTTCATCGCCTTCAAGACACTGTCTTCCAATGTATTTCCTTTCAGATACTGACCGATAGTCACGGAAGAGAAGACATCGCCTGTGCCGGAGAACTGTGCCGCCACCTGACGGTACGGAAGCACAATCGTCTTGTCTAATCCTTTGTCGAACAGCATCGTGCAGGTCTGTCCGTCCATCACCATACTGGAGATAATCACCGAATTGTCTCCCAATTTGTGCAGTGTCTGTATTAAATCCTGCGCCTCATCGAAACTCAGGGATTCTTTATCTAAATACTTGTTTGCCAAAAATTTAGCTTCCGTCACATTCGGCACAATCAAGTCAGCAATACGGCAAACGCTCCGCATGTACTCCACCGTCTCAGCTGTCGCGCCGTTGTAGAGTTTTCCGTCATCCGCCATAATAGGATCGACGAAGATAAACGATCCCCGCGCCTTCAGTTTCCGACAGTATTCTGTCACAATCCGCGTCTGCTCTGCGGAAACGAGATAGCCCGTGCAGACCGCGTCCACGTTGAAACCCTGTTCCTCCCAGATGTCGATGCTTTGGCGCATATATTCCGTAGTGTCCAGCACTGCGAACTTGCCGTAGCTGAAGTTATTGGAAACCATGGAGGATGGAAGCCGATATATCTCATAACCAAGGTGGGACAAAATCGGGGTCATCACCGACATGCCCAAGTTGCCGTAACCGACAATGTCGCCTATAAGGAGGATGCTGCTCATGATATAAGTTTCAGGTTTCAGGATTCAAAACACAAAAGTCATTATAAAAAACATTTTCCTTGAACAGCCCCGAAGGGGCAAGAACTCGGTAGAACAGGTTCAGTCTTCGAGGCAGTTGTCTAATTCGCGGGTGAGTTGAGGGATGTCCATGTGTTGACCGATGAAGACGATTTTGATCATGCGGTCTCCGTATTCGGGATCCCAGTCGCGCATAAAGGAGGGGTCTTCCTGCATCAGCTGCACCAGATCTTCCTGCGGGGCGGTGGCGTACCACAAGCCCGCCTCCGTGAGCTTCTGCTGCACGCCTGCTTGCTCGTAAAGATACGACATATCGCGATATTCCTTGAAATAGCACACGCCCTTGGCCCGGATGATATTCTTCGGACGTTTCTTCGAGAGAAACTTATTGAACTCGCTGATTTTAAATGCTTTGCGGCGGTAATACACAAATGTGGAGATACCGTATTCTTCCACCTCCCCACCCTCATGGTCGTGGTGGTGGTGATGGTGATGCCCATGGTGTTCGTCTTCATCATCGTCATGATGGTGATGCTCGTGCTCATCATCGTCATCATCATGATAGTGATGATGATCGCCATGCTCGTGATGGTCATCGGTGTCCTCGTCGTGATGATGGTGATGGTCGGCGCGTGCCTCGCGTTCTTCCTCCTCGGTGGTCTCGCGTTCCAACTCGCGCACCCAACCCGTAGAGACAGAAACACGCTCATAGTCAAAGGCTTTCGTGCCCACAATGCGGTCCAAGTCCACTTGGGCATAGTCGGTCTCAATAATTTCCGCACCGGGATTCAGATGGCGGATAATCTCCTTGACACGCTCCATCTCGTCCTCCGTGACTTCCGACACCTTGTTGAGCAGCACGATGTTGCAGAACTCTATCTGTTGGACAAGCAGGTTTTCAATATCCTCCTCTTCAATATCCTCGCGTTCGAGATCGCCGCCGCAGGAGAACTCGCTTTGCATCCGCAGAGCATCCACCACGGTGACAATGCAGTCGAGGCGCGGGGTGCCGGCCTCCGTGTATTTCGGGTTCATTCTCGGAATCGTGGAAATCGTGCGGGCGATGGGTTCGGGCTCGCAGATGCCGCTGGCCTCGATGACGATGTAGTCGAACTGCTGTGTTTTGACCAAATCGGACAGTTGATCGACCAGATTCATCTTGAGGGTGCAGCAAATGCAGCCGTTCTGCAGGGCCACCAGACTGTCGTCCTTCTCAGCCACAACACCACCCTTCTGGATCAGCGAAGCATCAACATTCACCTCGCCTATATCGTTGACTATCACCGCAAATTTGATTCCCTTACGATTCGTCAGAATATGATTCACCAACGTTGTCTTTCCGCTTCCCAAATAGCCTGTCAGCAGTAACACCGGCACATCTTTCTTCATCATAATGTCTCAATTTTTCGGGGCGCAAAGGTACAAAAAATTGCTATTGGCTGTTGGCTATTTGCGGTTGGTTTTTAGCGGTTGGCAATTTGTAATACTCTTGGTATTTCCGGATGAAGCGCCAGTATTCCGGGGTTTCAATCTTGGCGCATAATGCGGCGTAATGCTCCTGATAATAGTGCCGCATCTGTTTGGTAACCAGACGGTCACGCTCGCTGTCGGTATCCGCGTGCACCTCCTCATACGGGCGCATTCGCTCTCCCACCTCGAGATACATTTCGCCAGCGCGGAACATCAACTCTTCCTTGGGCAGCACATGGCCGATCCCGTGCAGGAACACAGGCAGGATGTCGGCATCCAGCTCGCGGGCCAAAGCAAAGGCACCCTTATGGAAACGCAGAATCTCACAATTCGGGGAGCGCGTACCCTCGGGGAACACACAGATGGAATACCCACGTTCGTACAAATCCTTCAATCTCGGCAAGTTACGCTCCATTCCATCTCTGACAGGATAATATTCGGCCTTTCGGATGACCAGCCCGTAAAATGGATTCCGCCACACCCAGTCGTTCGTCAAGAAGACTATCTTCGGCGAAAGCGCCATCATGCACAGCAAGTCAAAATGGCTCTGATGGTTCGAAATAATAACCGCAGGCTTCTCGAAACTCTCACCTGCAATATTATTCATAACAAACTTTATATGAGGAAGATGGTGTACAAAAAACACCGCCATTTTATACAAAAACGTGTGATAACGCAGGCGTTTTTCTTCCGTTTCCTTGCCTATCAAAAAGAAAATGGCCGTGAAGGGTATCAGGAACAGGAAGAGCAACAAGAAACAGAAACCGCAAAATAACGTGTATGCAAAACGTTTGAGTGTTACAGGAGTTTCTCTCGGCTTCCCGTTTTTCTTCGTCAGCAGGTCAAAAATGACGGGCGGCAGGAAGGAAGCCATCATCACCACGATGGCCATTCCGACAATGGTGACCAGAGCCAGTGAACGAAGCGCAGGATGTCTGGCTACAATCAGGCAGCCGATGCCCGCAAACATGATCAATGCGGATATGACTACGCTGTGCTTGTAGGAAGCCAAGCGCGGCTTGCCTGTCGTGTATTCGTATAAAAGTCCTTCCGTGATGAATATCGTGTAGTCATCGCCTTGTCCGAAAATAAAGGTGGCCAATATAATATTGACGATATTGAACTGGATACCTGTCAGTTGCATTATACCCAATATCCAAATCCAGCCAACCGCCAATGGCAGAAACGCCAGCAGAGCCAACTCTATTCTTCTGAATGAGACAAGTAGGAAGACAAACACCACGATGCTGCACACAAGTCCGATGTAATTGAACGAGCCGCGAAGCATGTCCACCAGCTGACGTCCCACATCATTGCCCGAAAAGGCGAACATGGCCTTATCCCCGTCATCCAGAAGGGCGTGCACCGCCTCAGGGTCAGAGGTCCTGACATAATTGACGATACGCCAACCTCCATCATAAGAGTAAAGATATTTGCCCGTGAACGGTTCGACAATATCGTCAAAATCTTCGATGTCAGAAACATCCCACGTTTTCGAAGTCATTTCCAAAAAAGGCAGGAAAGCGTTGTCTTGGAAACCATGGGCGGAAGCTTTCTGTTCAAATTCCTCAAGGTATTTCCGGACGGGACCGCTTTGCCAAAATGCATTCCAGCGGGTGGCAGCTTCTTTTTGAGAGGTTTGCGAAGGAAGCATCTCCCCCACTCCGCTGACACTCTTCACTGCGTCACACCCCTTCAGCTCGTCCACCAAAACGGCATTGCGATTCACAGCCTCCTGTAACGTGGAGCCTTCCACCACGGCGTACATCATATCGGAGGACTGTACTTTGGACAGAATCTCCAGATTTTCCCGCTGTACCGGCGTCATGTAGTTAATATGGGAGAGGTCGCTGTCAAAGGAGATTTCTCGGGAATAGTAGCCCAATACGAGTGTCACCACCAGGCCGGCAAGCACAATCCACGGACTTGCCTTGCTGCGGGAGAGCTGTAAACCGGCAAGCTTTCCAAAGAGCTGGTGTTCTGATGGTTTCGGGCGATGACGCATAAACTGAGGCAGGAATATGAGTACGAAAAAGATCGTGCCAACCAGCATAAGGGAGGCGAAGAGGCCGAGGTCGCGCATAGCCTGGGCATCGAGCCACAGAAGGCAGCAGAAGGCGGCCACCGTGGTCAGATTGCCGATGAAGAGTGGCAGTACCATCTCGCGCAACGCTTCGCGGCGGCTGCCGCTTTCCTTATACGCATCGAGGAAATGCAACGGATAGTTGGCGACTATGCCCACGATAACCGAACCGATGCCCAACACGATGACAGAGATTCCGCCACGGAAAATGGCGACTCCTGCGAGGGCGAAAAGCGCCCCGAAGAGTATTGAGCCCCCCACCCACAGGATATCCGACAGGCGACGATAATGCAACAACAGAATAGCCAAAATCAAGACCAGGGCGATGGAGACCGCCAAGATGGAGTCTCTCTTGATTTGCTCCGCATTGGTGGCGGCAATCAGCGGGGCGCCCACAGCCGCGATTTCAACACCCGGAACCTCAGCCTGAACGGCCGCTGTCTTCTCCTCCAGAAACTTGGACAAGAGACCATTGTTGTAACTCTCATTGGAGCCAAAAGGGCTGTCAAAGGTGATGATCCCGTGTTGCCCGTCGGCAGTGAACAGATAACCATCCAAGACTTGGAATGCATCGTTAAGCTTCAGCGAGTTAAGGCGTTGGAGCACAGGTGTAAAAAGCTGCAGCGGATCATTCGACATACTCTGGCGGAAGATGCCAGAAGTGGGGAACATCAGCATCTTATTAATCGCATCCAAACGGTCGTCAACAAGGCCAGGGGTCTTCAGCAAAGAATCAACACGTTCATAATCAGCCTCTTCCATAAGATAAGGCAGATGAGCGTACACGGCATTCATCAAATCCAGAAACTGCATCTCATCTACCGTAACATTCAGATTCTCCACCATTTCCTGATCGGCGAGGCTGTCGCCAAGGCGCTGCATGGCGTCTTCCATCGCGTTTATGTCGAAACTGTCAACAGCGGAAAATACGAGCACAATCCGATTTTGCGCCGCAAACTGCTGATACACCTCCTGATACTTCCTGCTCTCGTCATCGCGGGGCAGGAACTTGGCAATGTCCTCCTCATAGCGCACGCGGGAAGCGAGGAAAGCGAAAACAGCAGTGAGAACCAACGCCAAAGCGATGGTCAGCCCTCGCCGCTTTTCCAAGAAGTCGTATATCCGCAAAAAGAATCCAGTCATTCTTACTTCTTAATTCTAATTTTTAATTTCCGTAGTATCCTTACTGGCAAGTAATAAAACAAGGCTCCGAAGGTGAGCACGCTATTGAGCACGCTGATCCGGAAAAAATCCCAGAACGGCCGGAAGTGGCTCACGCGCTCTCCTTCAGGTGGATAATAGACGCGCACAGGCACCGATACCACCGGCACACCCCGCCACGCCGAAAAGACCAACAGTTCCAGCTCCGCCTCATAACGCGGGGTGATAGGCCAACGTAAGTTAATGGCTTCCAGCGGATAAAGCCGGTAACCGCTCTGCGTGTCCTCCAACGGAATGCCCGTCTGCAGACGAAACCAGAAATTGGAGAACTTGTTGGCGAAGGTGTTTTTCGAAGGCATATTATCCGCTGTCAGATTGCGGGAGCCGACAATCAACGAACCCTTATGTTGCAGGAAGCAATCCATCAAAACCGGGATATCCTCAGGAAAATGTTGTCCGTCGGAGTCGATGGTGACGGCGTAGCGGTAGCCGAGTTCCAACGCCCGGCGGAAGCCCTGCATCAGCGCATAACCCTTGCCTTTGTTGGGGGTATAATCCACGATTTCAGGAAGTTCCGAAGCATCAAAAACGGCAGTGAGGACCGCCATCGTTTCGGGTGTGCTTCCATCGTTCACCACGATGATGTTACGGGTATAGGCTTGGATACGCCGCAGCACGTCCACAATGGTCTTCTCGTTGTTGTACGTCGGTACAATCACACACGTATGTTCCTCGTCAAAAACCTTCTGCCATTCCATCATGCCTCTTTGCCAAAAACAAGTGAGAATTTCGTGAATACCCGTCCTCCTGACCTCAACGCGCCTTTTGTAATCACCACATCGCCCTCTTCTTCCAATTTGTCGAAACTCACTTCGACATCATCCGTGACAGGACGAAATATATCTATGTATTTCAACAATTTAACCTCTTTCAATCGCAATCCGAAGCCGCAAATGTCCCCTGCCAATTCTTCCACAATCCCCACCTGGCACACGCCGGGTGTCACTGGATTTCCCGGAAAATGACCTTGGTAGATCGCACACTCCGGCAACAACCGGATTCTCGCGACTTTATCGTTTATCTCAACAATCGTATATAATTCGTCTTGCAATTTCATCTTCTTTCATCGCATCAGTTAAACACCGAATCCGCAATCTTCTCGTTCAATTTTGTGTTGGCAAAAGTAATCGTGGTGGTATCCCCACTTGCCTCTTTCATCTCCACTTTCGTCACGGCGTTGTGCTTGTCATTGAAATAGAGGTGGATACAAGTAAACATTTTTTTCAGTTTCGCCTGTTTCGGGGTGAGTTTGGCAACCCATTGGTCGCCCAAGGTGTACATTTCGACGGTGAACTCATCGTTGTTGGACAAGGCCGTGCCTGTGACACTGCCCATCACGATCTGCGCAATGCCTTTGAAGAGTTGTCCGCTCTGGCCGTCGGCCTTCCGGGTTTTGCCGTCCTGTTGCATATAGACCTGTCCATCGGCTTTCACGATGAGGGCATATTTGTTGGGCGACGTGTAGGCCCATTTGAGGTTCTTTCCAGAAAAAAACATCTGCCCTTTGGAGGTTTGTTTCTCTTTGAGCATGGTCGATTGGCGAACCTGCGTAAAGTCACACTGGATGCTCTTCACGGCGGCGGTGGCCTTCCCCACCGTCTCCACCATCTTCTTTGACTGTTCGGGGGTGGCTTTCTTGAGGGTTTGGGCGGAAGCCGAGGAGACGAGCAGGAGCAGCATCATGCCCCACACTGCGCCACGCACTCTTGCATCGCTGCACCCGCATTCCGAACGCATGGTCTGTTTCAAGCCCCACACTGCGCTGCGCTTGTGTGGGGTTATTAGCGCTTCGCGCGTCTTGCCCCTTCGGGGCTGCTCAAGGAATATGTTTTGATACCCCCCTGCCCTGCGGGCATCCCCCCTAAAGGGGGAAATGGTGCTTCGATCGTTAGATTCGTCTATCTTATTCATAATTCATAATTCATCATTCATAATTCATCATTGCGCCACAAAATAACATCCTGCCATGATGAGCAGAACACCAATCCAGCGGGTGGCGGGCACGGTTTCGTGGAAGATGAGCACGGCGGCGAGCATGCCAAAGACGTAGCTCAGCGAGATGAGCGGGTAGGCGCGAGAAAACGGGTAGTTCTTGAGGATGTACATCCAGAGGACGGCGCCGGCACCATAGGCAGCACCGCAGCCAAGCCACCACCAATTGGTGAGCTGCGCCAAGAAAAACGAGCCCTTCCAAGCGAAAGTACCCATCTTCTGGAGCGCGAATTTCAGAAACACCTGTCCGGAACATAAAAGAACCGACTGGATAACAGCCAAAACGATTAGTCTCATAGCGTTTTTTTTATGATTTCGGCACGGTCCTCCGCACCTTTTTGGTGAATAACTCGCACGGCTTCAATCTCGTAGAGCGGATTCTCACCCGGTTCCACGGACAGCATCCACGCCTCAGAGCGGTTGTGAACCTCCAATTGCCCGAAGAAGTGGGGGTGCTGTAGTTGCAACTCCGTGAGTTCGTCGTTCGCGCATACGAGCGCGGTGCGCAGCCTGCCCGTTCGCAGCCGCAGGAAAGCGTCCTGCAACGCCAACTCGAACGAAACGGTCCGGTGCGAATAGGTGTTGTTGTAACCGTGGTTTTTCGTGTAAATCGCCATCATCGAGGCCACGGTGTTGTGGGTCGATTGCATGAAACAGGTGGGCATGTTCATCGTCTCGCCTTCAGCCGCCAGAGCGTTGAGCATCTGCACGGTGTTCTCCATGCAACCCATCGCAGTGCCGTTGAGGATGGCATCGGGTTCCCCTATCCCGCTGATTTCCATCGCTTTGAGTGCCGTCGCCAAAGCACGTTTCTGCAACTTGCCCATGCGGCGCGCCTTCATCGGTGGTATGTAACGGCTATATTCCTCCGACGGAACGTCTTTCACGATTGCGGTGACATACACTCTATTCATAGCGCGACAGGATTATGGACGAATCGTTGCCCCCGAATCCGAAAGCGTTGCACATCACGTGACGCAGATCGGCACGCGGGCACTCCTTTCCAGAGACAGGAACAACACATTGCTCGTCAAAATTTTGGTATTCAGATTGATACGGCAGAAAACCGTTGCGCATCGCCAATAGGCAGAAGACCGCCTCGATGGAGCCCGACGCGCTGGTGGTGTGCCCCGTACAGGATTTCGTGGAGGAGACAGGCGGCAGCTTTTCGCCAAACACGCGTTTCAGCGCAGTGCTCTCCGAAGCGTCGTTGTTGGAAGTGCCCGTACCATGTGCATTCACGTAGCCGATGTCAGAAGGGGATAATTTTGCATCTGCTATAGCTTGTTTCATAGCCAAGTAAGCCCCTTCCCCATCTTCCGAGGAAGCCGTCTGGTGGTGCGCGTCGCAGGCATTCCCGCCCCCGCTGAGCACCGCAAGGATCTTCGCGCCGCGCTGCAACGCCGATTCTTCGCTCTCCAGTACCAAATAGGCCGCCCCTTCGCCCAAGTTCAGTCCCGCCCGGGTCTGGTCGAACGGGCGACAACGTTCCCTATCCAAAATCATCAGCGACTTGAAGCCGTTGAGATGGAACAGCGAAAGCGCTTCCGAGCCGCCCGCCATCACGATATCCCGTTCCCCACTTTCTACCAGCAACTTGCCCATTATCAAAGCGTTCATAGCGGATGAGCACGCCGTGGAAACGGTACTGGTAAAGTCGAAATCGCCACAACAGTCGGCAATGTCATTCGTGGATGCGCCACAATCGTGAACATCGGGCATTCCCATGGGTAGTGGCTCCGGATAAAGGTGTTCGGTGACGTCCATACCGCCGACAGTGGTACCGGAAATCAACGCCAGACCTTTGTGACCTTGCAACTTGGCTTGTGCCAACGCTTCTTGTAGAGCCGCCACACCGAGCAGATGCGTGCGCGAGTACAAACGGCCAGAAAGCAGCCCCAACGATTTCATGAGCTCTTCGTTAGACACCGGTACTTCGCCAACCGGGAACTCGCTATGTTCCGTAAGCAAATAGCGAGCCTCTCTGATGCCGGAAATCCCGTTCATCAGGGCTGCTGCATTCGCTTCCGCACCCACACCGAGCGCGGAAACGACTCCCATACCGGTTATGACGACTTTCGGATGCATTATTTCGTACGGTTCGCGGCCACGTAGTCAGCCATCGTGCGCACAGAGGCGAAGATCTCCTTGCCCTGTTTCGGGTCGGCAATCTTGATGCCGTAGTTGCGTTCCAAGAGTACGATCAGTTCAAGCACATCGATGGAATCGAGGCCGAGGCCTTCGTCGCCGAACAGCGGCGCGTTATCATCGATGTCCGCCGGTGTCATCTCTTCGAGGTTCAACGCCTCGATCATTTTGGTCTTTAATTCTTCTATCAGTTCCATATTGTTTGGTTTTTATTCCTTTGACTATTATCACTACTCTCGCAGGGGTGGCGGCGCTCGTGCCTCGCGCCTTACCCCTGGCTACCAAGCTCTTGCCCCTTCGGGGCTGCTCAAGGAAGATGTTTTTATCCCCCTGCCCTGCGGGCATCCCCCCTAAAGGGGGGAATGGTGCTTCGACCGTATTATTCTACATACTTCATTATGAATTATGAATTAAAAAATCCGCTTCGTACTCCGTTTCCGAAACAGCCTCCACCCATCCGGTCAGCACGCTGGTCGTTTCGGAATCGAGAAACGCGCGCTCAATTGCCTGGTTCATTGTCTCTCCCGATTTCTCGGGCAGGAGGACGAAACTGCTCTCTCCATGGTATTTGTTACGGATGGCAATCTCGCCGGTGACGATGTTGGGCAGCGTATAGACGAACACCGCCGGCGACGGGTAAAACTCCTCAGAATCGGCAATCGTCCGCTGGAACGTGCGGTCAGCATTCAGCGAGGAATGGCGGTTGAAGAGAATCACGGCACGGTCGGCGCGGGGCACAAAACGTTCGCCACCTTCGGTCTCCAACAGAATCTCCGATGCGATGAACCCAACCTTGCACAGTACATCCATCTTGAAGAACTTCGGATAATCCATCTTGTACTTGCGGTACAACTGCGTCAAAAACGATTCCACCGCAACGGCCTCCGCCACGCACTTCCCGTCCACCACCAAACTCCTCGGCGTCAATTTAACCCTATGTGTTACCTTCGGTTCCATCTTTTTTTCCGTCCATTGATCAATTATATTCTATAAACATTCTTTTTTGCTACCGAGCTCTTGTCCCTACCGGGACTGCTCAAGGAAAAAACATCAATAACCAATAACCAATAACCCTCAATAACCAATAACCTATAACCTATAACCATTACAAAAAGCAGCGGCGGCGTTGCACCCGCCAAAACCCGACAACAACTTCACAAATGCCCTCTTCTGGGTAGCCATGGCTTCAGATGACAATTGCACCGGCATGGTCACGCCCAATTCGTCGAAACCGCGGGTGGCGGGTACTTTACCGTCCTCCAAAGCACGCATCGTGAGCAGCGTTTCCAAAACGCCGGCTGCACCGAGCGTATGTCCGTAATAGCCCTTCATGGCATTCACGGGCACGGAGTTCAGACCCGCACGGTTGATGGCAATAGCCTCCATCTCGTCATTGTACATCGTAGAGGTTCCATGCACGTTAAGGCAGGCCAAGTCGTTGGCAGTCAAGCCACTATCGGCAAGTACTGTCATCAAGGCGCGGTAGCTGCCCTCGCCTGTGCGCGAAGGTCCGGAGATGTGGTTGGCATCGTTGCGGACAGCTCCGGCCAACATCCGCCAGCCGTCTGCATGATCGTCCGCGACCTGATAGACCACAGTAGCGGCGGCCTCGCCCAAATTCAGCCCTTTGCGGTTCGCGCTGAACGGCCGGCATTGCTCGTCCGACAGGGCTTTCAGCGACTGGAATCCCGCCACGATGAACGGCGATAGCACGTCCGCTCCGATAACCACGGCGGTGTCGTACTGCCCGGACATCAGGCAACGATGCGCCTCAATTTGCGCGCACAGTCCTGAAATACAAGCATTTGAAACCGTCAAAGGCACATTAGGATTTCCGAAATAGTCAGCCACCTTTTTGGCGGTATAGGCAGGGGTAACGCACTCTAAATCCGGATTCTCCTCCGCCAGCAATTCCACATTGCCTTTAGTGGAAGAAAGGATAAAGACAACGCGTGCTGACTTAGCGTCTATACCACTCTGTTTCACTGCTTTAATCGCAGAAAGCAGGGTTGTTTTCTCAAATTTTGTGCGTAGCGAAGGGATCTGGGAGGCGTCCACTTCTTGGCAAAATTCCGCATCCAACCGTTCATCGGGAATCAGCGACACAAAGCATGGGAATGGCATCCCCCACAACGACTCATAACGACGCAGAGCAGACTTCCCCGCCATCACGGCTGAAAAATTCTCCTCGACCGAAAAGCCGAGTGGTGACACGATGCTTTCTCCTATCTTCTTGACTATCATGCTTCTCTCCTTTCTCCTGACAAGGCTATCGTCAACTCTGCCACGGCAATCCGATGATTGTTCACAAAAGATTCGGTGGTCACCAATTTCATGTCTCCAAAATCCTCCACCACCTCCATGCGGGTGCGCAACGTCTCCCCCACACGAGGGGAAGCATCAATCTGCATCCGCTTGACGGAACCTATATATCCGATTCTCACATCGTCATGTCCGTTGACATAGACATCCGCATAGCCCAACTGCGCCGCGCAGGTCTGCGCCATATTCTCGATAATCGCGTATGCTTTCAACATACCGTTTGCCACGAAGATATTGTCAGCCCGGACAAGCAGCTCGGTTTCCGCCTGTTTGTCATCGGCAGACAGAAGACGATCGACCATCAATATCGGCGGCCGCTGTGGCAAAAGTTCCTGTATGTCTATTTCACTAATCACTAATCACTATTCACTAATCACTATTCACTATTCACCCCAAAATTCATAATAGTTAAACCATTGCTCGGGGTATAGGTGCAGCACCTCTTCCAGATGTCCGACATACTGGCGGACGTAGGCGTTAATGCGTTCCTCCTTTGTTGTGCCCTCTTTCTCCAAGCGGTTGACATATACCTTATAGCGTTTGGCTGACGTTTTCATCACATTCACAGTGAGGACGGGCAGATCGCGTTGCACAGCGAGGGCGAAGGAGCCCATCGGGAATTTCGCGGGCGCACCCAGGAACTCGCATTCCACGGTTCGTTGTTTTCCCAAGAGACGGTCGCTCGGGAAGCTGACGCTTTCACCGTTATCGAGGGCGTTGTTGATGGCAAACAGGTGCGACAGGTCTTCCTTCACGGGGATGATGCGGATGTTGGTGTCGTTAAACAGCCGCTGCCGGTTCTCCACGATGGCTTCGGCTTCTTCGCCGAAAGCGAGCGCGTTGAACCGTTTCTTCGTCGCCACCAATGAAAAGCCGGCCAGCTCGTAGTTGCCGACATGGGCGCTCAAAATCATGAAACCGGGTTCCCCCTCCGCCAATTCTTGGTAAAGATGATAGTTTTCGACATCCACATCGAATTTTCCGCCGCCGAACATATAGAAACGGTCTAGGATGACCTGCGAAAAGCGGGAGAAATTGCGGTACACTCCAGCAAAGGCTTTTAGAGAACCGTAACCCAGACGACGGTTAAAATAATGGTACATAGGCTTATAGCCCTTTGAGAACACAAAATAGAAAGGTACCACAAAGAGAGCCACAAAACCGTACATCAGTCGCAACGGCACGTGGCGGACGATACGCACGAGCGTCTTGTGCATCCACGAGGTCCCATCGGTACCGCCTTGCCAAGCCCGTTCCTGCGCCATGCGTGAGGTTTTACGCCACCTTGGAGGCTACATAATCGTAGAATTGCGTGAGGGTCTTCACCGACTTCATCTCGTCAGGTTTGATCTTGAAGCCGAAAAGCTTCTCCACAATCACCACTATATCCACAAAGTCGAGACTGTCGATGCCCAGATCCTCTTTCAGGCGAGCCTCAGGCTTCAACTTTTCCTCGTCAATCTCCAGCTCGTCAAGCAAAAAGGCGTTCACTTTTTCTTCTATTTCGTTTCTATCCATATTGATTTGCAAACAATTATCCAAATAACAGAGTCTAAAAATTTCGGCGGCAAAAATAAGTAAAAATAACGAAATCTCCATTTTATTTTTTTATCAAGAAAAATGTATCTTTGCGGTTTTAATCATCATTCTTATGAGAAAGATATACCTGTTCGTTTTATTCATCTCATCCTTCAGCATAGGACTGGCGCAGTCGGTTTCCCAAGAGGAGGCTGCCGTTGTTGCCAACCGTTTTTTCGAGTCACAAGGGAAAACATTCGTGCGTTGCGCCAAAGTCGTCCAAAACGGGCAAGAAGACCCGCTTCTCTTTTTCTTCAACGCGGAGAACGGCTTCGTGGTGATTTCCGGCGACAAGAGCGCTCCGCCAGTGCTCTCCTTCTCCGACCACCAGCTCTATAACGACAGCGATGTGGTACCGCCATTCGAGATGTGGATCAACCATTACGCCGACCAGATCAAGGAAATCAAGAAACAGCATATCATTCAGCCACAATATGTCAGCCAATGGGAGGACATCCTGTCGGGTGCGCCCGTTTTCCGCTCAGGCGACGAAGTGGAGCCGCTGATGCTGTCGAAGTGGGATCAGGGCGAATATTACAACTACTACTGTCCGCGGGATGCGGCGGGCGACAACGGACGGGTGGTGACGGGCTGCGTGGCCACCGCCATGGCACAGCTCATTTACTATTACCGCTTCCCTGAAACCGGCACCGGCAGCTATTCCTACACCGACGAGCACTATGGTGTGCAGTCGGCAGACTACGGCAATGCCACCTACAACTACAATGCCATGTGCGACGAACCGACCTCCATCAACACCGAGATCGCCAAGTTGATTTACCATTTCGGCGTGGGCGTGGACATGCATTACGGTCCCGACGGCTCCGGCATGTTCAATCACAGCGCGGCGAGAGTGCTCCGCACCTATTTCAAGTACTCTCCCGAAACCGAATACCTCTACCGCGACTCCACAGACCTCAACTGGGACAGCGTGATTGTAAGCCACTTGAACCGCAAGATGCCGTTGTACTACGCCGGCTGGAGCGTTCCCAACATCAACGGTCACGGGTTCATCTGCGACGGATACAAGACGATGGACAGCAGCTACTATTTCCACTTCAACTTCGGGTGGAGCGGTTATATGGACAACTACTACTACACCAACTCCCTGTTTGTGGGATCCAGCAATTTCAACCTTGCCCAAGAGTTGATCATCAACGCCTATCCGGACACCACGCAATACACCTACCCCACCCCGCAACCGCTGACCGGAAGCATGCTGCTGACAGCTGACGAGGGGACATTCACCGACGGCAGCCTGACCTACGAGCATTGCGCCGCCGGCATAGACTACATCTGGAACATCGAACCGGAACCGACCAACCTGGAAAAGGTCACCCTCAACATGAAATACAGCCTCGCTGCCGGCGACACGCTCTACGTGACCAATCCCACCGTGAACACCTTCGAGATGCGGACGGCTGACACGGGCACGTTGTCTGTCGATTGGGGCACACCAACCCTGACTGTCCACCTCATCACCCATTCTTCGGCCAGCGAAGGTTTCCGTGCGCATTATACCGCGCATCGCACAAAGTTCTGCAGCGGAACAAAAATATTCTCTAGCCTATCCGGCCATATTGAGGACGGAAGCGGGGACCACGGCTATAACAACCTGACAACTTGCAGCTACAAAATCGTATTGGGCCCCTATTCCGCCATCCATGTAGACATCAACTCCCTGGATTTAGAAGAAGGCAAGGACTTCCTCTACTTTTACGACAACCAGATGGCCGACGACCATCATCTGCTCACGCTGACCGGCAACATGACCAATGCGAGCTACACCTTTGAGACGCGGCGTCTGCTGATGGTTTTGGAAACCGACGAAACCGGCAATGGCGACGGATTCTCCCTCGACTACGAAGGCGGCCACGTGGGCCTTGAGGAGCTGCCGAAGCAGGAAATCATGATGTACCCCAATCCTGCGAAAGACCAGCTTCACATCACCAACACCACCCCCGTCTTGCAAGTGGACATTTACAACGTCGAAGGGGAACGCATCCACAGTGAAGCACCCGAATCGGAAGAGTCCGTGCTGAACATCGGCCACCTTCCCGCCGGAATCTACATCGTGAGAATGACAACGGGAGAACAGGTTTTCACCAGAAAATTCGTGAAATTATAACGGAAATCCCGCTGCAATTTCTAAATTAAAAAAAGGAAACATCATGGATCTCAACCAACCTCATAAATTCCGATGAGGGTTGAATTTGATATACATGCTTGTCGTTCTGAAGATAATAGTGTTTGTTATAATGGATCAAATAGACCTCATTAGGCTTTAATCCTTTTATTTTCAAAACATTACCGTCAAACTGATATACAATCTTATTTTGGAAAGGAGTGCTCCAGAACTGCACCTCCATCAATTTCGGGGCATTGGCTGCAGCCGCCACCGCATTTCTGTTGGCATCGAAATATAGAACAGGAGCCTCATATTTGGATATCAACTTTTCGGATGTGACATTGGTCTCTTCTTTCCAATTGTGAGCCTGATAATCGTCATCATCCAACATGTAATCCATGGAATAATCCTCAACAAAAGCCGAATCCGCCGACAGGGAATCGGAGTCCGGATATACGACCTCATCCTCCGGAATCCGGTCATATTGATGTACAATATATTGGTATACCGTATCTTTCTCCGCGGGTGTTGAGGGCATCGGGAGAATCTTCACCTCGGAAGGGGATTTGAGATTGAGCCTTTGCACCAGCACGAAAGCAACAAGCAAGCCGGCCAGGAGCCCGATGATGACACCGAGCAGCAGGACAAGTCCTTTCTTTGTGGGCTGGTTGGATTGATTTTCCATCTTTTAAATGCTGTAAAACAAGTGCGCAAAAATACATTTTTTTCAATAATTTTCGTATTTTTGCCTTTTCAATAAATCCGTTTAGTATGAAGAGACTTTTCCTTCCGTTTTTGATTGTTTTGGTGGCCGCGTTTTTCGTTTCCTGCCATCCGAAACAGACCTTCAAAGAGAACCCTGACATGGCCTACCGCACACTGGGCAGCACTGGCATCCGCGTGGGCGAAATCGGCATCGGCTGCGGCGCCTTCGGCAAGTTGGACACTGCCGAGTCGCGCAAACTGATGGCTTACGCCCTTAACCATGGCGTGAACTATATCGACATCTACGACGCCGACCCCAAGGTGCGCAGCAACATCGGCTACGCCCTCAAAGGCCGCCGCGACGAGATGGTGATCCAAGGCCACGTGGGCTGCTGGTGGAACGGTGAGAGCTACGAGCGCACCCGCGACGTGGAAAAGTGCAAGATCGGGTTCAACGATCTGCTTGAACGCCTTGGCACCGACCACATTGAGGTGGGCATGGTCCACATCATCGATAACATGGAAGATTGGAACGCCCTGGAAGGCAGTCCCTACCTTGAATACGTGAAAAGTCTTAAAAAGCAGGGCAAAGTGGAGCATCTGGGCATCAGCAGCCACAACGCGGAAGTGGCTTTGGAAGCCGCCAAGAGCGGTCTGTTCGAGGTCATCATGTTCAGTCTGAATCCGGCCTTCGACCGCGTGCTTTCGGGCAACAACCCGTGGGACCCGGCCAGTTTCGAGAACATGCTGCCCGGCATCGACCCCGTTCGCGTGGAGCTCTACGACTACTGCGCCCAGCATGACATCGCCATCACGGTGATGAAGGTCTTCGGTGGCGGCGGCAAGCTGCTCGAAGCGGACAAATCGCCTTTGAAAGTCGCCCTCACTCCCGTGCAGTGCATCGCCTACTCGCTCGCGAAACCGTGCGTGGCCGTGGCTATCTGCGGCGCTGACAACATCGAGGAACTCGAAGCCGACCTGAAGTACCTCAAGGCCACCGACGAAGAGAAAGACTACAATACTGTCCTCAGCAAACAGACCGCGAAGGCCGAAAGCGGGAGCACCGGCTGCACCTACTGCAAACACTGCGCCCCCTGCCCCGTAGGCATTGACATCGCCGCCGTCAACGAACTGCTCGACGAAGTACAACAGAACGGCGGCGTGGTAAGCGACGAAATCGCCGCCAAATACAAGAAACTCGAGCATCACGCCAGCGACTGCGTCGGCTGCGGCCAGTGCGAAGACCGCTGCCCCTTCGGCGTGCCCGTGAGGGAGAAGATGGACGAGGCGCAAACGGCGTTTGGCTATTAGCTGTTAGCTGTTGGCTGTTAGCTATTGGCTGTTCACTTACGAGAAACTATTGGCTATGACTATGACTATAACTATGACTTTTGATCACTGAACTTTGAACTTTGAACCTTGAACTTTAAACTTTAAACCCCAAAATATGAACATCAAAAATTACATCGAAGAGAACGAAACCCGATTTTTAGACGAACTTTTCAGTCTGTTGCGCATCCCGTCCATCAGCTCGGAGAGCGAGCACAAGGACGACATGGTGCGCTGCGCCGAGCGTTGGAAAGAGCTGATCATGGCTGCCGGCGCCGACAAGTGCGAAGTCTATCCCACCGAGGGCAACCCCATCGTAGTGGGTCAGAAAATCATCGACCCCGCCGCCAAGACCGTGCTGGTCTACGGCCACTATGACGTGATGCCCGTGGATCCCATCGAACTTTGGAACACCGAGCCATTCGAACCCGTCATCAAGGAGGGCAAGATTTGGGGACGTGGTGCCGATGACGACAAAGGACAATCTTTCATGCACGCCAAGGCATTTGAGTACATGGTGAAGTCTGGTAGTCTGAAGTGCAACGTCAAGTTCATGCTTGAGGGCGAGGAGGAGATCGGCAGCACACAGCTCTACAGCTTCTGCGAGCAGCACAAAGACCTGCTCAAGTGCGATGTCATCCTCGTTTCCGACACGGGCATGATCGCCACCGACACGCCTTCCATCACCGCCGGTCTGCGCGGCCTCTGCAACATGATCGTGAAGGTCACCGGTCCGAACCGCGACCTCCACTCCGGCATCTTCGGCGGTGCCGTGGCCAATCCCATCAATGTGCTCTGCGACCTCATCAGCGGCCTCATCAACGACAAGGGCGAAGTCACCATCCCCGGCTTCTACGACGATGTGGTGGTGCTCTCCAAAGAGGAGCGCGAACTCATCGCACAAGCCCCGTTCAACGAGGAAGAGTACAAGAAATCTTTGGATGTCAAAGCGTTGTATGGCGAAGAGGGCTACAGCACCATCGAGCGCACGGGCATTCGTCCGAACTTGGGCGTGTGCGGCATCGAGGGCGGCTATACCGGCGAGGGTTTCAAGACTGTGCTCCCGGCCACCGCTTCCGCAAACATCTCCATGCGCTTGGTCGCCAACCAGGATTCCCACAAGATTGCGGAGCTGTTCCAGAAACATTTCGAGAACATCGCGCCCGATTACGTGAAGGTGGAGGTGATCTCCGCCCACGGCGGGGAAGCTTACCGCTGCGGCGTGGATGTGCCCGCCTACCAGGCAGCTGAGAAGGCTTACATGGACGTCTATGGCAAGCGCCCCATTCCAACTTATAGCGGCGGCAGCATCCCGATTGTGGCGCACTTCGAGAAGGTTCTCGGCGTGAAGTCCATCCTCTGCGGCTTCGGCCTCGCCGAGGACAACATCCACTCCCCGAACGAGAACTACAAACTCGAGCACTTCCGCCGCGGCATCGAAGTGATCACCCACTTCTACGAACACTTCTGCGAGTAGTCATTTAGAAACTGGCACTCATAAATAGAAAGAGACGGGAAACTCCGTCTCTTTTT
This sequence comes from Bacteroidales bacterium, assembly GCA_017438945.1. Taxonomy (GTDB): domain Bacteria; phylum Bacteroidota; class Bacteroidia; order Bacteroidales; family WCHB1-69; genus F23-D06. The sequence continues at coordinate 25,937 of JAFRUI010000023.1, forward strand.
TGTTTGGATGTTTCGGATATTGGCTTTTGGCTTTTAGCTATTGGCATTTTCCGCCTTGGCAAGAATCATTCATCTTAGACTTAGGCCATTCTTAAGTCTTAAGTCCTTAGTCCAACCAAAAAAAGGCCGCCGCCATAGTTGGCAACGGCCTTTTTTCGGTTTTCGATTTACGATTTGCGGTTTACGATATTCGCAAATCGTAAACTGTAAATCGCAAATCGTAAATCCTACTTCTTGACGAACGTCTTCGTCGCCACACCCTGTTCGGTGGTCACGCGCACGAAATACATGCCATTGGCAAGATTCGAGACGTTGATGCGGGTCGGGTTGTCAATCACGTTCACCTTGTTGATCAGTTTGCCATAAACATCGATCACCTCAATGGATTGAACCTGGAACATTGAACTTTGAACATTGACAACGTCGTTGGCAGGGTTCGGGAACAACGTGATGCTGTTCTCCAGATAGTTCACGATGCCCACATCGGTGGTCTGCGCCGTGATGGAGGCGCTCCAGTCGCTGAGGTTGCCGTCACCGCAGTTGGCCTGCACCTGGATCTCGTAGTTGGTCTTGCCCGTGAGATTGGTGATGGTGTAGCTGTTGGTGTTGACGGTCACCTGCGTCCACTGACCGCCCGCTGCCGGACGATACTGGACGTTCCAGCTGTTCACGTTGGCATTGGAGTTCCAGGTGATGGAGATAGACTCGTTCTGGATGTCGGTGGTGTGCAGGTTGGTGGGCACGTCACACGGTTGCACATCCTCGGGCAGCGTGGTGAAGGTCATCTCACTGCCATAGACGGTTTGGCCGTTGAAGGTGATGAACGCCTTGTAGGTGTAACCCGTGTTGGCGGTCAGGCCGGTGAGGTTGTAGGTGAGGTTGTTGCCCGTCACCGTCACAGGAGCGTAGGTGCCGCCTGCGGTAGCCTTCCACTCGAAGCCCTTGGCCGTGATGGCCACATTATCGGGATTGGTAATCGCACCGTTGAGCGTGGCGCCCGTCTGCGTGATGCTGGTGGCCGCCGTGGTGGCTACCGTCGGGTCGGTGATGACAGGGCCGGCACCGTTTACCACAACACTAATATTGTCGAGACTCAAATAGTAATTGTTGTTGGTACCTCCCGTATATTTGAAGACGATGTAGGCATTGCTGACCGTACTCGGAACATTACTGAAATCAACCGTATCGGCCGTCAATGAGGAAATCTGCGGGAACGTGGAGACCTCAGTGAATGTCGTGGCATCGCTGGGATTAGTCATATAACCCACAGAAAGCGTACCATTGGAAGAGGTAGTGCCCTCATTCCGATAGGTGAAATACAGGGAGAGCGTCTGAATGTCATCCGTGAATTCCGGCAGGATAGCGTATAACGGCGTGCTGCTGCTCGACTTGAAGAAGAGGCAGTTACCGGAAACGGCGTATGAGGAGGAAGAAGTGAGGAAAGCCTGAGGATAGCTACCGCTTACCGTACTGCAGTTCAGGAACGACCAGCAGTTGGGCATGATGGTGTTGGGATAGTTGGAAGGAGTAGTCGTGGATGTGGAAGAAGCGGCATAGCTGTCGAAATTTTCCGAATAAGGTGCAGTGAAAGCCTCACAGTTTGTATTATACGTAATCGGTTCGCTCCAGGTGCTATAGTCGGTAGCAGTACACAGAGCACGAACATAAAACTCATACGAAGTGGAAGCGTTCAAGTTCGTCACTGTGAACGGGTTACTGTTCGCAGCTATGGGTGTAGCGGTTTCGACATCGAAGCCCGGTGCGCCGTAAACAACCTCCCAGGCAGTCTCGTCACCCGCCTCCCACGTCAGGGTGACAGAGGAAGTGGTGGCACCGGTGACTGAAAGATCCGTAGGACGCGGACAAGTAGGAATGATCTCCACGTAAATATTGTCAAGGCCCAAATAGTAGTTGTTATTGGAACCGCCCGTATATTTGAAGGCGAGATATGACGCGGAATCAGGCAGGGAATTCAAAACCTCCGTGATTTCCGTATGGGTGGTCGTCTGCGGATAAGTAGCCAGCTCCACAAAGGTGTTGGCATCCATATTGTCCGTCATATAGCCTAAAGAGAGGGTACCGTTGTAAGTGGAAACACCTTCATTACGGTAGGTGAACGTGATCTGCGCCGTGTTCAAGGCATCCGTGAATGCCGGAAGCACTGCATAGATAGGGGTCGTGTTGCTCGACTTGAAGAAGAGGCAGTTGCCTGAAACCGCATACGTGGAAGAGGAGGAGACATAGGCAATCGGATAGGTGGAGCTGCTCGTGCTTCTGTTCAGGAACGTCCAACAGAGCGGCATGATATCATCCGGATAGTTGCTCGGTGCCGAAGTAGTGGCAGTAGTCGTGTAGGCGTTGAAATTTTCTGTATAAGGCAGATCTATCAAATCACATGCCGTAGAAGCTTGCTTGGGCGCACTCCAAGCACTTTGATCGAAACCGTCACATATCGCACGCACATAGAACTGATAAACTGTAGAGGTATTCAAACCCGAAACCTCAAAAGGAACCGAGTAGGCCGTCACCACATCCGTGGTGGAATCGGGATCAAAGCCAGGCAGACCGTAAGCAATTTCCCATTCGGTTTCCTCGCCCTGGGCAGTCCACGTCAGCGTAACTGAGGAGGTAGTGGCAGACGTAGCTTCCAATTCGATGGGTTTGACACACGACGGACGTTCCTCAAGGGTGACGTCATCAATGTAAACATAGTTATAAGCAGAACTGGTGACCACGTTGCGTAACGCGATGAAACCATTTTCACCCGTGTAGTTGGTGAACACTACGGTATAAGCGTCAGTAGGATGGCTGGTGGTCAGCGGGATGCTTTGCACCAACGTGAAGGTGCTCGCATTGTTCGGGTCTGTCATCACACCCACTTCCAAGGCAGGGTTGCCCGAGGTGGAAGAAGCTTTGGCATAGAACGACAACTGCAGGTCATGAATGTCAATGACACTGTTGTCGAGATTAGGCAGAATGGCGTACGAATTGGCGTAGCTGTTGTAGAAATAGAGGACGTAGGAGCCGCTGTGGGCATTGGAGCTTGAACTATAGACATACGGATAGAGCGTGGAGGTGCTGGTGGAGATTCTGCTCCAGCATTCCGGCAGCGGGTAGGAAGCGGTGCCTCCCGGGTTGTTGCCGTCGAAATTCCATGTGTAAGGGACAGAGTCAAGTCCGGTACAAGGCGTGGTGAAGGTGGCCTCATTGCTGGTCAGATTGGAGTCTGCACAGACAGCCTCCACATACCACAGGTAAGTGGTGGAAGGTGTGAGGTTGCTCAAGGTATATACCCCGTTCTCGTCAAGAGTCACGCCAAATTCCTGAATCCACTCATTGTCAGAAGAGGCCTTATAATACAAATCAAAGGACGAGGCGTTGGAGTTCCATGTCAAATCGGCTTCCGTGGCATCAAGACGCGCCACACTAAGACCAACGGGTTTCATACAGTCAGGCATGTCACTGACCACCACATTGTCAAGGGCCAAATAGTAACCGTCGTTCGGGGCGTTTCTTCTCACAAAGGCGATGTAACGGTTTCCGGAATATCCGGCAAGCGAGACTTCGTATTGTTGGAAAGCGCCGGCCGGGATGTCCGTCTGGAAGAGCTCCGTGAATCCGGGCAGCGGATCAACGGTGCTGGCCGGAGCGGCAAGATCGACATCCTCGTCCGAAATCCAAATGGAGATTTCATCGGGTTCCGACGTGGTTGCGGTGGCACGCTGGGCGTAGAAGGAGACCATCTGGTTGCCATCTAATTGGATCAACGGAGTAACCAGCCAATCGTTATGGTTCGAGGTTGCATAATCGGTATAGCAGGCGGCCGAACCACTTCCCTCATACACACGGCCGGCTGTGGTGTTATGGCGCCAGTTCCAGTTGTAGGAGGTGGAGGTGGCACCACCGTTATAGACCTTCCAACAGTTGGGAGCGTCATTGTTTTGGTCAAAGGCGGAAACCGGGATCCATCCGGCTTCAAACCCTTCAGCCCAAGGCAACTCCGTCACTATGTCGCAGACGGTGCTGAAGGTGGAGAAGGTACTCGTGGCCACCGTTCCATCATCACAATTGGCGGCCACGTACCAATCGAAATTGGAAGAAGCGGGAAGGTCTGTCAATGTGTAGGTGCTGTCAGCATCCAACATGACATTCTCCACAGCCGTATAATTGTTATCAGACACAGCTTTGTAATATAGTGTGTAGCTTGAAGCATCTGAATTCCAGGTCAGCGTGGCAGAGCTTGTGCTGGAGGTGACCATGGCCAAATCCGTGGGTTGAGAACATAAAGGAGCGACTTCCAGCGTCATGTCATCCACGCGAAGCCAATAAGCTCCGTCGTTCCGTTGGAACTGGATGGCAATGTGTTGGCCTTCTCCTGTATATTGGTTGAAATGGAGCGTATATTGCTCATATTGCCCACCGGCTGCTCCAATCACGGATATGGAGTCCACCTGTTCGAAAGTGGAGGCATCCTCGGGGTCGGTCATCACGCCACCCTTCACAGTCACATCCCAATAGTCATAGGAATCCGAATTCTTGGCAAAGAAGGTGAGCTGCAGTGTGTTTACTGGATAGGTGGTCGCGTCGAATTCAGGCAATACCAATGTAGTGAGCGGGGTTGCATGATAAAGATAAAGGTGTCCGCTGCCATGGTAGGAATCGGAAGAGTTCAGGTTGACTTTTGTGTTTGTAGTGAGATTCAAGGCTGACCAACAAAGAGGGAGAGTCGTAATCGGATTGCGAGCCTCAAAATCCCAAGTATAAGGCAGCTGTGTAATCATCTCGCAGCCCGTGACGAAGGAACCCGTGCTATTAGAGGGGACCTCAGTGCCGTCTGGGCAGATGGAGGCCACATACCATTCGTAGCCTGTGGCGCTTTCCAATCCGCTCAACAAATACCCGTCCTCGCCAAGGGAGACATTGTCTACCATCGTGTAGGCGGAGTCCCCCACCACACGGTAATAGAGGTTATAGGTGCCCACATTGCCCGCCCAAGAGAGGTTTGCACTGTTCGACGTGATGTCGGAAACAGACAAGGTGTTCGGGGCTGCGCATTCGGGGATGTCGGCCACTGTCACATTGTCTAATGCTAACCAATAGCCGTTATACGGTTCATTTCTGCGGACGAAGGCAATGTATCGGTTTCCGGTATAGTTGGCCAAAGAGACCTCGTAGAGCTGGAATGCTCCAGCCGGAATGTCGGTTTGAAACACTTCTGTGAAGCCTGGAAGTGGTGCGTCGGAGCTGTCGGGTGCAGTCAAAACGGCATCCTCGTCCGAAATCCAGATGGAAATCTCATCAGGCTCGGAAGTGCTGGCCGTGGCGCGCTGGGCGTAGAAGGAGAGCATCTTGTTGCCGTCCAGTTGCAACAGCGGAGACACTAACCAGTCGTTGTGTGCGGCTGTGGCATAGTCAGTGTAGCAAGCCGCTGAGCTGTTGCCCTCGTACACGCGACCGGCCGTGGTGTTGTAACGCCATTTCCAATCATAGGAGCTGGAGGTGGCACCACCATCGTATATCTTCCAACAATTAGGTGCCGGATTGTTCTGATCGAATGCTGAAACAGCGACCCAGCTTTCTTCAAAGCCTTCCGACCACGGGAATTCGGTGACGACACCGCATTCGGTATTGAAATTACCAGTACCGAAACTGCTGATTTCCGTGCCATCGTCACACAAGGCCGTCACGTACCATTCGTAGATGCTGGAAGCAGTAAGATTGTCAAGCGTATAAGTGTTGTCCGCATCCAACGAAATGTTCTCCACATCCGTGAACTCGGTGTCGGATGCCATTTTGTAGTGTAACGTGAAGAGCGAAGCGGTGGATTCCCAAGTCAGCGTAGCGGAAGTTTCCGTGGAAGAGACCATGGCCAACGAGGAAGGACGCGTGCAATCCGGTATCAGGTTGACTTCTATATTGTCCAAACAACCAGCGTTGTAGCTTGACGCTGGCTGGGGAGCCATCAGAGCGATGTAGTTACCGGTTCCTTCATAGTCGGAAAGTTGGATTTCATAAAAGCCGTACGCGTTGGATGAGGTTGTGATGGTGTCAACAGGCACGAAGGTGGTCTTGTCACCAGGATTGGTCATGACACCCACCACAATCGTCAGGGTGTAGGTTGAATAACGTATTGCGCCAAAACTGACCTGCAAGGTGTTGATAGGATACATGGTGACATCAATGGGCGGCAGGATGGCGATCTGGTCGTCATACGAGCCTGCGGTTGAATAGGTGTAGAAGCGCAAGCAATTGCTGCCCGAAAAGGCATACGTGGAACTGTTGTACACGATGGGATAACCCGCGTAAGTACTGGAGGTCCCGTTGTTGAGATAATTCCAGCAGATGGGCAGATTGTTCGTGGTTCCGGATGTAGTTCCTGCCACATTGTCGAAATCAACCGACAGAGGAAGTTCCGTAATTTCCTCACAGGATGTGGTGAACGTGATTGAGCGCCACACACTCGTATCGCCGCTACCGCATAAGCTGGCCACACGCACATCGTAAGCGGTGGAAGTTGTCAAGGCGTATAAATCAACGGTGGTGTCAGAAGTGATGACCTCAAAGGCATTTTCATCCCACGGCTGGTTGGCCTCTTTATATTGCACAACATAGTTGATTGCGCTTATGCTGCTTTGCCAAGTGAGCGTTGCCTCGGTGGAGGTCACACTGGTTGTGGAGAGATTTTTCACGGCATAGCAGAAGTCGCTCGACATCGGGGCGATCGTTAATTGCAAATTAGGCAGATAGCTGCTTTTTGTACCTGTGGCGTTGCCCGGATGATCGGCGTAACTCTGATCCGAATCGTTCCCTCGATACAGGGCAGCGTCGGTGGTCGAAGTGTAGTGGAATTTCAAGGAACTCGTATAGTTGTCCATCTTCTTGCTGATCACAATGACCAGATTATCAATACCGTCATACGGGAAAGGGTTGTCCAAAGGGATGGTCAACCAGCCGGTGTCAGCGGGCAGCGGTCCATTCGTGGCAGAAAACACTTCCGTGAGATCCGCCAAAGGAAGCCATGAGGAGGAATTCGCATGGGTCAACGATTGGGTCGTGCCCAAATAGATGTGCAAGTCATTGAATTGCATAGGAGAGGCAGGCACATCGGAAACATGAAATCCGATAGACGTGATGATGCCCGGATCTGTGATGGCAGATGCCGGATAAATCATCTGTGTCCAGGAATTTTTCCACCAATTGCCAAAAGGAAGGTAATAGGTGGTGGTGGTTCCATTACCGATGGTAATGGTGGTTTCGTTTTGCGCGAAACCGCCCATGCTCATTATCATGAGCATAAGCATAAAAAATAATTTTTCTCTCATAACGGTTATTTTTTTAGTGAATGAACTCTTTTTTTTTACTATCCTACTTTTTTTCAGACCACGAAAATACAAAAAAACAACATATATTCCATTGAATATTTTATCAACACTTACTTTTCCTTTTTTCAACTCTATGTCAACACGTTAACAATTCCTCTCAAAAGATTATCAACAATGGAACAATATTGGACTACAGGAAAAAAGCAACTAAAAAAGCATTTGCATTGGTCAAAGGTCATAAATTGAGAATCGTATTCGACAGGGCAAAAAAACAACACGGGTGAGTTATTTGAGAATTTTGTGTACCTTTGCCGCTTCAATTTACAACAATGGACAGAAGCAGGAGCGTATTCCAGAAGCAGTTCCAACAGAACTTCGGTTTCGAGCCGACGGGCAGCCAGGCCGAGGCCATGGAGAAGCTCACAGAGTTTATCTACGGCAAAGGGGAGAACTTTCTTTTCCAGCTGTCCGGATATGCCGGCACGGGCAAGACCAGTCTGGTGAGCGCCTTGGTGAACACCCTGTCCGACATCGGCGTACACATCGTGATGCTCGCCCCCACCGGCCGCGCCGCGAAGGTGCTCTCCCAATACTCGGGCCGAAAGGCATACACTATCCACAAATGGATCTACCGTGTCTATAGCAAAGACGGTGTCCGCAAGTTCGTGCGCCGCGAGAACAAGGACAGCCACACGCTCTTCATCGTCGATGAAGCCTCGATGATTTCGGCACAGGGTTCTCTTAACGACCTGGTGGGCAACAGCTTGCTGGACGACCTGATGGAGTTCGTCTTCCTCGGCGACAGCAACCGGCTGCTCTTCGTGGGCGATGACGCCCAGCTGCCGCCCGTCCATGCCGACGAAAGTCCTGCCCTTGACGCCGACTACCTCAAAAGGGCCTACAACGTGCAGGTTTTCGGGGCGCGGCTCACCGATGTGGTGCGGCAGTCTCTGGATTCGGGTATCCTCTACAACGCCACGCAGGTGCGCGACAAAATCAATGGCGGCGACTATTCCCTGCCGATTTTCAGCGGCCGTCCGTTCGAGGATTTCCGGCGTGTCCAAGGCGGTGAAATGGAGGAGCTTCTCAACACGCTTTACAACAACCACGACAGCGACGAAATTGTGCTGGTGACCCGTTCCAACAAACGGGCTTTCCAATTCAACAACGCGGTGAGAAGCCGGGTGCTGTTCCGCGAAAACGTCATTGCCACTGGTGATTACATCATGGCGGTGAAGAACAACTACTACTGGTTAGACGAGTTGTCGGAGGCGGGTTTCCTGGCCAACGGCGACATTATGGAAATCATGTCCATAAACAAGCAGCAGGAGCTTTACGGATTCCATTTCGCAGACGTGACCGTGCGGCTGTGCGACTATCCCGACCACCCGAACGTCGATATCAAAATCATCCTCGAAAGTCTGGACTGCGACGGACCATCACTCTCCAACGAAGCCAACCAGAAGCTGTATTATGCCGTGGCCGAAGATTATATGGACATCCTGAATCCGCGCGCCCGTTTCATGAAAATCAAGAACGACCCTTTTTTGAACGCCGTGCAGGTGAAGTTCGCCTATGCGCTGACCTGCCACAAGACGCAAGGCGGCCAATGGAAGCACGTGCTCATCGACCAAGGTTACCTGCCCGACAACACCATCGACAAAGAGTATCTCCGTTGGATGTACACTGCCGTTACACGAAGCACAGAAAAGGTGTACTTGCTCAATTTCAAGGAGGAGATGTTTGACGCAAACAGTGATGAGGCTAATTGAGATGAAGAATATTCTAATGACAAGATGATTGTTTGTTAACATTTATTCATAAAAAAAACTATCAAATGCATTAAGAATATTGTAATTTTGCCGATTGATATAATCATCCATCTCACGCAATTGCTTATTGTTAAAAAAATTATAATCACCAAATTCAAACAAATGAAAAAGACATTACTGCTTTTGCCATTATTATTGGCACTGTTTTCTTTCTCTGTCAAAGCCCAGATTACCTTTTTCAGTGAGGATTTCGAAGGATACGGACTTCCCACGGGATGGACTGTCCTCGACATGGACGGAGACGGGGAGAGCTGGATGCACAATTCTTTAAGTATGTCGTATATGGGCGGACACGAGAGCGAAGGCTCCTTCTTGTCGCACTCATACGATTTTGAAGAATACTCACCCTTGACCCCTGACAACTGGCTGGTCTCCCCGGCCATCACATTGTCGGGGAACAGCACCTTGACTTTCTGGCGGATGGTTTCCTTCTTCAATTCCGCCGACCATTATGCTGTTTACATTTCCACCACCTCGGCGACCGACACCTCGGCGTTCACGATGCTGTACGAGGAGACCTGTTCTTCCCAAAGCTACGCATGGGCCAGTCGTTCGGTGGATTTGAGCGAATATACCGGCAACACGGTTCACATCGCGTTCCGCCACTTCAACTGTTCGCAACGGCTTATTGCCATTGACGACATCGTGATTAGCGGATCCACGAACGCCCCCCTCATCACGACAGCTCCCAGCAGCTTGCACTTTGTGAATGTCCCCACAGGCACCACCTCAGCCGCCCAAGCGGTGAGGGTGTACACCTACAACGTCACCGATCCTGTGAGCGCATCGGTGCCCGTTCCTTTCGAAGTTTCCGCAGACAACTCCAACTTCTCCACTTCTGCCACCATGGCTCTTTCGGACACCATGCTTTACGTCAGGTACTCCCCCACCGCGGAAGGTTTCGACAGCACATCGATGACCCTCACCAGCGGTACCGCCATCACGGAAGTCCCCTTGATCGGAAGTAGTGTTTACTGCAATGTGGATCTGCCATACGAGCAAAACTTCAACAGCGCCCCCGAATACGGATTCCCCACATGTTGGTCACAAATCAACCCGTTCGACGGCTATCCCAAAACCACGGACGATTACACTTCTCCGGGCGACAATGTGTTGATGTTCAAATGTGACTTCAACAACTATCAGCCCATTTTCGCAGTGATGCCGCAGATGCCGGCCGACCTCTCCAATTTGCAGATTTCCTTCTCCACTTTCCGTGAAGGATCTTATTCCGGCACACTCAGCGTAGGTTACGTCACCAATGTCGCCGACAGCAGCACTTTTGTTCCGGTATGGTCCATCAATGCCGCACAGATTGGCGACAACAACCCGCACCCGTATTTGGTCACTTTCGAGAATGTGGTCACCGACCCCGATATCAACTATTACATCACGTTCAAATACGAGACATCGAGCAACTGGTACTGGTTCGTGGACGATGTCGTTGTGGAGGAGCTTGCTCCCTGCAGCATGCCCACCGGCTTGGAAGTCAGCCTGGTGACCAGCACTTCCGCCACAGTTTCCTGGGGTGGTAGCGCGAGCAGCTATTTCCTGTATTACAAATCGCAATATGACACTGGATACACTGAAATCCAGAACGTGTTGCCGGGCGAAAACGGCTACACCATAGAAGAATTGCTGCCAGTCACCACCTACACGTGGTATGTGGCCTCCGTTTGTGACGACGGCTCCACCGTCAACAGTCTGGAGATTTCCTCCTTCACCACGGAATGCAGCACCTACTCCACCCCCTTCGTCCAGAACTTTGACGGTTCCACCAACGTCCCGCTATGCTGGAACCGCTATAACGGTTGGGCCAGCGATGTGTTTGCGGGTGGCACCCTCACCACCACCACCAGCGGATGGGTGTTCAACAGCACCCTCGTTTTCGGCGCCAGCCACCCGAAGGTGAACATTTACGGAGCTTCCTGCAACAGATGGCTGGTGTCGCCGCCCATTGATCTGGGTGATCTGACCAACCCTGTTCTGACCTTCGACCTTGCCCTCACGTCGTGGAACACCACCAACGCCATTTCCGACCCCAACGGTCAACCTGACGACAAGTTCATGGTCATCGTCTCTACTGACTTCGGCGCCACCTGGAGTGCCGCCAACGCCACAGTATGGAGCAATGACGGCAATGGCGACTATGTCTTCAACCAGATTCCCGCCGCCGGACAGGAAGTCAGCATCTCCCTTTCCGATTATGAGAGCCAGACGGTCATGATCGCCTTCTACGGTGAGTCCTCCACCGCCAATGGCGACAACGACCTGCACCTCGACAATGTGGTGGTAAGCAATGCCACTTCTTGCACGAAGCCGACCAGCCTGAGTGTGGTTGCCGTCAGCGGGAACTCCGTCACGCTGGGCTGGATCGAAAGCGGCAACGCCACCTCCTGGAACATCGAGTACGGTCCCGCAGGTTACCAACAGGGATCTTCTGTCGCCACCGTGGTGGAAGCGAACACGAATCCTTATACCATCAACAATCTGTCTGCCAACACCTACGACTTTTACGTTCAGTCAGACTGTGGCGCAGATCAGAGCCTCTGGGTTGGGCCTATCTCGGCGACACCGGGTTCGTTCAACATGGGCGTCACCGGTTACGACTCACTGACCACATGCTCCCTGATCATCTACGACAACGGTGGTCCCAACGGCAACTACAGCGCCAGCTGCGACTACACGCTGGTGCTCTATCCTGAGACGGAAGGCGCTGCTGTTTCGGTTTCTGGTTCTTACGCCACCGAAAACAACTGGGATTTCCTCCGTATCTACGACGGAGTCGGCACCGGTGGTTCACTGCTTGGCGAGTTCAGCGGTAACGGCACTGTCCCCACGACCGTCTCTTCGAGCGGCCCGCTGACCGTCAGATTCACCTCTGACGCCGGCATGCAATACGCCGGTTTCATGCTGACCGCCTCGTGCACCTCTTGTTCGCCTGCCGGCAACCTCACCGTTTCCGACCTCACAGACAACTCTGCGGAGATAACCTGGACGGGCATGGCTTCCTCCTACAAGTTCGAGTACAAAGCCGCCAGTGCCACCGAATGGAATACGGTCATCCTCACTGACACCTCCTATACCCTCAACAACCTTGTGGCTTCCACCCCTTACCTGGTGAATGTTTACGCAGACTGCGGCGACGTATTCTCCCCCGCCGTCTCCATCACTTTCAATACAACCATGCACGCTGTGGATATCCCGTACAGCACAGACTTCAGCGACCTCAACGATCAATACTGGCAGCTGAACAACGGGGCATGCAACAACTACTGGTCGATCGGCACCCTCAACGACTCCACCAGTGCGCTCTTCATCACCAACAACGGCACCACCCCGGGATACAACGTGAACTCATTCTCCGCGGTCTCTGCCGAAAAACTCTTCACCGTCGGAGAAGCAGCCGATCTGATGATCAACTTCAATGTGAAGATAGGCGGTGAAGAGTCGTATGACTATCTGAAGGTCTTCCTTGCCCCCGCAGATGCCTCTTATCCAGCCACCAACACCAACGCTGATTACACTACCACAGAATACTCCTTGTATGCCGTTAATTTCAGCGACTTCATGCAGTATTCATCCTTCACTTCTTATCCTTACAAATTCAATTTGACAAATGACAGCACGGTCAACGTGAGTGTGGTCATGGCCAACCCGAACGACAACCCCACCTCCACCTCCACTGCCAAATTAGTTTTCTTGTGGAAAAACGACAGCTCCGCCGGCGATCAACCCGGAGCCATCGTCTATGATGTGTCCATTGAAGCACTTTCCTGCACACCGCCTACCGATCTGACGATTGACAACCTCATCTCCACGGATGCGGATATCTCCTGGACTCCCGGCGACCAAGAGGAGACTTGGAATCTGGAATACCGCGAGGCCTCCACTCCCGCATGGACGTCGGTTGAGGTCACGGGCACCCCTGAGTACCATCTCTCCGGGCTGGTCTCCGGCACCACCTACTTCGTCCGTGTGCAGGCTGACTGCGGCGGCGGACAATCCCTGTGGCTTACCGAGAGCTTCTACACCCCGTGCCTCGACGCCATCAACGAGTTCCCCTACAACGAAGGATTCGAGAATAGCGGCAACATGCCGAATTGCTGGCATCAGGAATATGTCACCGGCAGCGTGAACTGGACGTTCCAAGCCGGTGGCGACAGTCACGGCAATGTGAACAACGCCCATAGTGGCAACTACAACGCGTTCCTTTTCGACGAGAGCACCATTTTCAACACCACACGTCTGGTTTCACCCATCTTCGACCTCTCCTCTCTGACAAACCCGTACATCTCCTTCTGGTACGCCCAGCAAGCGTGGGGTAACGGTCAGGACCGTCTGAACGTTTATTACCGCACCTCCGCTTCTGACGAATGGCAGGAGCTGACTCAATACTATGGTTCCGTGGCCGTATGGACCATGGATTCCATCGCCTTGCCCAACCCGTCTGCCACCTACCAGATCGCTTTCTCCGGCATCGTCAACTATGGATATGGCGTTTTGCTGGATGACATCACCATCGCTGAAGGTTATGTCGCTCCTGAGCCGTGCGATGTGCCCACCAATCTGCACACCACCGACATCCAGAACGAATCCATCTCCGTTGCTTGGGATGCCCACGCAGGCGTGAGCAGCTGGAACATCCAGTACCGTCCGGCAACCGCCGATCAGTGGTCGCTCGTGAACGTCAACACCAACAGCTACACCATCACCAATCTCACGGGCAAAACGTTGTACGAAATCCAGGTGCAGGCCAACTGCGCTGACGAACAGACCAGCGACTGGAGCAGCTCCATCACGGCACAAACCACCGATGTGGGTATCGTGAACTACCTGGAGAACAGCATCTCCTTGTTCCCGAACCCCGCCAACGACGTTGTCAATGTACAATGTACAATGAACAATGTACAATTGGAGGGTATCGAAGTAATTGACGTTTATGGAAAGGTCGTCCGCACCGTTGTAGGGGCGAATAATGATTCGCCCATGCCCATCCGCATCAACGTCAGCGGTCTCGCCAACGGCATGTATTTCGTGCGCGTGACCACCGACGAGGGCGTCGTGACGAAGACCTTCGTGAAGAGATAGCCTTTGTCAGTTCGCCATTATCCAAAAGGACGTCAGTTCGGTTTTCGAATTGACGTCCTTTTTCGTATGGGGGCAAGAGTTTTTTGATGCGAAAAAGGTTTTTAGTGCACCTCGCTCTCTTCCCGATATTGCAGAGGGGTCTTGTTGGTCTCTTTTTTGAAGAACTTGCAGAAAGAGGATGGGGTCGAGAAGTTCAGTTGTTCGGAAATCTCACCAACCGGCATATCGCTATACATTAAAAGAAGTTTGGCTTGCTGGATGATGCGACGGTGAATCCAATCCTGCACCGTCATTCCAGTGGTTTCCCGAATGGTGGTGCCCAGATGGTTGGGCGTCAGGCACAGCCGGTCGGCATAGAATGCGATGTTGTGTTCCTTGTCGGCATATTGGTTGACCAAATTTGCGAAATGGTGGAAGATTGTCTCCTTCCTTCCCGCGACTTTATAGTCTTCCTCCTCTTTTCCCTTTTTGATGATATTCTGAAGCTCAGACATCAGTGAGGACTGCAGAAATCGGATAGCTTTCAGAGACAGTGGCTGGCGGTTGAGAGTGTGCCGCAGGAGTTGGTAGTATTCGCCCATAAGATTCCAGTCATCTTCTGACAGGTGAAAAACGGTGCACTCTTTGAAAACGACCTCGTCGGGCAGGTCGCGGAAAGAGAAAATCTGAAAGTCGAATTCCTTGTCCTTTTCCTCGATTTCCATAATAGAATCGGCCGGGAAAACCAGCATTGTTCCGGCTGAAAGACGGTATGGTTTCATGTTAACGATTATCAGGGCGTTGCCTGAGATAATCCTCAGCACCCTTCCGTCCTCCACCCGGTAGGGCTGACCATCATGCATGAAGTTCATGCCGAATTGTATGGCGCTCATGACCATCAGCAGTTGGTTTCCGAGGTATTCCCCATGCCCTTTCCCAGCCATTCGGCCCATTTCCTCCAAAGTGAGTTCTTTTATCTTTCTTTCCATAATCGTTGTTTTGGAACATTATTACAACACAAAGGACAACGTAATGTTTGAGGAAAAATTGTTTATTTGCAAGTTTTCTGAAAGATTTATAGAAAGTTGGCTATGTGTAGTTTCCTTAAATTTGTTATATCCTATTAAACACAGAATTTATTATTCAATTTACCAATACAAGTATGCTTATGAAAAAATTTTACATCATTGCAGTGATGTGCCTTGTCGCCCTGATGGGTTTCAAGCCCACGCTGCAAGCGCAGACCATTTGGGACGGTACCTCGGACATTTCGTGGTACGACGCTTCCGAAACGTCGTTCGACATTTCCACGCCGGAACAGCTGGCGGGCTTGGCTTCGTTGGTGAACACGGGCACCTCCTTCAACGGGGTGACCTTGAACCTCACCGATGACATCTGGCTCAACAGCACGGGCGACAGCACCAACAACTGGGTGCCCATCGGCGGCGGCTCCCCGACGAGCGAGTCGCCAAGCACCGGCAATGCCTTCAAAGGCAACTTCAACGGTCATGGCCATGCCATCTACAATCTTTACTGCGACAAGGGAAGCACCTTCCACGCGGGACTTTTCTGCGCTTTGGAGAATCCTTGTACAATTGACTCCCTGGTGATGGTCAACCCTGTGTTGAAGTCACGAGGCATGATGGGCTGCATCGCCGGTTATCCGAGAGGCAGCTCTTCCGTTTATGTCCGCTACTGCTTAGTGATCAACGCCCGCATCGAGGGTGAGAACACCTCCGGCAGCAACAACATCGGCGGCATTTTCGGGGCCACCTACCCGAACAACGGCAGCACCTACATCGAGAACTGCGGCGTCACCGGCAGCATCACGGGATACTATCCCGCCGGTATGTCAGGCAACGCCGAACGCTCCTACACCACAAACTTCTACTTCGCGGGTACTCTTTACTCCTACGGCACGAACTACGGCGGTGTTGCGGCTCACGGCGGCAGCTTCACGAACTGCTATTCTTACACGCAAGTGTTGAGCTCCACCTCCCAATCCTCAGCATCCTCCGATGGTATTCAGGTCACGCAGGACGAGATGCAGTCTGAAGGCATGATCACCCTCCTGGGTGACGCTTTCAAGATGGACAACGGCATGAACGATGGCTATCCAGTCATGTCCTACATGCCCGGAATATCCCCTTCGGCCGTCAACATTTGCATGAACGAGTCGGTCACGCTGACCGCCTCGGGTTATGATTCCTACGTTTGGAACACGGGAGCGACCACGGAAAGCATCACCGTCTCTCCCTCCACCACCACGGTTTACACGCTGACAGGCACCCTGAACGGGACCACCTACACCAACACCGCTACGGTGACTGTGTTTCAGCAAGCGGAGATCACGGCCATGGTTATGGCAAGCAGCGACGGTTTGGTACACGGCACCGTGACGCCGGAGACCTCCACGGTTGCCTGCGGCAGCTCCGAAAGCATCACCTTGACGGTGACCCCGGACGAGGGTTACCGTGTGGAGCTGGTAACCTTGAACGGCGAAGAGGTCTATGGCGACGAATTCGGTCCCGGCGAGCAGTACATCACCATCAATCCGAACGGCATGCTTGGCGCAGTGAAGATCTATATGTCAAAGTGCGCCATTTTATCCCTGCCCTTCACGGATGATCTCGAGAGCTATGCCTCCTCGCAGGTTCCGGAGTGCTACAACCGTATCTCCCCCAGCAGCTATCCTTACATATACAACTACAGCAGCTACGCGCATTCCGGTTCCAACTGTATATATGCCTATATGTACAGCACCTCGGACAATTACATCATGGTACTGCCCAAGATGTTCGACCTGAACACTTATCCCATGGAATCGCTGATGGTCAACTTCTGGGCGAGAACTTCCAATGCCAGCAACAGCGTGACAGTGGGTGTGATGACCGATCCTACAGATGCCAGCACATTCACCCCGATGCAGACCTTCACGTTTGCCGCTACGGGCACTTATGAGCAGTTCACTGCCTATTTCGGCGCCGCCGCCCAAGAGAAGCCCTATATCGCTTTCAAGTATAACTGTGGTTCCACTTACACCTATATTTATATGGATGACATCACTGTCAATGTGGCGCCTACTTGCTCACCCGTGATCAACCTGACGGTCGACAATGTATATGGCACGAACGCCTCTCTGCACTGGCTTCCCAACACCGTCGGCGAGACTGTGGAGTACGTCATCACCGTGACTGACGCCTCCGGATCTTCCTTTACCGAGACAACCACGGAGACCGACTACATCCTTTCCGGTTTGAACGAGCAAACCGCTTACACGGTGACCGTGCAACCCGACTGCGGTGGCGGTGACCTCGGCGAAGTGGTGGCGGTCAGCTTCACCACACCGTGCGTCGCTCCTGTCGTGGCGGTGAACAACAGCTACCCGACCTCCACATACAGCACGGAGGGCAACCACTTCCCGATGTCCAACCATTACCTCAACTCCTTCACGGAGCAGATTTACCTGCCGAGCGACTTCGACAACGTTTCGGCCGAGTTCAGCGGCATGTCGTTCCAGTACAACGATGGTCAGGTGATCACCCGCACGCTGGACATCTATTTGGCACACACTGCAGACAACGAGTTCGTGCAGAACGTGTGGGCGACCCCGACGGACGGTTATGTACACGTCTATTCCGGTCCGGTCACGTTCAGCACCGCCGGCACCGACCGCTGGGTCGATATTGCCTTCGACACCAACTTCTACTACAACGGCTACGACAACCTGCTGCTGATTGTCAACGACATCACGGGCAGCGAGGTGAACAACAGCAATGCCAAGTTCTACACGATGAACACCAACGGAAACCGCTCGCAGTGCGAATACAGCCATGATGCGGATGCCAACTGGAGCATCACGAATATGCCGGCGACCGGCCGTTTGAAGACACAGGTCGACAACATCCGTCTGACCGCTTGCGACGAGGTGTCCTGCATTGCGCCGAACACCCTTGCCGTGGGCACCACCGATGCCACTTCCGGCGAAATCTCCTGGTTCAACCCGAACGCTTCCCAAAGCTGCGAAATCGAGTACAAGGCCGTTTCCGATGCCGATTGGACTTCCATGGGCACTGTTTCCGGCAACTCCTACACACTTTCTGGGTTGGACGCCAACACGCAGTATCAGGTGCGCGTGCGTGCACTGTGCGGTAACAACAGCGAGAGCAACTGGTCGGAGACCATCTCCTTCCGCACCGAGTGCGACGCCATCACGACCCTGCCTTACGTCCAGAATTTCGACACCGACACTTACGGCTCCGGCACCGATGCCTACATCTACTGCTGGGACCGCTACACCACAGACCCTGCCAAGCCGGTTCAAATGTATCCGACTTCCGCGGCGCACACCACCCCCAACGCCATCCGTTTCTATGACGGCGCCAACGTCACCAACATCGCCATCATGCCGAAAGTGGACGAGAGCATCAGTTTGAACCAATTGCAGCTCTCCTTCTGGGTGCGCAGCACCTCCTCCACCGCTCCGGTGATCATGGAGCTGGGTGTGATGACCGACAAGAGCGACCCTACCTCGTTCGAGGTTTTGGACACCATTCCGACTCCCTATTTGCCGAATAATGAATACACCCTCGTGGAGTATTCTCTCGCCAACTATATGGGATACGGTCAATACATCGCTTTCCGTGCCAGCAAAGGCAATGGCGGCAACAACCTCCGTCTGGATGATGTGACCCTGGACTACATCCCGATGTGCCAGCACCCGGTTGATTTGGTTGTGGATGTCGTGACCTCCGACGAAGTGAACTTCCACTGGTCTGAGGTGGGCGATGCCTCCTCTTGGTACGTCGAATACGGCCCTGCCGGCTTCACTCCCGGCGAGGGCACGGTGGAGAACGCCTACGACACCTTCTACACCATCTACGGTCTGAACCCGAACACCCAATACGACGTTTATGTTTGGTCTGACTGCGGCGGTTTGGAGAGCACAGCCATTTCCACCTCCTTCCGCACCGACTGCGGTCCGATCGTGGAGCTGCCTTTCTTCGAGGATTTCGAGAGCGGCGTTTACAACACGGGCATGTACAATTCTTCCGGCCAACAGGATTATATTGTTTGCTGGAACCGTTACGCTTCCGACAACGGTCACCATTTCTACATCCCGACCGGCACCACCTATTCTCACAGCGGCTCGCACTATTTGGATGCCCACTGGACCTCCAACTGCTTCAACATCGCCATTGCGCCCGCATTGGACCAGAGCTTCGACGTGAGCCAGCTGATGGTTCACTTCTGGGCTTGCAGAACAGGTTCTTCCGGCATGCTGGAGGTGGGTATTATGGATAATCCTGCTGCGGACACCACCTTCTTCCCGATTGACACCATCGACCTCTCCTACATGAACACCTACGCATACGACGAAAAGTATGTGAAGTTCAACAACTACGCGGGCAACGGCAAGTATATCGCCTTCCGTGTTTCCAATGCATCGAGTTGCGGTTATTACATTGACGATGTGACGATTGACTATGCGCCCGAGTGCTCATCGGTGAGCGATTTAGAGCTTTCCGACATCACCGGCACTTCCGCTGTCGTAAGCTGGCAACCCGGCTTCTTCGGAACCGTCAACAGCTACACGCTCGAATATGCCGAAGGCGGCACGGAGAACTGGGTAACCGTGGAGAACATCACGGAAACTTCTTATCTCTTGAGCGGATTGACCCACTCCACGTACTATGACGTGCGGGTGAAGACCAACTGCTCGGACGCCACGAATGGCGACTGGGTGACAGTGACTTTCCGCACCAACTGTCTGGTGGGCGGTGACGTGGCCATCGGCGAAGGCACCTCCACGAACAGCTACCTGCCTACATACAGCACCTACAATTATTCTTACACGCAACAGCTCTTCCTCGCCTCCGAGATGGGCCAGCCGAAGAGCATCGAGTCTGTCACGTTTGACATGGCGAACTACACGGTAAACCGTAACATCAAGATTTATCTGATGCACACTCCTGAGACCAGCGTTTCCAGCTGGATTGACGCTTCCAACGCCCAACTGGTGTTCGATGCCCCGCAACAGTTGCATACCGGTCTCAACACCTTCCAGTTCTCCACGCCGTTCACATACAACGGGTCGGACAACCTGTTGTTGATCGTCTTGGACATGACCGGTTCATGGACTTCCGGCAACACCTGGCGTTCACACACAGCCTTCTCCAATGCTTCCCGCTACATCTACCAGGATGCCAGCGCCTACAGCACCTCTTCCATCCCTGCTTCCTCTGGCACCGGCACCTCCTCCCGTAGCAACGTCATCTTCGGTTCCCCGTGCGACACCACCACGACCTGTGTGGCTCCACTCCTGAGTATCTCCAACATTACCAGCGATGGCGCAACGGTGAACTGGGTGGCCGGTTTCATGGAGTCCGCTTGGGAGATGGAATACCGTCCCCTTTCCGACACCAACTGGGTCAGTGTGGGTACCGTTTATTCCTTGTCGGAAATCATTACCGGTTTGAACCCGAACACTGCCTACAAGGTGCGCATGCGCTCCGTCTGCGGTGGCGGCGAATACAGCTTCTGGAACGAGATCACCTTCACCACGGCCTGCGGTGCCTTCACCGTCACCCAGGACAACCCGTGGACCGAGAGTTTCGAGGACAATACCACAATGGCTTGTTTCGACACTCCTGTCACCTACACGAACAGCAGCGGAAGCACTTATCCCAAGATGCTGCTGAACTACGGCGTAGCAGCCCATTCCGGCGGCAATTCGGCCGAGTTCAAGGGCACGAGCAACATGTTGGTGCTGCCTGAGTTCACCAATGACATTCACGACCTGCGCATGTCGTTCTGGGCCACCTCCTGGGGCGTGACCACCACGGCAGTTGTCGGTGTGATCACCGACATGGATGACCCGAGTTCTTTCGAGACGTTGGGCGATGCCGGCACGCCCGGTCCGCGCGGTGGCTCTGGCGGCGGCAACGGCAACTACATGGGTCCGTTCGACTTCAACGGCGTGCAGGCCACTTCCGGCCGTATCGCCATCCTCTTCTCCGGCACAACCTCCAGTGACGCCGGCTGGAACTTGGACGACTTCACCGTGGAGTTGACTCCGAACTGTCCGTCTCCCGTCAAGACCAGTGTGACAGTGACGGGTGTGACCAGCAACTCTGCGGATGTCTATTGGGTGGACAACGATGCCACGCACAATTCCTGGACTGTCTATTACAAGCCGAGTTATGCTGATGAGAACAGCTGGCAGACGCAGGTTGCCAACCAAATCCCTGCAACCCTGACAGGTCTGAGCAGCAGCACGGATTACCAAGTGTATGTGATCACCAACTGTTCGGTGTCTGACCCTGTGGCCGACGCCACCCAAACGGTGACCTTCACCACGCTGGTTTCCTGCCCTGCCCCCATTTCCATCTCCTTCTCGAACGTTGTCACCGATGCGGCCGACGTCTCCTGGGTGTCGCTCGGCGACGCCGCTGAATGGGAAATCGAATACGGTTTGCATGGCTTTACCTTAGGCTCGGGAACCACGGCGACGGTCTATTCCCAGAGCTACACGCTCCAGAACCTGATGGCCAGCTCGCAATATGATGTGTACGTCCGTTCTATCTGCGGGGCTGGTGACAACAGCACCTGGACAGGTCCTGCCTCCTTCTCCACTGCCTGCGGTCCGATTTCCGTGGCCACCACACCGTGGAGCACCGATTTCGAGGGCACTGACGCCGAGTTGCTCAACTGCTGGGTCTCCGCCTCCACAGGTTACTATAACGGGAACACCTTCCCGCATATCACAAACGCTTCGATCATCGCCCACTCCGGCACGCGCGCCTTGGAGATTGCCTTCGGTGACATCGTGACCGCCCTGCCGCTCTTCGTGGAAGACCTCAGCGACCTGCAGATCTCCTTCTGGGCTAAACACAACAATTACAGCAGCGACAACCCCACGATGGAGTTGGGCTATGTGACCGACCCGTACGATGGTTCCACTTTCGTCACATTGGAGACCCTGACCGGCACCACCTACACGCAGACGACGAGAACCTTCGCCGACCTCGCCGGTCAGAACCTGCCAAGCACCACACGCATCGCCTTCCGTTATACCCGTCCGACCAGCTCATCACTCAGCTCTTGGTATGTTGACGATATTGTGGTGGAATATGTTGGCGGCACTCCTGTGATTACCGATCCGACCGTATCCACCAACGCTGCCACCAACATCACACAGACGGGCGCCACGCTGAACGGCACCGTCACGAACCCCGATGGCGTGACCATCACGGCCAAGGGCTTCGAATGGAAGGCTACCTCGGGCGGCACCTACACACCGGTGGTGGTGACGAGCTCCTCTCTGACCCACAACCTCACCGGCCTCACCGCCAACACGGGTTACACCTTCAAGGCGTTCATCACCTTCAACGGCCAAACCGTCTATGGCAGCGAGATGACCTTCAACACGCTGCCGGAGGATACTCCCGAGCCGTGTGACGTGCCCACCAACCTGCACACCACCGACATCCAGAACGAGTCTATCTCCATTGCATGGGACGCAAACGCCAACGTGAACAGCTGGAACGTCCAATACCGTCCGGCCGCGGGCGGTCAGTGGACCCAGGTGACCGTCAGCACCAACAGCTACACCATCACCAACCTCACCGGCAAGACCGACTACGAGATCCAGGTGCAGGCTAACTGCGGCGACGGCAACCTCAGCGACTGGAGCGCCTCCGTCACGGCACAGACCACCGATGTGGGTATCGTGAACTATTTGGAGAACAGCATTACCTTGTTCCCGAACCCTGCCAACGACGTTGTCAATGTACAATGTACAATGAACAATGTACAATTGGAGAATGTCGTAGTAATTGACGTTTATGGAAAGGTCGTCCGCACCGTTGTAGGGGCGAATAATTATTCGCCCATGCCCACCCGCATCAACGTCAGCGGTCTGGCCAACGGCATGTATTTCTTGCGCGTGACCACCGACGAGGGCGTGGCGACGAAGACCTTCATCAAGAAATAATCCCGTAGGGGCGTATCGCATACGCCCGTATCGCATACGCCCGTATCGCATACGCCCCTATCGCATACGCCCCTATCGCATACCCCCTTTGTAGAGACGTTTCAGGAAACGTCTCTACGGCACTGACCAACCAAGGCCGTCCGGATTTCGGGCGGCCTTTTTTTCAACAAGTTATCAACAACCGACTTTTCACAAGTAAAGTTTTGTACTTTTGCGGCAAATTATCTTAAAAAAAATAGTATATTAAAAGGCAAAAATAGTTACTCACTAAAATCATTCAGTATGAAAAAAATTTTATTATTGATGCTGACACTGATAACGTTAGGCTTTACTGCCGCGCCAGTGTCGGCGCAGACCATTTGGGACGGTACCGCGGATATTTCGTGGTACGATGCTTCCGAGACATCGTTCGACATCTCCACGCCGGAGCAGCTGGCGGGTGTGGCGCAGCTGGTGAACAGCGGGGCCACCACCTTCAACGGCATAACGTTGAATCTGACGGCTGATCTCTGGTTGAATGCCGACAACGACTCCACCAACAACTGGACTCCTATCGGCGGCAGCGCGACGGCAACGGGCGAGGAACAGTCCTCCGGAAATGCTTTCAGAGGCGTGTTCAATGCCCATGGCCATTCGATTTACAACCTCTACTGCGAAAAAAGCAGCTATTTCCACGCCGGTCTTTTCGGCTGTATCCAGAATCCTTGCACGATTGATTCTTTGGTGATGATGAATCCCGTCGTCAAATCCCAGGGTATGATGGGCGCCATCACGGGTATGACCCGCAGCGGCGGCACTATCTACATTCGTTACTGTCTGGTTATCAATGGTCGTCTGCAAGGCGGCAGCGGAAACAACATTGGTTTCATGGTGGGTGCCAACTACCCGAACTCTTCCGGCACTCAGATACAGAATTGCGGCGCCACAGGTACCATAACGGGCAACTATGTCGGCGGCTTGGGCGGTAACAGCCAAAACGAGACCTTCACAAACTGCTATTTCGCAGGCTCCATTTCTGGATCTCCAGCGGGCGGCATTGCCGCATATTCCGGTACCATCAACAACTGCTACTCTTATGTCACGAACCAGCCTTCATCCGGCAACGGCACAGTGGTCACGGACGAAGAGATGCAATCCGAAGAGATGATCACCAACCTTGGCGACGCCTTCAAGATGGACAACGGGGTGAACAACGGCTACCCTATCATGTCTTACATGGCCGGTGTGGATCCCATCGCCGCGGAAATCTGCCAGGGCGAGAGCATTACCATCACGGCATTCGGTTATGACTCCTACGCGTGGAGCACGGGGGCGACCACGGAAAGCATCACTGTATCACCCACCACTACCTCCACTTATACGGTCACTTGTACATCCAACGGTGTTGCCACCACGCTGACCTCCACCATCACCGTATATCCTCAAGCCATCATCACCGCTTCCGTGGTGCCTTCCGCTGACGGGCAGGCACATGCCACCCTCAACGCGGAGAGCTTCACGGTGGGCTGCGGCAGCAGCGACAACATCACGTTGGTCGTGACTCCCGACCCCAACTACCGTGTATATCGTGTGACGTTGAATGGTGCTGAGATATATGGAGACGACTTCGGCGAAGGCCAGGTGAGCATTTCTGTCAACCCTGGCGGCACACTAGGCGAAGTGAAAGTTTTCGTCTCCAATGAGTATCATGTGAACATCCTTGAACTTTTGGACACGGGCGACACCATCCATGTCTCATCCCTGGTCCAACCTTACGGCTCCAATGGCGTTTACACCGTCTTGGCCGGCAACGATCAGACCTTCGTTTTCAACAACACCGCTCGCTACGTCCTCGTCGATGCTGAAATTGACGGGGCATCCCAAGGGGTCATCGCCTCGTATGAGTTCAACAACATTCATGAGAACCATCAGATTGTGGTGACCTACGCGGACAGCTGCGGTATTTTTGCACTGCCTTTCTTCGAAGGTTTCGAATCTGTGTCGAGCGGACTTCCGGAATGTTATGATAAGAACCATGCAAACTCATCCTATCCGACGGTGAACAACTATTATCCCTACCAAGGAAATTCCATTTATGTCTATAACTATTCTTACTCCGAGAGCTCCAACGAAGTTCCCTGTCTGATCCTGCCCAAAGTGGACAATCAGATTAACATTTCCGAACTGATGGTGCAATTCTATGGACGGGCCAATTCCGCTGACGGTTACTTCGTGGTGGGTGTGATGAGCGACCCCACGGACATGTCCACCTTCACGTCCGTTCAAGCCATCAATCCCACAAACACCTCCGGAACGTATCAACAATACACCGCTTATCTTGGCAACTATGATGGTGAAGGCCATTATATCGCCATCAAGATGCCGGTGAATGCTTACTGTCTGCTGGGCATCGACAATCTCACGGTCGATTATGCCCCGCTGTGTTCCCCTGTTACCGGTCTGAGCACCTCTGATGTTTACGGTTCCAATGCCACTTTGACATGGAATCCCACCACGGTGGGCGAGGTGTCCGAATACAATGTTTACGTATATGACAATGTCACTGAAACGGAAGTCACCTACACCACAACGGAGACCTCCTATCTTTTGACGGATTTGAACGAGCTGACTTCCTACACCGTCGGCGTTTTCACCTCCTGCACCAACGGTCAGACCAGTGACACCATGTTTGTCAGCTTCATGACCCCGTGTAACAATCCCGTGAACTATTCTGTGGGCGAATCCACCACCACCAACAGCTACCTGCCCACTTACATATACTACGGAAACACTTACTCACAACAAATCGTGACAGCTGACGTTTTCGAGTCCACGCCCAATGACTTTGCCAGCATTTCTCTCAAAGACAACACGAACTCCCCGACAGTCCGCTCCTGCGACATCTATTTGGCTCACGTGCCCGCCGACACAACATTGTCTAATGGATGGATTTTACCCGACCCTGCAAACGACTTCTATTTCACACAAGTCTTTTCAGGTGATGTGCAGTTCGGCTCGGGCAGCTGGGTGAAGATTGATTTCGACACCGTTTTCCCATATAACGGCACAGACAATGTGTTGGTGGTTTTCAACGACCACACCAACTCTTATACCTCATCCCACACTTATGATGTGATTGGCAACTCCAACACCAACGCTATGGCTCGTTATGCATACCGTGATAACACACCCTACGATGTCTCCAACCCGAATGTCACCGGTACCTTGCTGAACGTAGTGAACACCTTCCGTTTCAGCTACTGTGACGAGAGCAGCTGTATCAGTCCGAACACGTTGACCACATCCAACGTGACAGAAAACTCCGTAGACCTCAACTGGGTGTCTGTCGGCAGTGAAAATTCTTGGGAAGTGGAATACAAGACCGCCGATGAAACAGAATGGACCTCCGCCGGTTATGTCTCTTCCACCTCAACTACCTTGACCGATTTGGAGTCCAACACGGTGTACAGCGTCCGCGTACGTGCATTGTGCAGCAGCTCAGAGTCGAGTCCTTGGAGTGAATCCGTCAGCTTCCGGACCCAATGCGACGCCATCTCCTCATTGCCTTACAGCACCTCTTTCGAGGATGTGATCGGCGACTATGTGTATTGCTGGTCCCGTCTCGCTTCTGATCCTTCCCATATGGTCTATCGTTACAACTCCTCCACATACGCGCACACCGGCAATGGCTGTCTTGACTTCTCCTACACGCCGAATTGCTGGACCGTGGCCATCATGCCCGCTTTTGACGGCAGCATTCCCGTGAACAGTCTGATGTTAGACTTTTGGCTTGACAAAACCGGAAACAGCGGTTATTTCGAGGTAGGCGTGATGACCGACCCCGAAGACGGCTCCACGTTTGAAGTGGTTGACACGATTGAAAGCACGATCATCGGCAACAGCGCCGACTATTTTGAGCACATCATCATCTCTTTGGAGAACTACAGCGGCAGCGGACAATATGTCGCCTTCCGTGCGTCAAACGCTGCGGGTTGCGGTTACAGAATGGACGACCTCCTTGTTTCTGAGATCCCCACCTGTATGTACCCCACAAACTTGCAAGCTCTTTCCTCCACCAACGAATCAGTGACATTGTCTTGGACAGAGATGGGCGATGCAACTGCTTGGAACATCATGTATGGTGAAACGGGATTCGACCCTGAAGAGGGTGGCGATATCGCTATTGCCGATGCGGAAACGTTCACTGTCACCGGGTTGACGAATGTCACCACTTACGATTTCTACGTGCAAGCCGACTGCGGTGGTTTGCAGAGCCAGTGGGTGGGACCGGTCACCATGACCACAGGCACCTACACCTTCGGGACCAACGGTAGCGATACGTTGACCACATGTAGCGTGGTTCTCTACGATGATGGCGGTGCGAACGGCGATTATAGCTTGTCCAGCAACTACACCGTGGTCATCTATCCTGAGACGGAAGGCAGCGGTCTCTCCATCTCTGGCACGGTGAACACATACGGCAGTTACTCCTACTATAATGGTGTTGTGACCATTTATGGCGGCGTAGGTACTTTTGGCACTGTGCTGGGCACTTATAGCGGCACGCAGACAGTGAACCTCGCCTATGGCGGCCCAGTCACCATCAATTTCACCACAGGCAGCTACTACAATTATCCCGGATTCGAGCTGTTGGTGCAGTGCACCGAATGTTTCCCGCCGAGCGATGTCACGATGTCCGATCAGACGCTTGACGGAGTCACGGTCTCCTGGAACGGTAATGCCGACAGCTATGCTATTTATTTGAGCGGCGCGATGAGCGGATATTATACCACTACTGGCAACAGCTACACCTTTACCGGCCTGAACAGCAGTTCCTCTTACAGCGTGCAGGTGCGTGCCCTTTGCGGCAGCGATTCCTCCCTGCTCTCCCCTGCGGTGAACTTCAACACCGCCTGCGGTGCTATCACCATCACAGCCGAAAACCCGTGGTTCGAAGACTTCGAGGGTTACACCGGCGGTGGCGCACAGCCGTTTGTCTGTTGGGATACTCCGATCACTGAAGTGGTTGATAATGGCACCTCCCCGTTCGTCTATTGCGGTCACAGCCCGTCATGCCATTCCGGCTCTAACTCTGCTGAGCTGAAAGGCACGAGCAACATGGTTGTCTTGCCTGAATTCACCAACGATCTCCATGATTTGCGTCTCTCCTTCTGGGCAACGACCACCAACACCTCCAACTATGGCACGGTTGAGATCGGTGTCGTAACCGATGTCTTCGACCCCACCTCCTTCGAGTTGTTAGGCCCTGCCGGCACACCCGGTCCGCGCGGCAGCTCCGGCTCTGGTCACGGCAACTACATGGGACCGTTCGATTTCAACGGAGTGCAAGCCACTTCAGGGCGTATCGCCATCAAGTTCACTGGCTATTCCGGTCTCTCCTGGAACTTGGATGACTTCACGGTCGAACTCGTTCCCGGATGTCCTTCTCCTGTGAAGACCAGCGTGACGGCCACCAACATCGATGGTCACAACGCCACCATCTCCTTCACCGACAACGATCCCGACCACAGTTCCTGGACGGTTTACTACAGAGAGCATAATGCTGCTGCTGACGATCCTTGGATGTCGGTTGTCACAAGCACCACCACGGTGGACTTGAACAGTCTTGATCCAGAGACGACCTACGATGTGTATGTCATCACCAACTGCGCAGTTCCTGATGAAGTAGCTGACGCCACGAACACCATCCAGTTCACCACGCTGGTTGCATGTCCTGCTCCGCAGAACATCACGGTTTCCAACATCGGCATGACCAGTGCAACACTCTCTTGGTTCAGCAATGCCGATTCTTTCACGATTGAATATGGTGAGAGCGGCTTCACACAGGGTAACGGCACCATTGTCAACGTCACCACCACCACCTACGATCTGACAGGTCTGACATCAGGCACCTCCTATACGGTCTATGTGACGGCTGACTGTGGTACCGACGGCAGCTCCACTTCCGCTTCCGTGAACTTCAACACCAACCTTTGTGAGGTGGCCGACCAGTGTGTGTACACCTTCAACCTCACCGACAGTTACGGCGATGGCTGGAATGGCGGTTATTTGACTGTCCAACAGAATGGTATCACGGTAACTACCGTGGGTATGACCTCTGGCAGCTCTTCCACCGTTAATGTCACTTTGTGCGACAATGCATCCACATCTCTCCTTTGGAACACAGGTAGTTTCGATGCAGAGCCTGGTTTCACTTTGGTGGCACCTGATGGCACAGAATTGTACACTGTTTCAGGAATGAGCGGCTACAGCCCTTACATGTTCACCACTGATTGCGGTGGCTCTGGTCCTGTCATCACCGACCCGACCGTGACCACTGGTGCAGCCTCCAACATCGCCCAGACCACTGCCACGCTGAACGGCACCATCAACAACCCTGACAACGTGACCATCACGGCCAAGGGCTTCGAGTGGAAGACCACTGTTGGCGGCACCTACACTCCTGTGACGGTGACGGGCAACAACCTCACCTACGACCTCACCAACCTCACCGCCAACACCGGTTACACCTACAAGGCGTTCATCACCTTCAACGGCACCACCGTCTATGGCGACGAGGTCACCTTCACCACGCTGGAGCAAGGCCAGCTGACGGAGCCTTCCGCCACGACCAACCCGGCCACCAACGTGACCCAAACGACTGCCACGCTGAACGGCGCCATCACCAATCCTGACAACGTGACCATCACGGCACAAGGTTTCGAATGGAAAGCCGCTTCCGCTTCCACTTACACCGTGCTGAACGCTACCGGCTCCACCATGAGCTCCACGCTCAACAACCTGACCGCCAACACGGACTACACTTACCGTGCGTTCGTGACCACAGCCAACGGCACGCATTACGGCAGCGACGTGACCTTCACCACACTGCCGGAAGAGGTGGAACCGTGTGATGTGCCCACCAACCTGCACGCCACCGACATCCAGAACGAGTCTATCGCCATTGCATGGGATGCCAACGCCAACGTGAACAGCTGGAACGTCCAATACCGTCCGGCTGAAAACGGACAATGGACCCAGGTGACCGTCAACACCAACAGCCACACCATCACCAATCTCACCGGCAAGACCAACTACGAGATCCAGGTGCAGGCCAACTGCGGTGACGGCAATCTCAGCGACTGGAGTGCCTCCATCACGGCGCAGACCACCGATGTGGGCATCGTGAACTACCTGGAGAACAGCATCACTCTGTTCCCGAACCCTGCCAACGACGTTGTCAATGTACAATGTACAATGAACAATGTACAATTGGAGAGTGTCGAAGTAATTGACGTTTATGGAAAGGTTGTCCGCAGCGTTGTATGGGCGAATAATTATTCACCCATGCCCATCCGCATCAACGTCAGCGGTCTCGCCAACGGCATGTATTTCGTGCGCGTGACCACCGACGAGGGCGTGGCAACGAAGACCTTCATCAAGAAATAATCCCGTAGAGGCGTATCGCATACGCCCGTATCGCATACGCCCCTATCGCATACGCCCCTATCGCATACGCCCTTTGCAGAGACGTTTCAGAAACGTCTCTACAGCACCGACAAACCAAGGCCGTCCGAATTCCGGGCGGCCTTTTTTTCTTGCAAATTTTCAACAATTTATCAACAATCGGGTTTTAATAAAAATTAATCGTAACTTTGTTGCTTGCTTTTAAAGCTGGAAATTCTATTATTAATAAACTATAATATTCACAAAATCAAAACAGTATGAAAAAATTTATCGTTTTCCTGCTGACATTAATGATGGGATTCTGCACCCTGAATTTGTCAGCGCAGCAAACTGTAGAGATTGGAACCGGCACAGGTACCACGTACTATGGCCCTTACAATTCTCTATGGGGCTACTCTTTTGTGGAACAGATTTATACTGCCGAAGAAATTGACATGGCCGGCAGTATAACATCCATCAGTTTCAACAACTCGAGTAGCGGTCAGACCAACAACATCACGGTTTACATGAAGCTTGTGAACAGGACTTCCTTTTCGTCCAGCTCCGACTACGAGACGGTGACAGCCGCCGACGTGGTTTACACTGGATCCCACACTTTCTCCAGCGGTTGGAGCACCATCACCCTGGACACCCCGTTCGACTATGATGGTGTCAGCAACCTTATGATTGCCGTACACGAATACACCAGTGGGTACTCCACTCAGTATTTCTATTACACCTCCACCCCTAATGCGTTGATTTCATTCCATAGCGACAACGCCAATCCCGATCCTTACAATTTGGGATCCTACAGCGGAACCGTATATACGCAATCCTACCGCAACAACATCCAATTGGAAATCATGCCCTCTGGCAACAACTGTTACGCTCCCCTCGCTCCCGCCGTCTCTGACGTTACCGCTTACGAAGCCACCTTGTCATGGACGCCACGCGAAGGCCAAAGTTCATGGGAGGTTTACTGCGGCACCGGTGTCGTCGACCTGGAACAAGTTTCCTGGACTCCTGTCACCGACACTTTCTACACCTTTACGAGTTTGACTCCCGCCACCAACTACACGGCTTATGTGCGCAACGTTTGCGATGCAGAAGTCAGCAATCCTCGCCAGGTGCCTTTCACCACGGAAGCCACCTGTTCCAGTGTACCCAGCGCCGTCACGGTGAGCAACATCACGGCCACCACGGCGGATGTGAACTGGGCGGTCGGTGAAGACGATTACGCATGGGAAGTCGTGGTGGTTCCCGCCAACGAAATTCCTGAAAGCGGAACAATCGAGCAGACCAGCGCTCATCCCTATACGCTTACCGAATTGGAAGACAACACCCAATACAAAGTGTATGTGCGTACCGACTGCGGTGATGGCGACCACAGCTACTGGTCAAGTCCCGCCACTTTCACCACTCTCCCGCATTGTTCTTCCCCGCTGAATGTCACGGTCAGCCAGATCACTGCCAGTTCCGCATTGGTAACCTGGCAACCCGCTGTCTTTGGCGCCACCAGCTATGTTGTTGAATACTCTTTGGCCAGTGAAGAGAACTGGAACGTGGTGCCCGTTGACGGCACTCAGCTCATGCTGTCCGGTCTTGAGCCCGACTCCGCCTACAATGTGATGGTTTACAGCATCTGCGACCTTGGCACTGCGGACACGATACACAAAGACTTCATCACCCGCCACTGTTTGGTGGGAGGAGACCTGCAAATCGGAGAAGGCACGGCCACCACTAACTTGTTCCCCACTAACAGTTGCTACAACTACAGTTATACGCAACAGATTTTCCTCTCCAGCGAAATGAATGGAGCTGCAGACATCCACTCGATTGCTTTCGATGTCAACTCCGTCGCCTACAGTTCCCGTAATATCAGTATCTATATGATGCACACCACGGCGGCTTCCAGCGACTGGCTCAACGCCACCACGGCGCAACTGGTCTTCAACGGCGTCGTCAATCTTGTTGAAGGATGGAACACGGTTGTTTTCACCACCCCGTTCCAATACAACGGCACGGAAAACCTGGCGCTGATTATCATTGACTCCACCGGTTCCTACAGCTGTTCCAACTACTACAACAGCCACACCACAAGTTCCGCGCTTGCCCACTGCCAGTATCAGGACACTGCTCCTTACAGTATCAACAGCATCCCGACAAGCGGTAACACCAGTGCCACTGCCGACCGCTGCAACGTCATATTTGGCGTTGACTGCGACGAGGATTTCACTTGTGTGAGACCGAACGTGTATGTGACAGAAACCACCCCCACAAGTGTTACTTTGGACTGGGCTCCCGGTTACAACGAAAACGAATGGGATGTTGAATATACCATAGACAACAACACTTGGGAATCTGCCGGCACCGCTAACGCGCATCCTTACGAAGTGGGCAACCTTAACGTTGACACCAGATACTACTTCCGTGTCCGTTCCAACTGTGGCAGCGATCAGAGCGACTGGTCTGGTGCCTCTGCCAGAACCGAATGCGGACCTATCACCAATCTGCCTTATTTCAACAATTTTGACGAAGTGATTTCCGACAACGGCACCGCTTTCGTCACCTGCTGGAGCCGTTACACCACCAACCCCGACCGCGTGGTCCGTTGCTACGGCAGCGCCACCCACAGCGGTCCGTGTTCCCTTGACTTCAACTACTCTCCTTCCTGTACCACGGCAGCCGTCACCCCGATGATTGACCCCAGCATCCCGCTGAACACGTTGATGCTTGACTTCTGGGCTTACAGCAGTCTTGGCCAAGGTTGGATGGAAGTGGGCACGATGAGTGACCCCAATGATTTTTCGACCTACGAGTTCTACGACACTGTACGTCTGAGCTCACCCAGCACATGGGAGAATGTGATGATCAGCTTCGAGAACTACACCGGCAGCAACAATTACATTGCTTTCCTTGAAATCGATGGTACTTCCACCTCCTATATCTTCGATGACTTCACTATCGACTATATCCCCAACTGTATACACCCCAGCAATCTGTCAGTAGATGCTTTCACCAGCACCACGGTCACGCTTTCTTGGACTGAGGTGGGTAACGCCTCCACATGGGCTATTGAATATGGTCCTGCCGGCTTCACTCTGGGCGAAGGCACCTTGGTCACAGCATACGAGAACCCCTTCACGATTGAAGACCTGACCCCGGCCACCACTTACGATTTCTATGTGTATTCCGATTGTGGCGGTCTCTTGTCCGACGCCTTCGGACCTATTTCTGCCACTCCCGGACAGTACACCTTTGGCATCACCGGCAGTGACACACTCACCACCTGCGGCGTGATGCTTTACGACAATGGCGGTCCCAACGGGAACTACAGCACCAACTGCAACTTCACTTTGGTGCTCTACCCTGAGAACCCGGATGCCATGATGGCAGTCGTCGGCACTATCACCACCGAAGGTATCTCTTGGGACTACCTGACCATTTATGACGGTGTAGGTACTTCCACACAATTGGCGAAATTGGGCGGCTCTACCCAAACGGTGAACGTCATGTCACAGAGCGGTCCTCTGACCCTCGTCTTCCATACCGACGGAAGCGTTGTCGATGCCGGTTTTGCCATTTCTGCCACTTGCGTGACCTGCTTCCCGCCTTCCAACATCGCTGCCACTAGCACATCGTTGGACGGCGCCACTTTGACTTGGAGCGGCGTTGGCGACAGCTACGTCCTTTTCCTCAACGGCGACATGACCACCGGATATGACGCCTACGACACGACCTACACCTTCACAGGACTTAACAGCAGCAGCGTTTACAGCGTTCAGGTTGCCGCCATCTGCAACGGCGACACCTCCATGCTTTCTTCCGCCGCTACATTCACCACCTCCTGCGACGCCATCACCATCACAGAAGGCGCTCCATGGACAGAGAACTTTGAAAACTATGCCGGCGGCGGCGTACAACCGTTCGTTTGTTGGGAAACGCCCGTCACCGAAGTGGTTGATAACGGCACCTCTCCGTTCGTTTATTGCGGTTATGGCCAGTCATGTCATTCCGGCCAGAACTCTGCAGAACTGAAAGGAACCAGCAATATGCTTGTGTTGCCTGAGTTCACCAATGACATTGCTGAGCTCCGCCTTTCTTTCTGGGCCACCACCACCAGCACTTCAAATCCCGGAAGCCTTGATATCGGCTACATCACTGATATAACAGATCCGTCCACATTCGTTTCCCTGGCAGACGCCGGCACCCCTGGTCCCAGAGGCGGCAGCAACGCCGGTAACGGTAACTACATGGGACCGTTCAACTTCAACGACGTGACGGAAACGGGTGCCAGAATCGCCCTCCGTCTCAACGGTTACTCCGGTCTCTCTTGGAACCTTGACGACTTCACCGTGGAGTTGGCCCCCAACTGTGTTTCTCCTGTGAAGACCAGTGTGACGGCTTCCAACATCGGCGGCCATGTTGCCACCATCACTTGGGTTGACAACGATGACACGCACAACGCTTGGACTGTTTTCTACAAGAAGACCTCTGAAAGCGAATGGAGCACGATGCCGGCCACCGACACCACGGTCACCCTCACGGGTCTTGATCCGCAGACCGCCTACGATGTGTATGTGATCACCAACTGCGGCACCACCGAAGACAATCCGGATGCCACCCACACGATCCACTTCACCACCACTGTCGCTTGCCCGGCTCCTACCGGCCTGACACTGGCCAGCGTCTCCACTAACGAGGCCACCATCACCTGGAACGGCACCGCCAGCAGCTACAATGTGGAATATGGCGAAACCGGCTTCACACCGGGCGAAGGCACCATTGATGTGGCTTATACCGAGTCCTACACCATGACGAACCTTACCCCGAGCACAAGCTACACCTTCTTACTGAACAGCGACTGCAGTGACAACGACGACGGTGTGTCCTCCACAGTTTCGTTCACTTTCACTACCACGCAGATTCCTGCCGAGCTTCCTTTCTCTACGGATTTCTCTGTTGCCAACGAATGGATTCTGAACAACGGTTCATGCACGAACTACTGGGTCCTTGGCACTACGGACACCACCAGTGCATTGTTCGTCACGGATAATGGCACTACACCTAGTTACACCATCAGTTCCACCTCTATTGTGTCTGCCGAGAAATTGTTTACAATTGGTAATTCTACGGAGTTTGGCCTCAGCTTCGATGTGCAAGTAGGAGGCGAGGGTACTTCCACTCCTTATGACTATCTGAAAGTGTTCCTGGCACCGGCCACCAGCGAATTCCCCGCAGCTACCTCTGCTCCCGATTTCGCATCATACAGCTACTCCACCAATGCAGTGGACTTCTCAGACTACCTCTCCCAGACCGGCAACACCACTTATCCTTACAAACTGAGTCTGACTAACGGGAATACGATTCATGTGGAAGTCTCCATGCCCAACCCGAATGCGGCTCCTGACGCTTCCTCTACTGCAAAACTCGTTTTCGTTTGGAAGAACGACCTCAGCCAAGGCACTCAACCTGGCGCCATCATCTACAACGTGTCCCTTTCAGCTCTTGCTTGTCCTAAACCATCCAACCTGATTGTGTCGAACATCGGAATGAACACCGCCGACCTGAGTTGGACGCCTGGTGGAGATGAAACCTCTTGGAATGTGGAGTACAAAGAAGCCTCCGAAACCTCTTGGACTACGGTCACGGCTTATTCTCCCAGCTACCAGCTCACCGGTCTGACGGCAGCCACCAGCTACGATGTGCGTGTGCAGGCTGACTGTGGCAGCGGTAATGCATCCCAGTATGCTTTCGCCTCCTTCCACACCACGATGTGCGAGGCTGCCGACCAGTGCACCTACACCTTCAACCTCACCGACAGCTACGGTGACGGTTGGAACGACGGTTATATAGATATCCAGCAAAACGGCATCTCTGTCACCAGCGTCGGATTGTCTAGCGGATCTTCCGCAACGGAGACCGTACTCCTCTGCGATGGTCTCCAGACCTCTCTCGTGTGGCACTCCGGCAGCTATGATTCAGAA
>JAFRUI010000024.1 GCA_017438945.1 Bacteroidales bacterium
TCTGACCTTATGCCGGAACGCACTGCCTTACTACTACCACGGCATGTTGATTCCCGCCACCACCCCTGAATACGACACAGTTCCTGTGACACTATCCACCGTTCATAACTGCGACAGCGTGGTGACCCTGCATCTCCACATTGTGGATGTCATTGCCACCGAATTCAGCGAAACCGCTTGCGACAGCTACATCTGGAACGACATCACTTACACCACTGGCGGCGACAAGGTGCAGACCTTCACATCTGCGGCCGGCTGCGACAGCGTAGTGACTCTGCACCTGACCATCAATCCTTCGGTGACTGAGCTTGTCGAAGTCACTGCCTGCGACAGTTACACGTGGAACGACAGTGTCTATACGCAAAGCGGTGACTACACGCAATCCCTCGCCACCGTACATGGATGCGACAGCATCGTGACCCTGCATCTGACTATCCATCCTTCGGTGACTGGACAAGATGAGGTTATCGCCTGCGACAGTTATTCGTGGAACGATTCTGTCTATACGGTCAGCGGCGATTATGTGCAGACCCTCACGACCGTTCACGGCTGCGACAGTGTGGTGACGTTGCACCTTACCATAAACAACTCTGTCATCATTAACGAAAATCTCGCCATCTGCGAGAATGAGTTGCCGTACCATTATGTCAACGGAATGATTGACACTGTTTTTGAGCAAGGTACTCCTGCCTCCGCCAACATCAACTATACATTCTCAACTTTCGAAGGTTGCGACAGTACGATTGTATTGCACGTGACCGTCGTTCCGGCCTTCACGCCCGAAACCACCGTCAGCGGAACACTGTCTCCCTGCGTTACCAGCTCAGCAACCATAACGGCAAATGGCAGTTATAGCAGTTATCTTTGGTCTAACGGCGAGACATCGGCGAGCATTACCGTCACCACACCTGGTTCCTATTGGGTGACCGCCATCGATGCGAACGGCTGCCATGGAGTTTCTGAACCCGTGCAACTCGGCCTCAGCGAGCTGATAACTGAAACCCCGGCCATCTGTATGGTGGGTGTGGAGAACAACCACAACATCGTGGTTTGGGAGGAGCTGTCCGATCCGGACGTGGTGAGCTACCAGATTTACCGCGAGAACGACCAAGCTAATGTCTTTGATCTGCTAACCGTAATCCCGGCAGGTAGCCCCAATGCTTACGAAGATGTTACCGCCGACCCGTCTGTGAGGGCTTGGCGCTACAAGATCACCGCCGCCGATTCCTGCGGAGGCGAAACCCCGATGAGTGCGTACCACAAGACGGTGCATCTTACCATCAACCAGGGTATTGGCAACAGCTGGAACCTCATCTGGACTCCTTACGAAGGCTTCGAGTTCGCCAGCTACAAGCTCTATCGTGGTACGGCGAGCAACAACCTGCAGCTCATCCAAACGATGCCCGCCACGCTGACCTCCTTCACCGACAATAACCCCGCCGGCGACGCCCTCTTCTACCAGATTGAGGTGGTGATGACGGAAAGCTGTGTGCAGCACACCCGCGATATGACCTATACGGGCACACGCTCCAACATCGTTTGGAATGGGGTGGCAGTGACAGCTGAGACAACGGTTGCGGCATGCGAAAGCTACGATTGGAACGGCGAAATCCTGACTGCGAGCGGCGACTACGTGCAAACCCTCCAGACCG
Organism: Bacteroidales bacterium; assembly: GCA_017438945.1. Lineage (GTDB taxonomy): Bacteria > Bacteroidota > Bacteroidia > Bacteroidales > WCHB1-69 > F23-D06. The sequence goes on from JAFRUI010000024.1 coordinate 1,653, forward strand.
AGCAGGGTTATGACAGCACTGTAACCTTGCATCTCATTATCCTCCAACCCACTCCCGCCCGTTTCTTTGAAACCGCCTGCGAAAGCTACACTTGGACCAACGGTAACGGACAGACTTACACACAGAGCGGCACCTATACGCATGCGCACGATGATGCCAACGGCTGTACCCAGGTCGATACCCTGTTCCTGACCATCATGCAACCTCCAGCCATCACCATCTACGGAAACACCACTATTACGGCTGGAGAAAGCACTATTCTTACGGCTTCCAATAACAATTCGTACACCTATTTGTGGAATACAGGACAAACCAGTTATACCATTGTGGTATCACCAACGGAAACCACCACCTATACGGTAACGGTGTATTACGGTCCTTGCAGCTCCACCGCCAGTGTCACCGTCATTGTAAACACAGGCATCGATGACCATGAGACGCAGCGTCTGGTTCTCTATCCCAACCCGACGAGCGGCAAGGTGGTCATTGACCGCGATAACGTGCTCTCTGTGGAGGTGTTCGACAAAACCGGCCGGTTGCTGACCGTGCGTCGTGATGTCAACGAAATTGACCTCGGTGCGTTCGCAGACGGAATCTACACTCTGCGCATCTCGCTGCCCGATGGCGTGGTGATTCGAAAAGTGATTAAAGCGAAATAGGATAGGTTTACATTTTTTTTATTTTTGCAAATCGATTTTTAATACCTCAAAATATGAAAAGATTTTTATCCGTATGTTTGATGTTGTTGGTGATATTTGTTGTGTCGAGTGCACCGATCACCCCGAAGCAGGCTCGCACGGCGGCCTTGAACTTTATGTCGCGCACGGTGCCGACGGTCACAAAAAGCAGTTCCTGCCAGCTGGCATACGCCAAGGCCGGGCAGTTGGAGAGTGACACGCTGTTCTACGTCTTCAACGTGGGCGGCGGTTTCGCCATCGTGGCGGCGGACGATGCGGTCAAACCGATTTTGGGTTACTCGCCCGACGGTCACTTCGACCCGCAGAACATTCCCGACAACTGCCGCGCCTGGCTGCAGGGCTATGCCGACCAAATCGCGTACGTGCGAACGCAGGAGTCAGCCAGATCTGTTTCGGTGGAGGCCGAGTGGAATGCGCTGCTCTCCGAGGACGCGGCTTTCCCTGCACATGCTCCCAAGAGCGGCATGTCTGTGGGTCCACTGCTGACCACTAAGTGGGACCAGGGAACCTATTACAACAGTCTCTGCCCCGAAGACAGCAACCACTACAGCGGACATGTGTGGACGGGCTGCGTGGCCACCGCCATGGCGCAGATCATCAACTACTGGGAATATCCTGTGCATGGCTTCGGCACGCACAGCTATTATCATGACTACAGTTACGTCTATTCGTACGGCGAGCAGTCCGCTGACTTTGCCAACACCACTTACCAATATTCATTGATGCCGGATTCGCTTGACTGGAGCACACCTGCAAACCAGGTCAATGCTGTGGCCACGCTGATGCATGACTGCGGTGTGGCGGTGAATATGGACTACGGACCAGATGCAAGTGCGGCCTATGATAATGCAGCACGCGCTGCCTTTGTCAGCCACTTCGGCTATAATACCCAAATAGTCACGAGAAGCTATAAAACCGGCGATGGACTGATGGTGGATGAGACATTCGTTTTTGAGGAAGACGAGTGGATTAATATGCTGAAAGACGAATTAGATGCAGGAAGACCGATTTTCTATTCCGGTGCCTTAAATCTTTCTGGTGGATCTGCACACGCTTTCGTATGCGACGGTTACGATGCCGACACGTTGTTCCACTTCAACTGGGGATGGAGCGGCGCATACGATGGTTACTTCACCGTTGGCCATCTCATAAGCGATGACTACGACCCTGGTGTTCCTTATTTTACTCCGTCAACCGGGTTCAATTTCAACAAGATCCAACGGGCCATCTTTGTGCGACCCGGAAACAACATTTCCGACACACTGATCCTGAACATGAAAGGAAGAACCACGGCCACGGTGAATGGCGCCACCCACGTGGGTGACATCTATGCTTTCAACGACCCCTACTCTTTCGGACCGAACTACTCCAACGTTTGCAGAGACACGCTCACCCTGACTCCCGCCACTCCGGGATTGCAGCTCTTTGTGGAAGTGCTAACGATTGATCCGGCAGGCTTCGGAATCTCTCATCAAGAAGCCACCATTTACGATGGCACTTCCGCTTTCGGAACACCGCTGATGAGCCTGACCTTGGGGCAGGATGTCCCTGATGAGCCGGTAATAAGTTCCACCGGTGCCATCACGATTGTTTACAATGGAAGTCCTAAACATGTGGGCTTCGAACTGCTGGTGTCGGAGGTGAACTGTCTGCCCATCGTGCATGCTTTCAAGTGTACTGATAAATCCTTCAGCACCGCCAACTTTGAATGGGGTATATATCAGGAGGAGAATTACCCAAACCATAATTTCAACTATCAGCTTGAGTACGGTTTGCACGGTTTTGCGCAAGGTACGGGAACGACCCTTGCCGCCACGGGAACAACCGCTTCCATCGGCGGTCTTATGGCGGAAACCGAGTACGATGCATACCTTACCTACACCTGCTCCGGCGGCGGCACCAAAACGTTAGGACCGGTGACGTTCAAGACGGAAAAAGCGATGGACTGCATCAATGACATCGTACCCACCGGTTACAATTACTATTCAAGTTCTGAGGTCGCTTTCCAGTTAGGTTATGCGACAGGCTGGTCGCAGCATATTTACACGGCCGCAGAGCTTTCCGCCATCGGACTTGAGGCCGGTGACGCCATAGCCTCCCTTTCCGTGCGGTATAGTAGTGGTTTCTACAGTTACACTCCTATAACAAGAGGCATTGCCATTTTTATGGGCCATGTCACCGCCTCCGATTTCTCCAACGGCATCGGCTGGTTTCCTGTGACCTCCATGACCAATGTTTATACCTACAAACCTCGGACTTTCATTGTTGTTAGGACTGGGGATTGGGAGAAGTTCGACTTCGACAACGCTTTTGTCTGGGATGGAACCAGCAACGTGGTGGTGGCTTTCGCTTCCAACGGAGAAGCGCGCTACATTCCCTTCTCTTGTAAATATGTGTCCGACAGCCGGAAAACACTCACCTATCACATTGGCGAAGACCCGGACGACAATTTTGATCCGATGAGTCTGCCGGCAACCTTTAACACCTCCGACTATCTGCCGATGATGAAATTCTGCCGGAATATCAATATCTGCTTGCCCCCCTCACATTTGACCTACTCCCTGATTAACCGTCATACCGTGAAAGTGGATTGGTTGCCTGGCTATCAGGAGACTTCGTGGAACGTGGAATACGGACCTGCCGGATTCGAGCAGGGTACGGGCACAACGGTTGTGGTGAACGGCACACCCACACTGACCATTCCGCAATTGGCGAGCGACAATTATGACTTTTACGTACAAGCCGACTGCGGCAACGGGGATGCCAGCGAATGGGTGAAGATCACCGTCCCCCTGACAAACAGCGATATCTGCGTGCTGCAACGTAACATAGACATTTCCATGACAGAGGGTGATACCTACGATTTCTACGGCACCACCATCACCGAACCAGGGACCTACCAACACCGCTGGGTCGTGAGTGAGGAGTGCGACAGTCTCGTGGTGCTGCAAGTCACCATGCGCAAGATCATCTTCGTCACCACCACGGGTGCCGGTTCGCACGACGGCACCTCCTGGACCAACGCTATGGAATTACAGGAGGCCATGAACGCCGCCGCATCCTACACGGACAGAACGCCGTATCTCTATGTGAAAAAAGGCACCTATACGGGGAACACCTCATCGCCAAACAGCTATGAAATCAAGGCCAACGTGCGGGCATACGGCGGGTTCAACGGCAACGAGCCGACCACTTACGACCTCAACAACCGTACTCAGGCCAATATGGACCAGACGATACTTTTCGGCTCCAATGCGCGGCGCGTACTGTACCAGAGCGCAGACTTCACCGAAGCGAGAGCCACTTTTTTCGATGGTTTCACCATTCGGGGCGGCACGGTGAACACGGTAGGGGAAGGCGGCGGTGCCTACATCCGTAAGTTCTGCACCTTGCAAAACTGCAAAATCACGGCCAACAATGCAGCCATCTCCGGCTCCACAAGCGAAATTATCCGTAAAGGCGTGGCCGTCTATAACAACGGCGGAACACTGTCCAATTGTGAAATCTACAATAACACTATCAACCTGTCGGGATCGGGAACGAACCATCAGGTGCTTGGCGTGGGAGTTTATAACAACAATGGTCTCATAGAAGGATGTAACATCCACAATAACACGGCGGTATATGACGGGGCTGGCAACAACTGGGATGTCTTTGGAGGCGGCATTTACGATTACCAAAAGAGTCTGATCCGCAATTGCACCGTCACACTCAACAGCGCAGCCAAAGGAGGCGGCATTTACAGCGAAAACTACGGTTACGACAACCAAGAGACCCACGTGACCAATTGTGTCATTAGCAACAACACATCACGCGGCGACGGCGGCGGCATGTATTGTGCCGGAAGTTATGGGAATACTATTGTCACTCAGTGCCTTATCGGCAACAATGCGGCTGGAGCCACTGGCGGCGGGGTGTACGTCTATTATGCTCACTCGATTTTCAAAGCCTGCGACATCGTGCGCAACTCAGCGGTGACCAACGGCGGCGGATTGTATTCAGACTATAACTGCGACTGCACCTTGCAGAACAGTATCGTGTGGGGTAACAAGGTGGGAGCCAATGATAATCAGATGGCAACGATTGGCAACAACAACTATTTCACAATAGAGGGTTGTGCTGTTCAGGGTGGTTACAGCGGTGCGATAACGTTGGAGGCCGAAAACAGCGGCACAGGCATCGGCTATCCGAACTTCACCAATCCTACGGCACAAGCCGGTGTGGATGCGAGCAATGCCATCGGCGACTGGACGTTGCAGGCAGGCTCCATTTGTGCCAACATGGGCTCGAATGCATTTGTGGAAGACATTGCCACAGACCTTGGCGGTAATGCCCGTATTCAACAGGGACGTGCCGACCTCGGCGCTTACGAGTCAGCGTACGGTATGGCCTTCCCGCTGCATCCGCAGGCGGTGAGCAACATCCTCTACGTGACCACCACGGGTGCGGGTACGCAGGACGGTTCTTCGTGGACCAATGCCACCTCTAATTTGCAGTATGCCATGGACGTGGCCATGGGCTGCAATCCTCCGGCGGCAGTTTGGGTGGCAGGCGGCACCTACACGCCCGGCAAATCCCTTGTCGTGCAACCCAAAGTGGCCGTGTATGGCGGCTTTGAAGGCAATGAACCATACACATTCGACCTTTCGCAGCGCGACTTCACCACCAACGCCACCATCATCGACGGCGACTCGGCCTATCGCGTCCTTGACAAAAGCTGTCCGTTTGAAGGGAATTCCGGTTCGGAAAACAATCCCAACATTATCTTGATGCCTGTTTCGGAAACAATTGACGTGACCGCCTGTCAAGGGGTGATTTACGATGATGGCGGAGAATCCGGCTACTATTCCTCTGGTTGCAACGGCACCATCATTCTCCGTTCACCCAATCCTAATGCCACTATCTCGCTGAACGGAACATTCGAAACAGAAAACAACTATGACAAGCTGTTCATTTATGATGGTATTGATGGTGTGCTGTTGGGTCAATTCACAGGCTCTGGCGGATCCATTTCCTTAACGTCCTCCACAGGTGTCATTGTCTTGAATTTCACTTCGGATTGGGGCGTGAACCGTGCCGGTTTCGCCATCAATTTCAGCAGCAGTAACTGCAATGTAACGGATCCGAACCAGGACAATTCGCTGTTCAGAACGGGCGAAAGCCTCTTTGACGGGTTCACGTTCCAGAACGGATATGTCTCCAACACCAACGATTATGCCGGTGCCTACCTGTTAGCCAACACCGACCTGCTCAACTGCAAGTTCTCCCACAACCACCAATGCGGTGTTTATGCCAAAGACTGCCGCATCGACAACTGCGAGTTTAACAACAACAAAGAATATGGTCTCTACTGCGAAGGTTCCACTAATGTCAGCAACAGTCTTGCACAATTTAACCAAAACGGCATATATTTCTCCTCCACCGGCACGTTGTCTGGCAGTACCATACAAAAGAACACCTACGGAGGTTTGCGTATGTACAATGGCAAGGCGGAAGGCTGTGTTATAACAGAAAACGGTTCCGGATCCAGCTACTATGGCGTTTATAGCAACGGCTCCAATGTGCAGATTATCAACACTTCCATCACCAACAACAACAGTGGAGGGTTGTATGCTTCCGGCGGTCTGTTTGTGAATGTGAATATCGCCGACAACGGTTTTGCAAATGATTCTTATTGGAACCAATATGCGAGTGGCGTATATGCAGAAAACCAGGCTCGGTTTGTGAACTGCAACATCGTGCGCAACAATGTGACAGTGGCACCTCCTCAAACCTACAGCTATGCAGAAGCCCTCAACAACTCCCATGGTGGTGTTTATAACAATACAACAAACAATGAATACACCAACTGTATTATTTGGGGAAACAGCAAAAATGACACCATCGCGGACAACATTTCCGGCGATGGTACTTTTTCGTATTGTGCCATTGAAGGAGGTCATGACGGCATCGCCAACATCACGTTAGAGGCTGAGAATGACGGCGTGGACAATACCGCCTCCTACGTGCGCTTCGTGAACCCCACCGCCACGGCCGGAGTCACTACGCAAGACAGTGTGGACTACCGACTGGATGACGGCTCGGCCTGCATCAATATGGGTAACCCCAACACCACCTCTTTGAACTTGCCTACTTACGACCTCGGCGGCTCCCTGCGCATCAAGCAAAATCACATAGACATCGGGGCTTACGAGTACGGCGTCGTCAACTATCTCACCCTCAACGACACCATCTGCCTCGGAGAGAGCTTCTTCTACAACGACTACTTCGTCTTTCCCGAAACTCCCGGCATGTTCCGCGACACGTTCATCTACAACCAAGCGGGTGACGACTATATCGCCTACATCAACCTGATGGTGAACGAGACATATACCATCAATATTGAAGAAAACATCTGCGAAGGCGAAACGTTCCTTTTCGACGGACAACCGAGAACCACCACAGGCTTCTATACCGCTTATCTACAATCCTCCGCTGGCTGCGACAGCACCGTCACGCTGCACCTGATTGTGAATCCCATTCTCCATAACATTTTCAACCAAACCGCCTGCGATTCGTTCACATGGAATCAGACAACGTATTATACGACAGGTGATTACACACAGACTTTTGAGGCCGTCACTGGCTGCGACAGCATTGTCACAATGCATCTCACCGTGAACCACTCCACCGCTTCCAATGACTATCTGACCTTATGCCGGAACGCACTGCCTTACTACTACCACGGCATGTTGATTCCCGCCACCACCCCTGAATACGACACA
>JAFRUI010000025.1 GCA_017438945.1 Bacteroidales bacterium
GATTATGATTATGCGGAGAATTTCTACCAATCAGTGCCAGATCGAATCGACACGCTGAGTGCCAACACAGTACGGAAAATCCTGTACAAAGATGAAAATTGGAGGACGACTGGCGGAGTCTATTGGTTCGAGATGCAGATTGTCAACAGCAGTCAAGACACGCTCAGTTTCATCCATTTCAATTTGCGTAACGAATATGCCTGGTTCATCCCGTGGTTGACGGAATACAACGGCATACCGTTCCGGTGTTACAGCATGGCACTTTCACGCTGGGTGTCGGAGTGCCTTCCAGAGAAGTTTCACGTCAAGGGGAGTTTCGATAATGCCCGTTTACTGTTACAGATAGCGGACTATCTCTGGAAGCGGGAGGAATAGGGCCTGCTTTAATCCGCGAAATCTGCGGGAGAAACGTTTTACGCCATTTTCCCGTCAAGGATTTTTTCAAGCTGGGGGCGGAAGTCGTTCCCCCAGTCACGGAGTTGCTCGATGATTGGGATGAGGCTGCGGCCCAGGTCGGTGAGGCTGTACTCGGTGTGCTTGGCGACGGAGTCGATGACCTTTTTCTCCACCACGCCGTATTCCGTCAGTTCTTTCAACTGCTGAGCCAGAACGCGCTCGCTCGCCCCGGGAATGAGTCGTTGCAACTCGCTCGGGCGCTTTGAATCATCCAACAGTTCGTAGATAATGTAGGGTTTCCACTTCCCGCCCATCACTTCGATGGCGATGCGGAAACCGCAGGTGGTGTCTATCGGTATTTTCTTGTTGTACATATTGTGGCAAATTCCAAATTATCAAACTCAACTGATAACTGCAAAAGTACGTTTTTTTTCGTTACTGATAAAATTTTCATCTATACTGCGAAAATTATCAGTATTTGTGGGCATTCAGGAAGGTTGTACTTTTGCCGCCGTTATGAATGAGCTGAAAATTGAGACCAAACGAGGCATACTGCTTGACTCCGTGCTGTTCGGCAGCGGCAAGTCCGACACCGTGCTGATTGCCATCACTGGCATCCACGGTAACTTCTACTCCAACCCCTTTTATTACAATATCGGTGACACGCTGTCGGCGGCGGGCATCGACTTTGTCTATGCCCAAACCTGTGATGCCTTCGGCGAAATCCGCACGGCGAACACCCATACGGGCCAAGAGGAAGCCATCGGTTCGTGGAACGAGCGTTTCGCCGATGCTGAGGATGATGTGGCGGCCTACATCGACCATGCCGAGCGGCAGGGTTACCAGCACATCTATCTTGCTGGTCATTCGCTCGGCGCCAACAAGGTCATCTATTACCTGTCGCGCACCCACGACCCGCGTGTTGAGCGTTTTCTGCTGCTATCACCAGCCAACCTCGACTATATGACTTCGGGCGTCACCGCCAACGAGCGGCACATCATCAGGCAACTCTTCGAGCAGGGCGCAGGCGACATGATGCTGCCGTTCCCGCTGATGGGCTGGATGGAGTGCACTGTGGCCACCGCCTACGACTGGGTGTGGGGCAACCTTCTGAACAACGTGCACACCGACCCCGACGGCGACTTTTCGCAGGTGGAACGGGTTACGCACTCGGGAGCCCTTCTTATCGGTACCTACGACAACTTCACTGACAGCGACCCATCGGGCTTCCTGCGTCTCATCAACCGCCATTTTCCCACTTCCAGCAAGAACCGGCTCATCTTCATAGAGCACACCGGCCACACCTACCAGATGAAACATCAGGAAGTGGCTGACAAAATATTGGAACTGATTAACGATTGGAGAAAGGAGGAACAATATGAAGACGCTGTTTGATGAAACCACCCTGCGTGGGATCAGGCTGAAAAACCGCGTCTGGCGGTCGGCCACCTGGCTGGGATTGGCTGATGCAAACGGCTTCATGACAGATGCCATCATCAGCACCTATGAGACATTGGCCGAAGGCGGTGCGGCGGTAATAGTGACGGGGTTAACGTCTGTTTCGGCCACAGACGCGCATATCGGTGGCGAATGCAAGTTCTACGACAACCGTTTCATTGATGGTCATTGCCGGCTTACGGATGCTATACACCGCCACGGTGCACGCATTCTGCTTCAAACGGCGATGGTGGATGGTCCCGTCGATGAGCTGACAACAGCACAGGTGGACGATGTGGTGGCCGCTTTCGGCGATGCCGCCCGACGCGCCGAGCAGGCGGGCTATGACGGCGTGCAAATCCACGCAGCCCACTTCTTCTACATCAGCCGATTCATATCGCCGCTGTTCAACCACCGCACGGATGGTTATCGTGGGAGCGGCATTTTGCCCGCCATACTCGCCGATATGCGCGACAAAACCTCCGACAGTTTTCTCATCACGATGAAAATCAACTCCAGCGATGGTTACCCCGGCGGAATGGAAAAGGAGGAGATGGTCAAGGCTTGTCGCCCGATGACCGACCTTGATGCCATCGAAGTCAGCGCCAACGGCACTTCACAAACGGGCATCCGCGCGGGAGTGAACGAAGGCTCATTTCTCGAAGCCACCGCGCACTTGGCCGGGGAAGTGGAAGTCCCCGTGGTTCTCGTGGGCGGTCTGCGCAGCGTGGAATTTATTGGGCAAGTGCTGAACAACACGAAAGTCGAATACATCAGCCTTTCGCGCCCGCTCATCCGCGAGCCAAACCTCATCAACCGCTGGCAACAGGGCGACACGACCCCCTCGAAGTGCGTCAGTTGCAACGGGTGCTACCGGACAGAAGGGCATCAGTGCGTGTTCAACATCAAGCAATAGAACGTTTTACCAAAAAAATATTATTATGACCAACAGAATTTGTGAAGTTTTAGGGATCCAATATCCCATTATTCAAGGTCCTATGTCTTGGCTCACCAATGCCGAATTGGTGGCTGCCGTGAGCAACGCCGGTGGACTCGGAATCCTCGGGCCTAACGCAGGACAGACCGAACTGACAACAGACCCCATAGAGACCGCAGAACGCATGAGGCGCGAAATCAAGAAAGTGCGTGAATTGACAGACAAGCCATTTGGTGTAACGCTTATAGGCTCCAATGGTGAGTTCAGCTCTGTTTTCACGTTGAAAATTTTGGATGTTGTTGTGGAAGAGAAGGTTCCTGTAGTACTGATCAACTCTTTCGGAAAGGACGGTCATTACGGAGTGGAACAGGGTTTGCTCGAACCCTGCAAGAAACACGGAATAAAAATGATAGTCCGTTCGCTACAGCCCAGCATTGCAGATGCACGCAAATGCGAGGAACAGGGCGCCAGCGTTTACGTAGCCACCGGTTTCGACGAAGGCGGCACAATGCCCGGAGTGGCCATCGGCACATTCTCAATCGTACCCATGATACGTGACGCGATAAAAATGCCGTTGGCAGTGGCCGGCGGAATCTGTGATGCGCGGACAGTGAGAGCAGCCTTCGCATTAGGTGCCGAAGCGGTATTCTGCGGAACGGTCTTCTTAGCCGTCAAAGAGTCGCCGTGCGCCCAAAACGTCAAAGAGCTCATCGTAAAATCCACGGCCGAAGACCTGAGCTTCTTCCGCGCCCCTATGGACTACTACCGGTCGCTTCCTACCGCAATATGCCCACAATTGGTCGAGAACGACCTTAATCTGCCTGCCGAGGAAGCCAAACAAGCCAACGGCAAAGTTATGGGCGGTGTTGGCGGAATGAGACTGGGTATGCTATTAGGCGACCTCGAACATGGCTATGTCTCGGTCGGCAACGGTGTTTCCCTCATCCATGAGGTGAGGTCCGTAAAAGAAGTGGTTGATGAATTAATGGTTGATTATAAATAGAAAATGATGGAAAAGAAAGTTAAAGCAATGTTTGTGAATGGCAGTCCGCGGAAAAACTGGAATACTGCCAAAATGTTAGAGAGCGCCATGAAAGGTGCCGCAGAGGCTGGTGCAGAAACCGAACTTGTACACCTCTACGACATCAAGTTCCAGGGATGCAAGAGCTGCTTCGCCTGCAAAATCAAGAACTCGAAGTGCAACGGTGTGTGCGCCCTCAAGGATGACCTGCGCCCGGTGCTGGAGCGCGCCCGCCAGGCCGATGTCCTGGTATTCGGATCGCCCGTCTATTACAGTTACCCCACAGGCATGATGCGCGCCTTCATGGAGAGGGCGATGTTCCCCATAGGCACCTATATGTACGAATACCCCGAGGGTGAGACCAACGGACACGCGGGCAAGCACATCTGTCTGCGCGACAAGGTCATACCTTCGGCCATGATCTTCACGATGAACTGTCCTGAAGACTACATGAAGGAGATCGGCTATCCGCCCATCCTGGAGGAGAACACCAAGTGCATGGCCGACATCTACGGCTACGCCGAGACCCTCTACGCCTGCAACACCTACCAGTTCAACGACTACAGCCGCTATGACTTCAACCTCTTCAGTGAGGATGACAAACGCCGTTACCGCGACGAACACTTCGCCACCGACCTGCAAAACGCTTACGAGTTGGGGCAACGTCTGGTCGTCAAGGCGCAAAAGCAGAAGTAGCCTCCATCGGATACCCTTCGCCGCACGCCGATTTCCGCAGAAAAAAGTCTGCGTCAGTCTGCGAATTCTGCGGGAAAACCAAAAAAATGTAATTTCGCGGCCTCTTATCAAACAAATTTCTAAACGTTAAAAAATGAAAGAAAAGACTGCATTCATCACTGGGGCCAACAAAGGAATCGGATTTGGCATTGCGAAACATCTCGGCCTGAGCGGCTGGAGAATCATCATCGGGGCGCGAAATCAGGAACGTGCGGAGAAGGCCATCCGCGAGCTCACCGCCTTGGGCATCGACGTGCCCGGATGGGTATGCGTGGAGCTGGCCGACCTTGCGAGCGTGGAAAACGCCGCCCGCGAGCTGAACGACAAACACCCTGAACTTTCGTTGTTGGTGAACAACGCCGGCATCCCGGGCGACATGGGCGTGGACAGCCTCCATACGGAACTCAGCGACATCCGGGCAACCCTTGACGTGAACTTCGTCGGCACTTTCGCGCTCACCAAGCTGCTGATGCCTCTGCTTGTGAAGAACCACGGCCGGATTGTCAATGTCACCGTGCCGTCGGAAATCAATCCTTACTGGCACCCGTTGGCCTACGTGACGAGCAAGGCCGCCCAGAACGCCATGATGGGCGTGATGGCCATCGAGTTCCATCAGCACAACACCCCGTTGGAGATTTTCTCGGTGCACCCGGGTCCCACCACCACCGACCTCAACGGCAACATGAGTCTCCCCGGCTTCCACGACATTGACACAGTAGGTGAGAAGATGGCCGAGCTCATCAACGACGGTCAGAGCCACCAGGGCGAATTCGTGGAACTGTACCCGATTGTGAAAGAGGATTAGCCGATTTTTTTCCCCGCGGGACTTGCTGATTTGCGCAGAAAATGGTCTGCATCAGTCTGTGAAGTTTGCGAGAGAAATATCAGGGAAAATAGTACTTTTGCAGCCGAAAAACAACTATGATGGTCACGAAACAGGAACAACAACTGCTTGACACACTCAATGAGTACCAGTCGTTGGGGATTGCGGAACAGATAGACTACAAAAAGTTCTATCTGTATTCCATTATTACCCATTCCACGGCTATCGAGGGGAGTACCGTCACGGAAATTGAGAACCAGCTGCTGTTCGATGAGGGCCTTTCCGCGAAGGGACGAAGTATGCAGGAACAGCTGATGAACCTCGATCTGAAAGCTGCTTACACGCATTCAATGCAGCTTGCCGAGCAGCATAAGGATTTTTCCGTGGAAATGCTGAAAACAATGTCCGCACTGGTTATGAAAAACACTGGAAGTGCGTACAATACCGTGCAAGGTTCATTTGATGCGTCCAAAGGGGAGTTGCGCTTAGTCAGCGTCACCGCAGGACTCGGTGGACGCTCCTATATGGATTATCGGAAAGTTCCGGGAAAATTGCAGGAGTTCTGTCTGCAGTTGAACGAAATGAGACGGCAACTTGTCAATTCTAACGACTTGATCGCCAAATATCTGTTGACGTTCGATGCCCATTATCAATTGGTGACCATTCATCCCTGGGTAGATGGCAACGGTCCCATGTCCAGATTGGTGATGAATCATCTTCAATATGAATTCGGACTGGTGCCCGTGAAAATCGACAAAGCTGACAAAGCAGAGTACATCCAGTCGTTGGTTGATTCAAGGGATCAGGAAAGCACAGAACCATTCCGTCGGTTTATGCTGGAACAGCACACCCGCAACATCCGCAAAGAGATTGAGGGGTTCAGGGAATCCCAGTCCGCTGACCCGATAAAACCACTTTCTGACCCGATAAAACGTTTCGCTGACCCGATAACGGAACGGCTCTATCAGGCTGTGTTGAAAGACAACGGTCTCAATTATGCGGCGTACGGTGCTCTATTGGGCGTGTCTGAAGCCACCGTCAAACGCCGACTTGGCGAGTTGAAAGCAACAGGCTATATCATCCGCGTCGGCAGCAACAAGAGCGGACATTGGGAGGTGTTGAAATGAACGGGAAATATGACTACAAAACTCTTTTTCCAAGCCTTGACATAGTTTCTCGCTATGCCTTTGGTGCTGGCTTCCCCATGGTCGTTTCTGATTATGCTGCTCTACATCCCCATCATCGCCAAGCGCATCCGCAACGAGGAGGTTGTCTTGGAGCAGGGACTTGAGGGATACACGGAGTACAAACAGAAAGTTCGCTACAAGGTGATTCCGTTTGTGTGGTAGAGTGAATGAATTTTTTTGTATTTTTGCAGCCGAAAGTTAGAAAAAGTGTAGCGGTAATACACAAAATCGAACTTTCCAATGTAGTATATGAAAATAGAAAGAGATATCATCAACCTGTTCAAAGCATGGAAAGAGGCTCCTGATAGGAAACCGATTCTGCTGAAAGGCGCACGCCAGATTGGTAAAACGTGGGCTATGGAGTCATTCGGCAAGGAGTGTTTCAAGTATTGCGTGAAGTTTGATTTCGACCGGCAACCGGAACTGAAGTCGTTGTTTGAAATCACGAAGGATCCTAAACGCCTGATCAAGGAGTTGACGCTTTATTGCGAACAGCCCATCATTGCTGGAGAGACGCTGGTGATTTTCGATGAGATACAGGAATGCGAAGAGGCATTTAACAGTTTGAAGTATTTCTGTGATGAAGCACCCCAGTATCACATCATTGCGGCAGGTTCGTTGCTGGGTGTGGCGGTGAAAAAGCGCAGGATGACGGTGCCTGTCGGTAAGGTGAGAATCATCAACATGTTTCCTGTCACCTTCAAGGAGTTCCTGCGAGCCAGCGATATGCGTACATACGAGTATATCAACTCATTGGACGAAATCCGCCATTTGCCGGAAATCATCATGAACAAGTTACGTACAGAATACAGGCGCTACCAAGTGTCTGGAGGCATGCCGGAAGCCATTGTGTCACTGCTTGAAGACAAGGGTGTCGGCGAGGTGGAATCGACTTTGCAAGGCATTCTTGACCTTTATGAACTTGACTTTGCCAAATACGCCGAGCCACGCGAGATTCCGCGCATTCATGCCGTTTGGCACTCGCTGCCTGCCCAACTGTCGAAAGAAAACCGAAAGTTCGTATGGAAGGTCATCAAAACGGGCGCACGTTCCAAAGACTACGAAGACGCCCTCTTGTGGTTGGAAGATGCGGGGATAATTCATCGCATATTCAGTGTCAGCAAGCCTGGAATGCCGCTTTCTGCATACGAGGAAACAGACGCTTTCAAGGTTTATGCCTGCGACTGCGGATTGCTCCGTCGTTTGGCGCATCTGCCCGCAACGGTTGTCACAGATCCTATCGCTAATTATACTGAGTTCAAAGGAGCCATGGCTGAAAACGCTGTGCTTCAGTCCATCATGCCTCTTCTGGACGATCAGAAACCCTATTATTGGACATCCCCCGGAACGGCTGAAGTGGAATTTGTCATCCAATGGGATGATGAAATCATACCCGTAGAGGTCAAAGCAGAAAACAACATCAGCGGCAACAGCCTCGCTGTTTATACGAAGAAACATAGTCCCAGGTATCGAATGCGTTTTTCCATGCTCAACCTCCAGTACAACGGCGGAATGCTCAGCAGTCCCGCTCCATTGGCAGGATGGATGGACAAATGGATGACTTTGTTAAGAAGAATTACCTAATAAATACAGTTAATGACTTACACATTTACGCAGAACGTGTAGATTAACGCGTACCTTTTTTCTGCGTCAGTCTGCGAAGTCTGCGGGAGAGACTATTTCAGCGCCCCCACCGGACACGTCTTCTTGCATTGCTGGCAGAGGATGCACTCGGTGGCGTTCTTCCGCTTGCGCGAGTTGTTGTTGACCTCCACCTCCATCGGGCAGACTTTCAGGCACTTGTCGCAATGGATGCACTTCTCCTCATCGCACTTGATGCGCAGTAACGAGAAATAGCTCATCGGTTTGAGGAACACCGTGATGGGGCAGATGTACTTGCAGAAAGCGCGGTTGTCCTTCAACACGACAGCCAGGACGATTCCGACGGCGTAGTAGAGCACATTCCCGGCCACGAAAAGGTAGAACATCGTGGTTTTGTCGGCTTTGCCGAGGCACATCAGCAGGATGACAATGGCGAGCGACAGCGCGAACATCACATAGCGCACCCATCCGAAGGATTTCCGTGGTTTCGCGGGCTGTTTGTAGGGTAGCAGGTCGAGGATCATAGCGGTCCAGCAGGCGAACCCGCACCAGCCGCGCCCGAACAGCAGCGGCCCAAAGATCTTGGCGATGAGGTAGTGCAGCACCCCCGCCCCGACAACCCCGGAGAGCAGATAGTACCAGAATCCCTCCATCTGCATATTTTCGCGACAGACAAGTCCAAGGAACACCAGGATATAGCTTCCCACGGTGAACTGCACGAACTCGCGGGCGTGTTTCCACCCCGCCGCCATCAATATTCCCCCAACACCGAGGCAGATGCCGATGTAAGAAAAGTTCAACAGAAAGAAGAGATTTCCTGTTGAGAGCCAAAGCGATACGGCAATGACCTCGAAAATGGCGAACAGGAGGATGGGGGTTCGGTATTTCTTCATAACGGGATGTTTTTGAGAGCGCGAAAATAGGAAAAATATTCTCCCGCAGAACTCGCTGATTTTCGCTGAAAAAAGTCTGCGGTAGTCTGCGCAGTCTGCGGGAAATTTTTTATTCTTGCATGATGATTTTTATCTTCTGTAAAAGATAAAATGTTATTTTTGCAGCGAATTTCTTTTATAAAAGATAAAACACAAAATGAGTGCGATATTAAGACAGAGCTATTTAGAAAAGATCGAGCATTATCTCGGCAAAGATACCATCATCATTCTGACGGGAC
>JAFRUI010000026.1 GCA_017438945.1 Bacteroidales bacterium
ATCCAGCCCCCTTTGGCCATGTCAGCAAGGAGGCGGTCGTACCTGCGTTTGGTTCCGGCGAGGCGGCAGGTGATGCCGTGGGAGTACGCCCCGCCGTCCTCCGTGACTTCCACTTGGATGGTTTTCGCGGAAATCTCCGCGAAACCGCACCCTGCTTTCATGGTCACGGTTTTGCTTGCAAAGTCCGTCAGTTCAATGCGTTGCACCTCGTTCACGTCTGCAATGAGCAGCCGCTTGTTGCCCGCCATGACGTGGCAGGAGCCGTTTTTCATCAGATTTTCCATAGTTTTTTCTTCTTATAGGTGAAATGGGACATTTTTGGACGAAATAATTATGCCGCGAATGAGCTGTTTTCTGTCTGTTTCCGTGCTGTATTCCTCCAGCACGCGCCGCTCCGTCTCCATCCAGTTGCGCTGGTAGTACTTGCGCAGGGCGGGATAGTTCAGTTCGTCGTCCTCGTAGAGGTAGGCCAGCAGATACTCCTTGATGGCGGTGTCCCTCGGTACGCCTCCGGCGACATGGGCGAAGAGAATCCCCTGGCAGGCGGTCTGCCGGATGTACTTGTACGCAAGTTGCGAGAACTCCGCTTGGAGCGGTTCGGGGATTGCACCGCCGAGGATGCGGCAGTCGCGGTGGCTGACGGCGATCTTGACTTCGGGCAGGCTGCGGAATGTCTCCGGCACGGTGCGGGCTTTCACCTCTTTGGTCAGACCCGCCCGCAGGAAGTCATGGAGGAAGTGGCCGCGCAGGTCGTATGCGCCGCCCGTTTTCGGAAATGTGTTCTCCATCCATCGCCGCACGGCGGGGTGTACCCGGATGGTCACAGTGTCGGTTTCGCTCTTTCTCATATCTCAAAAAAAGTGGATTTCACGCCGGAGATTTAAATTTTCCGCTCTGCCATACAAGACAAAGCCGTTTTTATACTTAACTTGTTGTCTTATAAAAACATAACATATAAGACAAAACAGCCTTTCCTGTCTTGTTGTACTTGTTGGCTTCCCGCCCCGGCGGTGTTGTCTTGTTCTGTCTTGCACCCGTCTTGTTGGTGTCTTGTATTTCTTCTTTCATAACTCGTTGGTTTTCAGCTTTGTCTTGTTTGTCTTGTATTTCTTGTCAAAAAATGTGGACTTGCCCCGTTGAACTCACTTTTGCAAAAAATAGGCGGTTCGGGTCTCCTCGGATTCCCAAACGGCTGGCTAATAAGGGAATAGCGATTCGACGCTATCCTCCGGTTCGGGAGGTTTGCCCTTTTCGGGCTCTTCCATCCCGTTTTTATGCTCCGGGGCGAGGGGCTTCACCTCGTCCTTGGGCTGCCACAGGTAGTCGGTCTCAAGGTTCAGTTCGTTGGCGGCGGCGAGCATGTCGTAGTTGAAGCACCATGCGTATGGCCGCTCGTATTCCAAGGCTTCGGTGCCGTCTCCGGGGAAGTACTTCACCGAATCCCGCTCCTGCAGGTTCTTCATGTTGCGGCGGAAGCGCTTCTGCTGCAGGCCGAGATATTCCGGCGAGTTCTTGAGATAGTATTTGAGCGAGTCCTTGGGGAGCCGTTTCTCGTTGGCGTTGCGCTTCTGCTGGGCGTAGAGGCCGAAGATCCTGTTGGGGTTCATGAACAGCACCTTTGTGGTGCCGCTGACCGTCTGAGTGGTGGTCTTCAGCTCCTCCACCGTCTTGATTTGGAAGTCGAAGTCCTTTTCTATGACACCGCCGCTGAAGAGTTCCTGATAGACGTTCCAGAAGTCGCTCACCTCGTTGCCCGCCACCACGTCGCCGTTCTGCCGCTTTATCATTTCCGCGAATGTCCGCACGGCCTTCTCGTAGGTGAAAGGCAGTCCTTCCACGCGGGTGACCACCCGCAGGGCGGCGAGCACCACGCTCCAGTTCTTCAGTATCCTGTCCTCGACATGTGTGCTCAAATGCGGACGCACGTCCGAAATCGCCTCGTTGAAGCAGGGTGAGTATTCGTCAAGGAACAGCCGCCGCAGCTTCAGCAGGCGGTTGGTGATATGGGTCAGCCCCTGCTTCTCTATCCGCTTGAGTTCCTCGAAGCGCAGCCGTTCAGCCTCCGAGAACTCCGTCTTTGACACCGAGAGGAACAGCACGCGGGAGAAAAGGGCGTTGTCGGCGGTGGCCATCTCCTGCCCCGTGAGCATGATGCCCGCGTCCACGGCGGTCATCTCCTTCTTCCTGTCCTTCTCCATGTTCATGCGGCTCCTGCCCACGCCGTCCCACAACCCTTTGAGAAACTCTATCTTCTCGAAGTCAAGGGAGTTCTTGTACTCGTCGATATGGCACAGCGTGTTGCGGGTGTGCGCCACATGGTCGGCCATCGCGGGCACGGTGCTGTTGGTCATGTTGATGCCCACGGGCAGGTCGCCGAACAGCTTCAGCAGCGTGACGGCCATCTCGCTCTTGCCCGTGCCCTTCGGACCGAAGATGTTCAGTATGGGGAAGAAACGGTGCTGGGCGATGATGATGTCCCGGAACAGCGTGGCGAAGTAGAAGCCTATTCCGGCTATGGCGTTGTCGCCATAGACTTTCATCAGCTTGTCGGTGAAGTCGAAGAGGCTGATGTCGCCCGCCCTGTGGACGAACTTCCGCTCGAACTGGAAGAGTGTGTCCTCGTCCTTGTAGAACGAGGAGAGGGCGGGGATATAATAGTGCTCGCCGTTGTGTTCCACGATGCCGAGTTCCCCGATTTCGCGGAACTCGCCGTCAACGGTGATGCCGTTAGACCAGGCGAAGAAGCCCTGCTTCTGCCAGCCCAGCTGCGTGACCTCGCGGCAGGTCTTGGTGTTGTCGTAGAGATAGGCCTTTATCTTGTTGAGGCCGTGCTCGCCGCCCTCGAAGAGGAAGTTGCCGAGACTTTCGCACCGCAGCCGGAACGCCGCGATCGATATGAGGTCTTTCTGGCTCAACTCCAGCACCTCGCTCCTGCCGTAAACGTTTTTGAGACGGTAGAGCCGTTTGGCGTTGATGGTGCTGACGATGTGGAAGAGCGGCTCCATCACGAAGTTCGACCCCTTGAAGAAACTGTTGCCCTTGAGCGAGTAGAACCAGTAGCAGTTATGCTCGGTGTAGAACCCGTACTTGCGTATTTGGTCTTCCTGCTCCTGGGTCTTCCCTTTGAGCGACATCTTCGCGTTTTCCCTCTCAAGTTTTTTCTCCCTGCGCTTCACATCGTCAATCTGTTTGAGGGTGTCCTTCCACAGGGTCTTGCCTGGAATCTTCTTCGCCAGCAGGTTGGCCAGCTCCCCGCGCTCGGCGGGGTCGCGGTCGGCGAAAAGGGTGGCGATTTCCTTGACCGTCCTTGCGCGGGTCACGGGGTCGGCCTTGCACGCTTCGCTCCGGCTTTCCGCATACGCTTCAAGGAACAGCCTGGTGTTCTTCTCCTGGAACTCGTCAAACTGCTCTTTTGATGTGAAGAAGCTGTCGGGGTCCTGCTTGCTGCCGTCTTTCGCCTTGGGGATGGTCAGGACATAGACGTTGAGGCCGGATTCAACAAGCCGCTTCCCGTTCTTTTCAGATGCCGCCTGCCCCGCCTCGTCCCCGTCTAGCATGAGGGTGATGTTCTTGGAGGCTTTGCCGAGCTGGCGGATCTGCTCGTCCGTCAGCGATGTGCCGCACGAGGCGACAGTGTTGCACACATCCAGCTGGTGCATCTTCACCACATCGGCGTTTCCCTCCACCAGCACGGACATGTCCGCGTCACGGATATGCCGGAAAGCGAAGTTCATCCCGAAAAGGACGGAGCCTTTCGAGTATGTCACGCTTTCCGAGCTGTTGATGTATTTGGGCGTGTTGTCCGAGGGGTGCAGCGCACGTCCGGAAAAGGCGACTACATCCCCCTTGGGGTCGAAGATGGGGAACATCAGCCTGTCACGGAAAAAGTCATAGACGGAATGGTCTTTGCGCTCCCGAAAAAGGTCGCACTTCTCAAGGGTCTCGATAAGGAAACCTTTCTGCCGCAAATGGCGATAAAGGCTTCCCGATTCCCTTGGTGCGTACCCGATACGGAACGTTTCTATGCTCCCGTCATCGAACCTGCTGCGGGCGTATTCCAGTGCTTCGTGGCTCTCCTTGAGCTTCTGCTGGTAGAAGTGTGCAGCCTCTTTGTAGATGGTCAGCTGGATGCGCCGCTCCTTTTCCTGTTCTTCCTCCTCCTTAGTGGGCTGGCGTTCCTCTATCAGTATCCCGTACTGTCCGGCCAGCAGTTTCACCGCCTCCGGGAACGAAAGCCCGCGAAGTTCCATGAGGAAGTCTATGGCGTTGCCGCTGCGGTCGCATCCGTAGCAGTGCCAGCGGTTGGTCTTCATGCTCACGAAGAAGCTGCCGTCCTTTTCGTCATGGAACGGACAGCACGCCTTGTAGAGCACCGCTCCAGCCCGTTTCAGCTTCACGCCGGAACTCTCCGCCACATCTTTCATGTCGGCGGCGAAGAGCACGTCATGGATTTTGTCTTTCGGAATCATATCGCATATAGTGGTTTTTGGTCAGTTTCTGAATATCTGGTACTGCCAGCCGATTCGCGGGGTCATGTTCACGAAATCGTAGCCGGCATACACTTGGTTGCGCCGGATGTTCACGCCCACGACAAACTCAAAGCCGGGCTTGCGGTCGGGGATGCTGAACGTCAGTCCGCCGCCGATGGTGACGGCCAGTTTCGGCTCCGTGCGCACAGTCCTTGTGGTCACGGTGGTCTTGTTCAGCAGCTCCCAGTCCAGCGTGACGCGCTCCACGGCGTTGCCCGTGACGGTGATGTCCGTCACGGCTTTCACGGCGGTGTCCGCGTAGGGGATGGTGTAGCTCTTCCTGGAGTAGTAGTCGCGGATCACCGCCGCCGTGTCTATGTCGGCGGGCATGGTGACGGGGTACGTCACCAAGTACGGCGCGGGGAAGAAGACCGTGTCCGTGACGTGCAGCGTGTCCGTCCTCGTGACGGTCGTGACACGCACGGTCTCGCCGGGCCCCCTGCAGCCGCGCTGGAGCAGGGCGACGATGACAACGGCCATCATCACGATGGCGAACCACTTCCAGTCAACTTTCATGGCTATAGGGCTTTGAGCATGTTGTCAAGCTCCACCTGCGGGTGGACGTCGCTCTTGTCCTGCCTGTAGGAGGCGTGGGCGAAGACGCCCTCGCCGCCCATGAGGGCGCGGGCGGTGACGTTCCAGATGTCGCTCTTGTAGTTGGGGGATATGCGGTGGGTGTCCATGAGGTGGCGGAGCAGCTCCTTGAGAGTCTCCAGCTGCGCCGTGGTGTACCGCTCGTAGTACTGGAAGCCCCGGTACTTTTGGTTGGAACAATACTCGTAGATGTTCGGCACGGCCTTGCACTTGAGGTTGGGGACAACCTTGCCGTCCTTTCTTGTGACGGGGTAGAACTTCCCGTCTGTGTGCTGTACCAATGCGCCCCAGCTGTCCAGCTCAATGCCGATGGCGTGGGGGTCGAGTTTGCGGTAGCTGAGGCCGAACTTGGCGAAGTGGTGGGTGGTGAGGCCGAGGTGATACGCCCAATAGCGGTCATCGAAGCATCGGTGCAGATGCCCCTCGCGGCTGATGACGTAGGCGGTGGCCACCCGCTCCGTGGTGTGCAGCCACCACGACATGTCGCCGTTCACGCTGTCGCCGGAGACGGTGTGGTGCAGCACTATCTGTCTCTTCTCGGTCGCTTCCCGGATGTACTGACTCTCGGGGAAGTTCCAGTCCTTGTATATCTTTATCATTGTTCCTTGGTTTTGGCTGTTTTGCTGCGCCGCTCCAGCCTCCTTTCGAGGGCGGCGTTCCTCTCTATGATGTCGAGCAGGGCTTCCAGGATGCGGTAGTCGGTCAGCTGACCCGTCACCACGTGATAGACCTTGCTCACGCTGCAGCCGAACTCGTCGGCCAGCACCTGTCCGTAGCCTCGCGGCAGATAGCGCCGTAGCTCCTTACTGATTGCCTTTGTCGCGCCCATATCGTTCTATAATATATTGTGTGAGTAATACGGTGAAGGCTGCAAGCCTCGCCGCCGCTACAATGAGCAGCGGGGCGAGTGCGAACAGCCATCCTTTGGTCAGCCAGCCAAAGGCCTTGAGGATGACCAGGTAGCAGGTGAGCAGAAGCAAGTGGTTATTCAGTCTCTTGATAGTTTTCTCCATATTTTTCATTCTGTTTGCTTTTTTTGTATTCGCGTCTGATAGTTTGTTTGGTCTTGTTCAATGCATCCCGTTCCGAGGAACTGAGTTTGCGGTAGATGGTTGCCTCGGTCATGTGGGGGGCATACTCCACAATCAGGCCTTCGACATTGTAGTTCATCAGCGGCCCGTCCGGCAGGTTCCTTTTGAGGTAGGTTTCGATGGTTCTCGCATCATTCACTCCAAAAAATACCATAAGTTGCAATTTTAATTCGGGCATTTTTAGCACCCGAATTGCCTCTTCAGATAGCACAAATTTTTTTTTCATCATTCCGTTGGATTTTAAGTTGTTAAATCCAAAAAACTATGTATTTTTGCAGCAAAGATTTGCAGCATTTTCTTGCAGCAAGAATTTGCAGCAAAAAATTGTTGTAACTTGCTGGGTGCAAGATAGTTATTTTTCAAATACAACCACATCCGGCAAAAAAAAATTTGCGTTCATTGAGGAATTACAAAAAAATGCACCGCGATTCCCATATCGGGAACGGTGCATCAAGAATGCTGATAACTGATTGGAAATCAGTTATTTTTATTGCTTTGTGCTGAGACAGAAATGAGACAAACGACAATGAAAATTGGCGTTTGTGAAAAATATAATTTATTAACTTACTGCGAATTATAAAAATCTACACGGCATTCGAGACATGGTACTAAAATCGCGAGTTCGAGTCTCGTTTTCCGCTCAACAAAAAAGAGACGCAATTATTTGCGTCTCTTTTTTTTCATCATCATCGCATCATCGCTTCATCGTCCCCGTCCCGATCACCTTGTATTCCGGTCCTTCTTTATGCAGGAAACTCTGATACAGGTTCAGGGATGAGATTTGCAACTCCTGGGCAAACGGTTGCTGCCGCACCGCTTCAACGCTTTCCCAGAATTTGTCTTTGGAATGCAGGTTCTTGATGCGGCCCAGCGTGATGTGCGGCACGAAATTGCCTTCATTCGGCTCAAAACCAAGCGATTGCAACCTCGGTTCCAAATCCTCGAACACAGCCTTGAACGGTTCGAAATGATCGAACCCCAACCATAGCACCTTCGGATGATAATGACTGCCAAAGACGCCTATCTTGTTGATTGTTAGTGTAAAAGGTGCGTGATAGGCACATACGTCCGAAAGCGCCCTTCGCGTGCCGGCCTCAAGCTGCGGCGGGGTCGCACCCAAAAAACGCATTGTCAGATGGTGCACCTCCCCTTTCACCCAAACGATGTCGTCGTGGCGCAGACGAAAACGCAAATCGGCAGAGATCTTTTGGATCTCCGCCGAAAGCGTGATTATCGGTGTGGCGATAAACAGTCGTTTCATTCGCCCTTGGTGTTCTGGTTGTGGAAGCGCAACAATTTGTTGTAGAGGTGTCTGCGCTCGGGTCCGATGACGTTGTGGTCGTGGACGGTATAGACGAAGTATTCGAGCTCGATGTCATCGCTGACCGCCTGACGGAGCAGC
Source organism: Bacteroidales bacterium (assembly GCA_017438945.1). Taxonomy (GTDB): domain Bacteria; phylum Bacteroidota; class Bacteroidia; order Bacteroidales; family WCHB1-69; genus F23-D06. The sequence goes on from JAFRUI010000026.1 coordinate 7,617, forward strand.
TCCAACGTGTGTTGTTGAACCACCGTGTGGTCTTGCGCGCCGTGCATCACCAACAACGGACATTTCACGTTCTTGATTTTCGGAATAATGTTGGCATTCTCGTAACCGGAAGGATTCTCTTGCGGGGTGTCCATGTAGCGTTCGCCGTACATCACCTCGTACCACTCCCAGTTGACCACCGGGCCGCCACAAGAGGCCGCTTTGAAGACATCGGGATGCGCAGTAATCAGCGACAACACCATGAAACCGCCGTAGCTCCAACCATCCAAGCCGATGCGGTTGGCATCCACGTAAGGCAGTGATTTCAAATATTCTACGCCACACATCTGGTCTTCCACCTCGCGCACGCCTAGGTTGCGGTGAATGCACTTTTCGAATTCCGCACCACGATTGTCCGTGCCTCGGTTATCCAACGTGAAGACGATGTAGCCCTGTTGAGCCATAAATTCGAGGAAAAGTCCGCCGGAGAGGTACTGGTTGGTCACCAATTGTGAATGCGGACCGCCGTAAACGTACATAAACACAGGGTATTTTTTGCTCTTGTCCATGTTTGGAGGCGTGATCATGCGACACCAGAGTGAATCGCCCTCCTTGTTCACGATGGGGAAAATCTGGGTGTCGCCCAACTTCATCACGCCAAAGGGGCTTTTCGCGGTGAGCAACGTCTTGACTGTCTTGCCTTTATTATCTACCAAGGAGATCACGCGCGGTGTGGTCGGATTGCTGAAATAGTCGATGAAATAGTTCTTTGATTCGCTGAAGACGGGACGATGCACCCCATCGGAATGAGCAAGACAAGTAAGGGTGTTTTTGCCAATGCCCGTATTGAGACTGACTTTACAAACATATTGATTCACAGGTTTTTCCAAAGATGCTGTAAAGTAGATGTTTTTCTCGTCTTTATCCATGCCGTAGTACTCGATGATGTCAAAATTGCCATCCACCACCTTCTTGAAAAATTTCATGTCGGCGCTGTACCAATAAAGATGGTTCCAGCCGTCGCGGTCGCTGAACCAGAGGAAATCGCCGTTTTTCATGAATATCATGCGCTGAGTCGGTTCCACGTAACGGTTATCACGCTCTTCAATGAGGGTGGACAGTTTCTTACCGGTTTGCAGATCGTATCGAATCAGTTTGGCGTGGTTCTGTTCGCGGTTGAGGTGCGAAATGTAAATGTATTTTTCGTCGGGGGAGAAAGTGACGTTGGTCAGGAACTCGCCGTCAGCTTTGTCGGTTTGGATATAATGGTATACAGGAGCACCTTTCTCAGCGGATTTGGCCACGTCGAAGATACCGAGGGTCACCACGTGGGAGGTGCGACCGGCCATCGGGTATTTGATGTTCTCGACCGTTGCGATGGGCGTGCCTGTGTTCACGAGCGGGTAATCCTCCACCATGCTCTCGTCCATGCGGTAGAAGGCGATGAAGTTGCCGTTCGGGGAGATGTACTGTCCTTCGTTGATGCCCCACTCACTGCGGTGCACAGATTCGCCGAAGACGATGTTTTTGCCAGTGTCGGGACAGAGCAGCACCGGCTTGTAACCGTTCCGCGCACTCTCCACAAACACACCTTTGTCGTTTTTGATGACGAACACCTTGTTCTTGACATCTTGGTCGATCACATCGTCCCAATCCACCTTGTCGAACTCAGCGGTGGTGATTTTGCCTTTCACCACGTTCACGGTTTTGTGGTCGCCGGGGAAGTAAAGGGTGTTGGCATCGAGCCATTCGTAACCGTAAGGGCTGGAAATCTCGTGCGCTTTTTGTGAAGCAGCGGCGAGAAATGTGGTTTCTTTGCCGTTCTTGGCATTGACGAGCATAATATTCCGGTCATCATCTATATAGGAATACATGTCGGTACCTGGTTGCCACGCAATGCCACGGATATTGTCGATGACATAGCGTTTGGTGAAATCGATGGTCTGGCCGAAAACGGGGACCAAAAGCATCAGGGAAAGGATGCTTAAAAAGAGGGTGATTCTTTTCATATTCAATGTTTTATAAATTCGCACAAACAATGGCGCAAAGGTACGAATTTTTTGTATCGCATCACTATCCTGCTGGAATGAAAACGATATGAGTTACCGACACTCACTGCAATAACAAAAAAGACAGGCGTTGTCCGTTCAGGCGGAACCTCGGACTCGCAGGGGAAGAGGGAGCAGCATCTCGCAATGGTCGATGATGGCGTTGGCTCTTTCAAAGCCCGTTTCACAGACTTTTTTGTTTCTGTCTCCATCATAGCCCATCGTCAAGTGCATCAAGTCATATCCAAGGTTTATAAACCGCAACAGCTTTCCGTCGCGTTTTTTTGCAGCCTCCCTGTACTTCTCGATTGACGGTCGACCCTTACCAGTACGGACATGCAAAACTGCATCAAGGGCGATGAGGCAGCCTTTCCACAGTGTGTCACCGGCCATCTTGATGTACTTGCTGTCCAAGTAGGACTTTGTTTCAGGGTCATATTTGGCTTTTTTAATAACATCTTCGGCGTTGGCCACGTATCGGCGGGCTTCCGCGATAGGATTGGTGTTAATTATTTCTTCCATTTTCTTTGGTTTTGATAAACGATAAATTTAACGCCGCAAAGATACACATTTTCTGATACGGTCAGACGAAAAATTAAAATATTTTTTGCAAATATTATTTAATAATTAACTGTTAAAATTTGATGGGACGGAATCAACGCAACCCACAAGCGCAAACGCAAACGAAGAGCAATTGCATCATTCCGTTTGGCCATCCTTCTCTAACGGAAACAACACGCATTGCCGATACGTACAGCCATAACAAAAAAGCGAGGCGCTGACTGGCCAATTAGCCATAGAAACGCAAAATATGCAAAGGCGCGTCAACGGCAAGTCTCCAGGATTCCACGGGAAATCGTATCTTTGCCGCGCAAATGAAGAAGAGTAATGGTCTCGTTATTACAGCTTTTCTGGTCTTTTTTTAAGATAGGAACCTTCACGCTCGGTGGCGGTTATGCCATGATTCCGCTGATGGAGAAAGAGTTGGTGGACCGTCATCACTGGCTGACGAACGAAGAGTTTATGGACATTATCGCTTTGTCACAGACGATGCCGGGAATTTTCGCCGCGAATATGGCCGTGCATGTGGGATGGCGGCTGCGTGGCGTGCCGGGAGCGGTGTTCTCCATAGTCGGCAACATTTTGGTGCCGATCCTGATCATTCTTGCTCTTGCGATGGGTTTGCACTATTTGCAGGGAAATGCGGTCGTGGAGGCAGTTTTCAAAGGCGTGCGTCCTGTTGTGGTCGCGCTCATTGCCGCTCCGGTATTTCGCATGGCCAAGACCGCGAAAATCTCCCTTTACAATTTCTGGATTCCCGTGGTCGCCGCCCTGCTCATCTGGCTGCTCGGCATCTCCCCTATCTGGGTGATACTCGTGGCGGGCATCGGTGGTTTTGTTTATGGTAAATATCTGGAAAAGAAGGAGGTGCAGCCATGATTTTCTGGAAACTGTTCTATACATTCTGTAAAATCGGCATCTTCAACTTCGGAGGCGGCTATGCCATGATCGCCCTCATCCAGAACGAGGTGGTGGAGAAGAACGACTGGATGACGATGGCCGAATTTACCGACATTGTGGCCACCAGTCAAATCACGCCGGGACCCATCGGCATCAACGTGGCCACCTACGCGGGCTACACTTCTGTGGTTAACGCGGGTTACGACCCGATTTGGGGTGTGGCAGGCGCGTTTTTGGCTTCCTTCTCCGTGATTCTGCTTCCGTTCCTGCTGATGCTGATTGTCAGCCGTTTCCTGCTGAAATACAAGGACCATCCTGTGGTTAAGACTGTGATGTCAGTGCTGAAGCTGACGGTCATCGGACTGATTGCCGCTGCCGCCGTCCTGTTAGTCAACAAGGAGACCTTCGGCTCCTATGCGGAAAATCCGTTGCAGTTTTTCCTCAGCATCGGGCTTTTTACTACCGCTTTCCTCGCCTCCCTGAAATGGAAAACCAACCCCATCCTGCTGATTGTGCTGGCAGGCGTGGTTGGTTTTGTCGTGTATTACGGAATAGGATAGAATACCTTCCGTTATCGTGCCTTGACCACTTTCTTGATCACTACGCCCTCGGGCAGCGAAATGCGCAGCGTATAGACTCCGTCGGCGAAGGCACTGAGATCCACTTCTTTGTCATTGCGCTGGATAGCTAACAGTCGGCCGGTCTTGTCGAACACCTCCACGGAAAGCACGTTATCACGGTCGATGAACACCATGCCGCTCGTCGGGTTGGGGTAGAGGGTCAGATTTTGCAGCTCATAATCTTCAATGCCCGTAATCGAAACGGTAATCATTGCAGTAGAGGTGCATGCACCGTATGTGACCGTAACAGAATAGACGGTGATGGTGGCCGTAGGCGTAACGACAATGCTGTTGCTGGTTTGCCCGGTACTCCAGATGTATTCGTAGTCTTCATTGTATTCAACCGAAAGGGTCGTACTTTCTCCTGCCGTTACCTGCGTGTTTCCGTTGATGACGATGTTTGGTTTCTCGTAGATAGTCAGATACAAAGTATCCACTTCTGTACATCCGTTGGCATCTTCATAACTATGGGTGTAAACCCCGCTTTCGGTATAAGTCTCGGAATAGCCGTCGGCCCAAGTTGGAGTAAAACTTTCACACCTTTCAATGACGAAGGACATGTGTTCAGGATGGAGTAGTGTCAGATGCAAGGTGACCACCGAATCATAGCCTAATTCGGAAACTAATGTTTGAACGTAGTTGCCGTTTTCTGTCAACACCTGCCCATTCCAGTCGTAGCTTTCGCACGCCGTAAGGGATTCTTCCGCATAGACCGCTACGCCGTTATAGGCAATGTTGGAACGTACACCAGTGTGGGTGACATCACGGGTGTGCTGCACGCAACCCTCCGCCATCACCGCCTCAATCTGGTAGAACAGGACATCGCTGCCAGGGTTGTTGTCGGTGAAGGATGTCAACGTGGCGGGCATCGTCTGGATAAGCTGGAGATTGTTGTTGGCTGTGCCGCGATAGATGTTGTAGCTGGCATATTCGAATCCTTCGTAAGGAGTCCAGATGAGGTTCCAGCTGTTGCCAATTCCCTGGTTGATGGTGAGATGCACCGTCTTGTGGTACGCGCTCATCGGGGTTTCGCCGCCGCAGGAGTCAGAAGCGGTGATTTTGTAGCGCCAAGCCCTCACAGACGGGTCGGCGGTGACATCTTCGTAGGCGTTAGAGCCGCCTGCCGGAACAACGGCCAGAGGCTCAAAGACATTCGCTTGGTTGTTCTCGCGGTAAATCTGGTAGCTCACCACATCGGGATCAGACAGCTCTTCCCAAACCACCAAATTGTGGTTGTTCTCCACACCCACCATACAGATGGCCGGGGTTTCGGTAATCAATTCACTGATGCCGAGTTGGACGGATTCGGAAACCCCTTGACATCCGTTCGCATCGGTGACCGTCACCACATAGTATCCGGCTTCAGTAACCGTGATGGCAGGTGTTGTATCACCGTTTGACCAAAGATAACTACTATATCCGCCTTCGGCCGTGATGGTTGCTGAGCTGGTAACGCAGGGAGACAGTGTTCCGCTGACGGTGGTTTCGGGCGTGAAGGCCGGAACGACGGTCACGTGCAATACAATCGTACTGTCGCAACCATCGAAAGTTGAGAATGTATAGTTGATGTTGGCGGAGGCAGGAGTACCTTGCTCAAAAACAGTGTCAATCATTCCGTTGACATAATGGTAAGGCAAATCATTCTCGCAAATGGTGAGATATTCGTCAATGACGACAGAATTGTGGATGGTGAGGTGCAGCGTCACTATGCTGTCGCAGCCGTTAACAGTCGTGAGGGTCTGCACATAGTCGCCGCTGGTTGTATAGACGGAATCATTCCACGTGTAACTGTCGCAGGCGATAATCTCATCTTGTCCAGTCACCGAAGCGTTGATGGTGAGGTGGAGGGTCACGATGCTGTCGCAACCCTGTACGGTGGTGAAGGATTGCGTGTAGTCGCCGCTTTGCGTATAGACACTGTCGTTCCACGTGTAACTGTCGCAGGCAGTGACTTCGACAAGCTCAGTCACCGAAGGATTGATGGTCAGGTGCAGAGTCACCACGCTGTCGCAGCCTGCCGCAGACGTGAAGGTCTGCACCTTGTCGCCGCCGGTCGTGTAGGTGATGTCGTTCCAGGTGTAGCTGTCGCAGGCCGTTTCGCTGAACTCGGTGGCAATGACATCCACGATGTGGAGATGCAGGGTCACCACGCTGTCGCAGTTATGAACGGTGGATAGTGTCACAGGAACTGTGTCGTATTCAGGGGTGGTGGCGGGAATCAACATGCCGTGGTAGTAGTAAGGCAGTGCGTTCCGGCATAAGGTCAGA
>JAFRUI010000027.1 GCA_017438945.1 Bacteroidales bacterium
TGGGAAGCACGGTAGTTCACCCTCCATCCTTGGTTAATTCATCTTTTCGGTACTAAATACACGAGTGCGAATATACACTTTTGAGTTTTTTTTAGTACGTTAATTTTGATGCTGCAAAACTAAAGGAAAGCACGCAACAAATCTTGTAAACCAAATGATTCACCAAAACCAAATACCATGAGTTACACATCATCCTATTACCACGTCGTCTTCCGCACTTACCGCAGCGAACCGACAATCCCTGTCGAACATGATCGGGAACTATACGCTTACATTTACGGCATAGCAAGGAATCTCCGGTGCCAGACCTACCGAATAGGCGGCATGCCTGACCATGTCCATGTATTCGTGTCGCTGCCGCCCGACCTGCCAATAGCGTCATTTGTGCAACGAATCAAGACGGACAGTAGCAAATGGCTGAAGTCGAACCCGAATTTCCCTTACTTTCAAGGTTGGGCGCGGGAATACGCGGGCATCAGCAAAAGTGCTAATGAAAAGGAGATGGTGATCAAATACATCAAGCGGCAAAAGGAACATCACAGGAAGGTTACATTCGCGGAAGAGTATCGTGCATTCCTTGAAGAGAACGGCATAGCCATAGAAGAGCGTTATTTTTTGCGGGACGATTAGTGGCGTGCCTTCAGCACGCTGTGGTCATGTCGCATCGGTCACCCCACACTGCGCTCCACTTCGTTGCGCTTATGTGGGGTTATTAATGTTTCGTGCTTTCAGCACGGGGTATCCCCAGTTTTCACGATTGCAAGGTGAGGTTTTTCCCGCATATTTTCTGTAATTTGCATAAATTTCCGCAAAAAAAGTGTTTTTTCGCCCTTTCAAAAATCCTAAAAGATGCCCTTCTGAGTATGGTACGTTGAAATCCTATTTGCATAAAGAGCTGAAAAAGAACCTGGAATTACGGGATTGGCTTAAGGAAAAGGCTAAACAAGAACGGCTGAAAAAGAAGCAAGAACAGCTAAAGCGGTAACCCATTAACCTCCTGATCTTCTAACCTTCTAACTTTTTAACCTCTCCACACCGTTCGTCACGCCCAAAAATCCGCATTTTCAATCTCCAGTTCAGAAGGGTCGAATTTCGGCTCCATGCCCTGCTTTTTCTCCTTTTCGTAGTCGCGGAGGGCGCGTAACGCTTTGGGAGAGAGTAGCAAGATGGCGATGATGTTGATCCAGGCCATAGCGCCAACACCGATGTCGCCTAAGGTCCAGGTGACGCCGCTGGTAGTCAGGGAGCCGACGAACACCATCGTGACGGTGAAGATACGCAGGATCCAGACGACAATCTTTTCGCTGCGGTCATCACCGAAAACGCGGTCAGCGCGCTCCAACTCTGTCTTCTCCTGCTCAATAGCCTCCTGACTCCGTCCTTTTCCCCGCATCCGGCGCAGTTGCCACCGGCGGAAGCGGCTGAAGAGGTATATGAGGTTGGTCTCGGCGTAATAGTAATAGGCCATGATGGTGGTGAAGGCGAAGAAGAAGAGGGCGATGGAGACGATGTCGCCGGCGGCACGTTTGCCGATGATTTTGCTGATGGCACTGATGGTATAGAAGACGCCAGGTTCGCCGTTGGGCGCATCGGGGTTCTGTTGAAGGTAGGTAACCGTGGTCTCGCCAGGGGCTGTCACCTGCACGGTGTCGATGATGTTGTAGGTCTGGCAGGCGAGGATCATCAGGGCCGTGGCGGTGCAGACTAGCAGGGTGTCGATATAGACGGAAAATGCCTGCACGAGTCCCTGCTTGACGGGATGGCTCACCTTGGCAGCGGCGGCCACGATGGGACCGGTGCCCTGACCGGCCTCGTTGGAGTAGATGCCGCGTTTCACGCCCCAGGAGATGGTGCTGCCGAGGATGGCGGAACCCAACGGACCCGCGCCCACCGCGCCGCGCAGCATGTCGAGGAAGACGCCGGGCACTAACTTGTAGTGGATGACGAGCACCACGATGGCGAGCAGGATGTAGAGGATGGCCATGAAGGGGGCGACGATCTGCGCCACATTGGCGATGCGCTTCACCCCGCCGATGATGACCAAGGCGAGCACCAACGCCACCGCGAGCCCCACGATCCACGGGGCGATGCCGAACGACTGCGACATGGACAATGCGATGCCGTTGCACTGCACCGGCGGCAAGAAGATGCCGCACGCGATGGCCGTGATGACGGCGAACACGCATCCGAAGAAGGTGCTGTGCAGCCCTTTCTCGATGTAGTAGGCCGGACCGCCGCGGAACTGTCCGTTATGGTTCTCCTTGAAGATCTGGGCGAGCGTGGCCTCCACAAATGCGCTGCCGGCCCCGAAAAAGGCGATGACCCACATCCAGACGATAGCACCCGGACCGCCGAAGCCGATGGCCGTGGCCACCCCCACGATGTTACCCGTGCCCACACGCCCCGACAACGCCATCGCGAACGCCTGGAACGAGGTGATGCCCGTCTTCTGCTTCTTGTCGGTGCTGAAGAGCAGCCGGAACATCTCGCCGAAGCGGCGCACCTGCACGAAACGGGTTCTGAGGGAGAAATAGAGCGCTGATAGTAAGCAGAGACCCACCAATGCCGGGCTCCACACCCAGCTGTAGATGGTCTCTATGACGGTTGCTATACGCGAAATGTCCAATAATACCATATTAATCTTAACTATTTGAATTAGGGATGTCGCAGGACTCCTCCGAATTTTCATTGTTTTCCTGCTCGCGTTTCTTCTGCATCCGTTCCACAATCAATCCCCACAGAACGGTGAACCCGATGCTGAATACAGCGGCTTCCTTTAGGATAGATGATGTCTCCCTATGGCCAGAAATCAGGTCAAATGCGACAGAAATCCCAAAGACTATGGCGCAAATGAGGATATATCTAAAGATTTTATTCTTCATAGTAACGGTTTATTTGAAAATGCAAAGATAAATTTTTTCTGAAAGCGGGATATGTCACGAAAATTCTTTGCGAAAAAAGAGTTCAAAAAGGCTATTCTTATGTTAAAATCGGTTAAAAGTGCTGTTTGGGTCGGTTTTTGACAAGCCCTCAAGATTGTTGTAACGGATGTTTTACTACTTTTGCCGATCGCAAGGCGTGCAGGATTTCGTGCTTTCAGCACGGGGTATCCCCAGCCTTCATGATTGCATGGTGAGATTTTTCCGCATATTTTCCGCAATTCCGCATGGATTTCCGCAAAAAAGTGTATTTTTGCCCTCTCAAATATCCCGAAACGATGCCCCGAGGAAAATCCACATGCAAAGTCCTGAAAGAGGTGCGGCGGAAGATTGCCGACGCCAACGACATCCCGCTACAGGAGCGCGAATGCACGCACACGGGCGACTGCGCGGGCACGTGCCCCTACTGTGAGTCGGAGGTGCGCTACCTCGAACGCGAACTGTCGAAACGTCGCGCCCTCGGCAAGGCCGTCGCGGTGGCCGGCATCGCCCTCTCGGCGGTGTCGATGGCCGGCTGCGCCACTTCCGAGCCCGTGACTTCCGATTCCTTGGACAAACCCCGCAAGACTTCCGGCCGAGATATAACGGATGCTCTTTCTTGGATGGGCGCTGTTGTGGTGGAAAACAATGGCAAGCCAGAGGCTTGTAATCCCGAAAAGAATAACTCGAAGAAAGAAAAGAAGTCGAGAAAGAGCGAAACCTATCAGATTAGGGGTATCGTACCGATGACAGACACCCTTCCGAAAATTGATACGGCAACGATGGTGACCCCGTCCGATTCCCAAAATGACGAAGTTCTGCTTGGCTTAATAGATGATTCAAAATTTGACAGAAGAATCATCGAGGACGAAATGGCTAACCAGGAGTCCATTCCGGAATTTGTCCCTGCGGTGTTCACGGAAGGCAAGTTCGAGGAGTGGCTTCGCGACCGGCTTCAAAAGTTCCAGTCCTACATGCAGGATCCTCGGCTCGACTCCGTGGAGATCCGCTTCTTTGTGGAAGAGGACGGTTACGTATCGCTAATCAACATCCTGAACATGCCGGCAGTTTACAAACAGGAAGACGAGGCCTTCCGCGCGAAAATCACTGCTGTAATCAGCGGTTCCGAATGGACACCCGCCACCGTTTCTGGCAAGCCCGTCTCCTCCATCGTCACCGTTCGCCTTCGTGATTTGCGCTGATCAGCGAAAGTTGTCGGCGAATTTTACGAATTAGGCAAATTATTATCTCATCCCTTAACCCTTAACCTTTAACCCTTAACTCATTAACCTTCTAACTCGCAAATCCTCTCATTCTCAAAATCAATTCGAAACAGCTTCCTTTCCACCCCGTTCGTCACGCAGACTATTGGGGCGCGGAGCACGGCGTTGTAGCGGGCGGCCTGGTCGGCGACCTGCTGCGTGAGCTTCACGTGCGGGGCCTTGCATTCCACCACCATATAGGGTTGCAGTTCGTCATCGAAGACCACCAAATCGTAACGCTGCGTCATCCCGTTGACCGTCACCGCGTGCTCGACCGAGAGGTGCGACAACGGAAACCCCTTGACATTCAACAGGTAAAGGATGAAAACCTGCCGAACATGCTCCTCGGGGGTCATTACCACCCATTTTTGTCGAACCGGGTCGAAAACCTCCTTCTGTGAGCCATTTTCCCGTATTTTAAGGTTATTTGCCATGTTTTTTTGTTGATCGTTGATGTATTGTATCGCCCCTGTCGGGGCTTTTGGGAAGAAGGAACGGCTTCCTGCTACCGAGCTTTTGTCCCTGCCGGGACCTATTGCCTTTTGCCTTTTGCCTTTTGCCTGTTGCCTGTTGCCTGTTGCCTAACCCTTACCCCAACTTCGCCTTGTACGAAGCGTAATCCCCCGGTTGCGCCAGCATCTCGAAGTTGCCGTCCGAGTGGATGACCCCGATGGCGGGATGCGCCACCCCGTTGAAGAAGGTGGTCTTCACCATCGTGTAGTGGATCATGTCATCGAAGACGATGCGGTCGCCGATCTCCAATGGTTCGGGGAAGGCGAAGTCGCCCATGCCGATGAAGTCGCCGGCCAGACAGGAGCAACCGCCCAAGCGATAAACGTGCTTGCTGTTCTCGTCGGGTTCCGTGGCACCGAGGACCGTCGGTTTGTAGGGCATTTCGAGACAATCCGGCATGTGGCAGGCGAAGGAGACGTTGAGCATCGCGATTTTGATGCCCTTGTTCTCCACGATGTCCTCCACTGTGGAGGTCAGCACGCCGGTCTGCCAACCCACGGCCTCGCCTGGCTCGAGGATGACCTCCTCCAAGTTCGGATAGCGACTGCGGAAGTCCTGCAGCAGTCCGATGAGGTGCGGGATGTCGTAGTCGGCGCGGGTGATGTGGTGACCGCCGCCCATGTTGAACCATCTGCACTGCTTGATGAGGTCGGAGAACTTCTCCTCCGTGGCCTTCAGACAGCGTTCGAGGGCGTAGCTGTCGTTTTCGCAGAGCACGTGGAAGTGCAGTCCCTCGATGCCTTCGGGCAGCGTGTCGGGCATGTCCTCGCGCAGGATGCCCAGTCGGGAACCCGGCACGGCGGGGTTGTAGAGGTCGGTCTCGATTTCTGAATATTCGGGGTTGATGCGCAGTCCGAGGGAGACCTTCTTGGGGAAGGCGGCGGCCTGTTCGCGGAACCGGTCGTATTGCCCCAACGAGTTGAACGTTAGGTGACTGCTGTACATGAGCAGCTGTTCGAAATCGTTGTCGGTATAGACGGGTGCGTAGGTGTGCGCCTCGCAGCCCATCTCCTCGGCGATGAGCCGCGCCTCGTTCACGGAACTGGCGGTGGCGCCGCTCAGCCACTCGTTGATGAGCGGGAACGACGGCCAGAAGGCGTAGCCTTTCAAGGCGCAGATGATCTTCACTCCGGCCTCTTTCTGCACGAGGTCCAACAGTTGCAGGTTTGCCAACAAAGCATCCTCCGAGAGGATGTAGCAGGGGGAGGGGAATGCATCGTATTTCATGACCGATATTACATGGGTTAGTTGGCTACTTTACAAAGATATCCAGACACCAGCCCTCTCCTGTGTAGCCATTGTTGAGTGTCACTTTGGAGAGATTCTTGAGCAGGACGGGACGATTGGTGTACTCTCCGTATGTCCCGGCAATGTAAATGTCGTTGTTGTGGATGAACAAGGCCCTCGGGCGGTCGCAGCCGTAGTTGGAAATGTTCGTCACAATTCCGCCATGCCACACGAATCCTTTGTAGTCCCCATCATAGGCGCTTCCGATCCATCCCTCTGCCAGTACATAGGGCTTTCCGTCCTTGATGGCCACGGCGGTGGCCTTGGATCCAAGCCCGTTGTTGGTGGTCACCTGCACATCCTGAACAGCCCCGTTGACCCACATGACCGATTTCTGGATGCCTCCTTCCGTATATTTTTCGCTGCCCACCACATATACAGTGTTGTTATAGACGCACACGTCGCGGGCTTCGGATTCTTTGTCAGACAGTTTCTGGATGACATCGTTTTTCCACAGGTAGGCACCTTTGCCCGTATTCAGCTCGCTTCCCAAGTAGCCAGTCACGTATATGTCATTGCCGGAAACGTAGATGGCGGTGGTGACATATCCTGAATAATAAGAGTTGGGGTCTTCAGGAAGAGACACGATTTGTCCGTCCACCCAATAGACGGGATGTGAATTCACATAACCCGAGGCATACAGTTTCCCGTTGGCGGCTGTCAAATCCGTCACACATCCGTATTCGTTGGATAATACCTGCGGGACTCCGTTTTTCCACAACACGGGATGGCTGTTGGCATCGCATCCGCCGTAATAGACATCGCTGCCTAATACACAAGCTGCGCGTGCCGCATCGTAAGCATTTGAATCCAAAGTGTGCTGCACACCGTCTTCCCAACAGACGGCAGGACCAAAGTAGAAGTTCGAACTCGATGTCCCCGCCATATATACATGGGTGACAGAGGGGGTACCACCGCCTCCACCGCCGTTGTTTGGATTCGAAGGATCATCTTCACGATTGCACGAAACGAAAAGTGCAAAACAGATGAGAACAATGCTTGTTGTAAAGATTCTTTTGTTCATATTTTTGAATTTTCAAGTATGAATTATGAATTGTTTTTCGTGAGCATTTCGATGATGAAGAACACCATCCAAAGGATGAGGACGCTGCCGCCTGTTATAGTCATCACGCTGCCGCCGGGCCATTTGCATAACATAAATACAATGCCTAACCCGAAGACAATCAATGCATAAATCAGCAGCTTTTTCATAAACGCCTTATACCCGGCGGAATGGATCAAATCTTTAATACTGGCCATAATGATGATTTTGAAAGTGCAAAATTACAAAAAATGTGGTATATCTCCGCGTAGTTTGTCTCCGCGTATCTCGCGTATCTCACGTATATATTCTACATTCAGCATTCTACATTCAGCATTCATCATTAAAAAGGGGAACCCTTCTCGATCCCTCATGATTGTGAATTGTGAATTAAGTAATCGGATGGTATCCGCCGCTTTTCTTGCTGCCGGTGAATTCGATTAGCCCACTCTTTTTGAGTTCGAAGAGGCAGCGATCCAAGGTGGTTTGCGAAAAGGAGATGTGGGAAATGAGCTCTGGGGAGCGGCAACCCGGGTGCTCCTGAATGTAGTGGAGCACAGCATCGAGCTTCTCTTTCGGGGGAACAGACGGTCCTTTTTTGCCCTTTCCTTCTTCGCTTTCTGGCTGCACGTCCTCTTTCTCTTCAATATTCCCACGCAGATACTCGTCAATGGCGGTTGCTATCTGAGGGGCTCTTTTGGTGTCCAATTTGAAAATGAGGGGCGTTCTCGTAAAAGGCATCGACTTCAGGGCCACCGCCTTTCCGTCGCAAGAGGTGATATGCTGGAAAGGAACGATAACAGAAGAGGATATACGGATAAACTCTTTGTTCCCGAAATGCTGCCCCAGGTATTTGATGGTGCAATAGCGCGTGTATTTCATGCCGTCCACCGTATGGATTTCCGTTTCATTTCCGTTTTTCTTGCAATAAAGGATATTGTCAACGGGTATGTGCTGGCAGTTGTTCTTGTCATCGCAAACATCAAGCATTCTGGCAAATTGATAGACAACCTTGCTCTCCGTTTCCAAAGACTGTTGAAGTTGTTTTCTTTCTCTCAACATATAGGGGATGAAATTCAAAGCGAGGTTGCGGAGGAAGATTAGGACCAGATGTTTGGATAAAAGATGGTGTGCTTCAACTTCAGTTGTATGCACTGTATAGCATTGCATAATAAATGAATATCCAAGGGATAGCTCAACCCCTCCTGATACCACACAGGCAATGACAATCGAAAGCCAATATAGAGAAGTGTGGTTCCGATACAGTTTCGGATACAGGATGAAATAGTTTGCATACAGTATGGTCAGCAGTAACAATCCTGAAAGAAACTCTTTGGCCGTGCTACCTAAATAGGGGCGAAGAAATGCATTCCGGGAAAAGAACCATAGCAGTGCGGCACAAAACAGGACATTCAGCAAAAAGATGACAATTGTCTTTTGGTGTTTCATGACATTTAAAATTTACCTTGGCAAAAATAGTCATTTTTGCCGTCTGTTATTGCCTCCAAAGTCCGTTTAATACCCCAAAATGCCGCTTTGGGGTATTAAATCCCTTGTTTGTGTAAAGTCTTGATTGTTAGATTTTTGTTGCTTAGTGTAATCATAGCCGTTTTGTTGAAGTGTCATATTTTTGGTATTGTGGGAACATATTTCTGCTGAAAGGGATAAAATGGTTGGGGGATTTGTGTTATTTTTGCCGTTGAAAATAATCAACAAATGCGATGATTTCTGTCGCTTGCTAAATGGAATCTGAATTAAAATCAAAGTATTATGAAGAAAGATAGAATCTTATTAGCTTTTCTATTCCTGTTTGTTCTGTTTGGGGGCCGCGCACAAAAGCTTGTCCCGAATGGACCGGAAACCGAAATTGAGGATGGCGCACGCCTCACCGTATTAGGTGAAGATGACCAATATCTTTATCTGTGCGGCGTTGAGAAAGGTTGGTACGACACGGATGATGACATGTACATCACTGTTTATGACAAACAAAAGAATGTCATAGCGGTGGAGCATGAAATAGATGAAGATTATGAGTTCAGGACTGCGTATTTGCGGGGTAATGACGTGGTGCTTCTTGGCTACAAGTACAACAAAAAGACCAAGAGCGTGGATTATTATGAATCGACGTTTCCGATTATGGAAAAGAAACATAAAAAGTTGGTATGTAATACAATCTATAGTGTACCTGCCGAAGGGAAAAAGATTGCGACCGCACTCATCTTGCGATCCTCCGACGACAATAGAACCGTTTTCGTAACATACACCAAGCCCAGCAATTCGAAAATAGACGGTTATGGTCTTGACCTGCAGGTTGTTGATGCCGAGGGAAACACGCTCAATCACGCGCAGAAGGAGTTCTCTGGTCCAAGTCCATACAAAGCGAAAGGGTTCTTGACCAATAACGGAGCCGTTTTTATTGAGGAGTTGGCTCAGAGTGGAAAAAATGTTCATTGGGGTGTGGGAATGGTGGCCTTCTCGTCAGGTGTGGCTCATCGCTATCTTACTGTAACTGCAGCCGGAAATGTCGTCCCTGTCGAACTGGCTGATAATAGCCATGAAATCTCCAATCCTTGTGCGAGGATGTTGCCCGGCAAAAACGATCGTTTCTTCATCTTTGGCGAGACGAAAGAGGGTGTGGCGACCATCTTGGTTGATGAAGAAGGGGAACTGCAGAGCGAAAATTTCTTTGAATCGGAAAAACCGTTGGTCCCTGAAAACATTTCATACGAAGCGGAAATGAAGGATGTGGGTTTTGTACCCAGCATGGTGCTGCCATTGCAAGATGGTCGCGTTATGGTGCTGGCCTACCGTCATATGCGGGAAATGTATTCAGATGGTAGATATATTCACATCAACAATTATTATCAGAATATTTACTTGTATCTGTTTGACAGTAATGGCGATTTGCTGAATACCAACATGTTACCTTACTCTTGTGTCGATGGTGGCGGCAACCATCAGGATATTCCTGTGGTTTTCGAGTGGAAAGGGGAAATTTGGTTGTTGTATAATGGGAATAAGGGAAACTATGGGACAAAGAAACCGAGCCAGTGGCACCGGCTGAACTTCACCAAGCCTGAACCCCGTTGCATCGTGATGGGTCGTCTGGAAGGCGATTTGTATTTCGAACCCAAAATCCTTTACGCACCAGCTAATCCGAATAAGACCATGTCATACGGAGAGTATTTCGATCAAATAATCAAAGTGACAGATGATGCGGTCTATTTCTTGATGTATCGCAAATCGGACAACTTTATTGATAAAATCACGGAGTAAGACATAGTAGGGGTTACGTATCGAGCATACCGCATAATCACAAAAAATAATTTTATATCTTCGCGGAATCGTTCCATTTGCCAATTTATTCTAACGTTATGAAAACCAGACTAACACTATTATTGCTGCTCTCGTTCAGTGTCACCGCTTTTGGACAGAAAATGCCTTCCGATTATTTCCAGGAGGCGAACGATTATTTTGAGGAGGGCAAATTGCACAATGCGTTGGCCGGATATATGTACATCGTGGAGAATCATCCCCGCAACGAGTTGTACCCGAGGGCGTTGAACAATGCCGGATATATCTGTTTGCTACAGAAAAAATATAAGAAGGCAATAGAAGTGTTTTCGTTAATCTTGAATGGAAACCAAGACGAGCGTGAACCGTCGGGCGGAGGCATTATGGCATCCCCTTACGCCAATTATTGCCACCGAGCGGCCTCCCAAATCAGTGATTGTTATTATGAGTTGCGACAATATGATTCTGCGTTGAATTATCTGGCTCTCTCCGACACTGTTTACCCCTTTCTGAGCGACTGCGGCAACGCCTACGCTGATAACGACATCCAAACCGCCTTGCGTTACGCAGACATCTATCAAAGACTCGGGCAACCCGACAAAGCCATCGAAAAACTCCTTCCGCAGGTTTTCAACACTGAATTGGCGGACAATTCGAAGATTATCGCAAAATTGGAAAAACTGCTGAAAGGTAAACCGAAGTTGCTCGAACAGTTGGAAAAAGCCATTGAGGGTGTCTATCAGAAAACCTTCACCTCTGATTACGGCGACTACGAACGTTATTGTATCCAGTGGCTTGGCGTTGAAATCCGTTATCCTAAACGATCATTCAACAGCGCAGACTACAACAAAGAGAATGTCATGAAATGGATGCGAGAGAGCGAATTTTACCAGATGGTCGCGCAAATGAAACGGTAGTGATCGCTTTTTGTCTCTACAAAGTAGTATTTATGTTTTCATATCGTGCCGCCTAAAATTAACAGTTAATTGTAAAGAAATGAAAATAAAAAATATTTTTCAAATATGATTTTTGTATTGGGAAAAATATTATTATTGCCGCTGTATTAAATTTCAAAAATTATGGAACAAAATAACCCCATCGAAGAGGCCCGGCGTTATGTGACCAACGCGCAAGAGATCATAGAGAAGTCCAAGTATGATCCAGTAACTAAGTTTTATTTAGACAAGAAGTATGTACGAATTGCGGGCGACACGTTGTGGAAAGGCTGTCTGATAGCATTGGATGCTGTGCTGAATGTGCGTCAAGGGAAAGGCCGTCCGTCGATTGAAAAATACAGAAAAGCCGCCGCCCAGCGCGATGGAAAACTGTTACAGTATGTTAACACGGGCTATGAGACCATGCACTTGCACATGGGCTATGACGGTACAAAGAATAAAAAGACTTGCGAAAGCGGTTTCGACATAGCTAACAACCTTATTAATTATTGTGCGAAACTCTATCGCAACGTCGCCTGTGCGTAACTACTAGCTGATAACTAAAAAGGGGAACCCTCCCGAGCTCCCCAAAATTATGCATTATGCATTATGAATTATGAATTAACTCAATGGTTTTCCTTGAACAGCTTCAGTCTCTCTTCCAAAACCGGGAACTGGCTGCGCGGGGTCAGGGAAACGCAGGCGCGGAGGCCTTCGCTACGGTCGCTGCCGCAGGTGCTCAGCGAGATGGCGCTCACACCGTAGTACAGGAACTCGTGCAGGAGCTCTTCGCTGCTCATGCCGGGATAGGCCACGGTGAAGTAGAAACCGTCGGCAAGGGGCTTGTCGCCGTCCTTGTCATAGACAATCTCGAAGCCGTTGTCCAGGAACATCTTCTTCATGATGGCGGCTTTTTCACCGTACTCCTTCACGTCTTCGATGTAGTTGTAGGTGCCGTCATTGCAGCCCTTGAGGATGGCGGCCATGGCGTACTGCGCAGAGTGGGAGACACCGGAGCTGATGGCATAGACCGTACCGTAGATGATGGCGCGGCCCAGTTTCTTCATCTTGAAGTAGGGCTCCAGATCGTCGAACTCTCTGTTGTAGAGCTTCTTGGACATGATCATCAGGGCAATACGCTCACCGGCGTAGCTGAAGGCCTTGGAACCGGAGATCAGCAATGCGTAGTTGTCGGTGTATTTGCCGACGCTCGGCTGGTAGGGCGGGATGCCCGGAGCGGAGATGTTCTGGCGGAAGTCCATGCCGAAATAGGCGAGGTCTTCGAACACGAACACATCGTACTTGTTGGCCATGTCGCCGATGATTTGCAGTTCCTCCTCGGTGAAACAGATCCATGACGGATTGTTGGGGTTGGAGTACATGATGGTGTGGATGTTGCCCTTCTTGAGGTAGCTTTCCAGCTTGGCTCTCAGCTTGGCGCCGCGGTGCTCGTACACGTCGAAGGTCTCGTATTTGAGGCCCATGACGCGGTGCTGTTGCTTCTGCACGGGGAAACCGGGGTCGATGAACAGGGTGGTGTCGCGCTCTTTGCGGCAACGCACGAAAGTCATGAAACCAGCCATGCCGCCCATCATGGAACCCACTGTCGGGATGCAGTTCTCGGGTTCGACATCCAGGTCGATGAAGTTCTTGACGAAGCGCGCGGCTTCCTGTTTCAGGGCTGGAATGCCCTCAATGTCAGGGTAAATGGCGGCGACGCCCTTCTTCAGGGCTTCGATTTGAGCCTCCACGCCCACGGAGCACGGCGGAAGACCGGGGATGCCCATCTCCATGCGCACAAACTCCTTGCCCGAAGCCTGTTCGATCTCGTTGATCAGACGTTTCACCTCGCGAATGGAGGCCTTGCCCACGCTGCTGATACCGCTCTCAGCAACTTTCTTGTCCACAATTTCTGCGGGTATTGGTGTATTCTTCATACTGATATATTGAAAGTTATAAATTCGGTGAATTTTCGGCAAAGATACACATTTTATGGATATATATGTACGAATATATTTTTGGGTGTGATTTAGGACTGAGGACTGAAGACTTAAGACTTAAGACTGAGGACTATACTATGACTACAACTTCTGTCGAAGTCTAAGTTTAAGTCTATAGGGATCAGGACCCCTTCCCCCCAACGTCTAACGTCCAACGTCTTACGTCTCAAATCTACAGATTGTTCGTGAAGTCGTGGTGCAGCGGTAACTTCAAGACATCTTTCAAAGTGGACGATTTCACGTTGAGGGTGAACTGCCAGCCCTTGCGGTAGCCGAAGGGAATCCAGTTGAAGCTCATCTCCCAGCAGTGCATGTCGCGGTAGAAATCCAACGATGTGTAAGACAGTGATTTTTGGACGAAATCGTAGCCGGTGGTGAAGCCGATTTTCCACTTTTTGGTGACTTGAACGTCGCCGGAGACACCCAGTGTGTGCACCATGTTGAATTTGTAGGGTTTCAGCTCCTCTCCCCAGTAGATATAGCGGTAATAGTCCATATTGTCGTTGATGCCGTAGGTGAATGAGTAGTTAAAAGTCAACGACCAGGGCAGCCGGTTGCGTTGGCGCTCCTCGTCCTTCGACTTGAACGTGTTGTGGTCGATGCGGTAGTTGAGGGAGACGCTGTAAGTGCCGGAGGAGAAACGCAAAAGCCGGTGATTGGCCTTCCATTCGGTGATGTTCACGCGACGGCCGTTCCCATCGATGCTGTACGGGTCGAAAATGAAGCTGTAGGTCAGATACAGATGCTTGAAAAGGGTGCTGCGGCCGGACATGGAGAACAGTGACCATCTCATGGAATCGGCGGCAAAATCGTAGTACATGGAGATGTTGAAATTGTCAATGAGCGGCACTTTTTTCAACCCCGTGATGGTGTCTTTCCGGGAACGGACCTTGATTTCCAGATTGTTGCCGAAGGATAGTTGCGCACGTGCCTGCATGCGGGTGCTCCCACCCCCGAAGATGGAGTTGTCATAGTAGTTGTACTCAACTAGTTCGCCGGTCATGGGGTTGACGTAGGTGGCGGTGTTTTGCCCGTTCAGCAGCGGCTGGAAGTTGAAACTCAGTGTCGGGGTGATGATGTGTCGGATGGCATTCAGCCCGCCTTTTTTGAAGAGGTACATCACGTAGATTTTCGTGGTCAGGTTCGAGGAAATCAGAAGGTCGTGCACGGCTCCGAATTTTCGGTTGAAGTCCATCTGCAGCATCGGAACGGTTTCAGCTGCCGCGCTGTCCCACGTCATATGGCGGGTGTAGTGCTGCAGATACCATTTCTCCGTCAATGTGATGGAGGTGTTCCAGTTGATGGTCTTGGCAATCTTGATGGGGATGGTGATGGGCACGGTATGCATGATGCCGGTCTCGAAGTGCTCCCACGTGACGGGTTTCAGGAACAAGGAGTCGAGGGTGTTGACCTGCCCGATAAGTTGCGATGACCATTTCATGGAGATGTTGTCGTACCATTTCAGTTTTCCGGTTTTATTTTTCTTGCGGAAGGGGTAGAATTGCGCTACGGACATGTTGATGTTGGGCAGTTTCAGGTTGACGGTGTGGTTGCCCGTGTTCTGCGAGTAGGAGATGGTGGCGTCGAAGAAGAAAAAGTCCGCGGCCGAGGTGGAGAAGTTGACGGTGGAGGTGAACTGGTTGGAGAGGTAGTCGTTCGCCGGGGTCATGTTGTAGCGGGCGTAGTTGGCGCTCTGGATGTCTATGTGCGCGTTGAAGCGGGTCCTGGGATGCGATTTGACGTCTTGCTTGTGGTCCCAATAGATCTTGTAGTTGTTGGTTTTCCTGAAGTTGGCCGTGTCAATGCGGATACCCGTCAGGGCACGGGCGAAAGCCAGCTCGACGATGCCGCTGCAACGGTAGCGGAACACATAGTTCGATTTGGCCTTGATGGCCCAGCTACCGCGGGTGTAGAGATCCGCAGACAGCAGCAAGTCGATGTTGTCGTTGATGGCGAAGTAGAACCCGAGGTCTTTCAGGTAGAAGCCCATGGATCCGGATTGTCCGAAGGAGGGCATCACCAGTCCGGATTTGTGCCGGGTGTCCAGCGGGAAGAAGGCGAACGGCAGCGCCAGCGGGGTGGGCACGTCCGTGAAACTCAAATAGGCGGGCCCGATCACAATCTTGTCGTGCTGGATGACTTTTGCCTTGGAGAAAGTTATTTCGTAATGAGGGTCGCCGAGCTCGCAGGTCGTGTATTTCCCTCGTTTGATGAATGCGACATCATCCCCGATCTTTTTGACCTGCTCGCCGTGGATGAATCCGTCATCCTGCGTGGTGATCACATGGGAGATTTTCCCCTTCTGGGTGTTGAAGTTGTACATGATCTCCTTGGCGTTGTAATGGGCGTCGGCTTGGGAAAAGACGGGGTATCCGTGCATCACACCGTTGGAGTCGGCCACACCGCAGGCGTACAACTCCTTGTGCTCAAAGTCAATTTCGATGTAGTCGGCGCGGAGTTCCATGTCCTCGTATTGTACTATAGCATCGCCGAACAGGTAGGTGTAGCGTCGCTGAAGGTCGTTCACCACCGAGTCGCGGGCGCTGTATTTCACTACCGAGGTGATGGCGTTCGAAGAGATGATTTTGGCTGTTTTGGCCGGATTTGACGCAGAATCTGCATACTCGGGGTTGAGCTTTCCGACCGCCGTGGTGTCCCGTTGCCCCCTTACACGTTTCCCCGTATTGACGTTCTGCGCAACCAGATTTAAACATAACACACTAAATATGAACACCATAAGGAGCTTATGGAAATATGAAAAATCCAGTGTGTATATTTTTTTAATCAAAGGGAAAAACCTTTAGTCAATAATTATATTTTTGCATAAAAAAATCAGCAAAGATAATTAAAAAATCGCAATCCGATGAACTCGAAATTATTTTTCTTATTGTTTCTGTTCATAACTTTTTTGACATTCCCCATGTCCGCCCAGAAGGACGGGAAAACGTTCAAGGTGGTGATTGATGCGGGCCACGGCGGCAAGGACCCCGGTTGCCTCGGCGCATATACCAAAGAGAAGGATGTCGCCTTGAACATTGCGCTGAAGACGGGCAAGCTTATCAGTGACAACTGTCCGAATGTCAAGGTGATATACACGCGTAACACCGATGTCTTTGTGGAACTTTACCGTCGCGCCAAAATCGCAAACGACAACCATGCGGACCTGTTTATCTCTTTCCACTGCAATGCCAGCGAAAACAAATCTGCTCACGGCATCGACACGTGGGTGATGGGGCTCCACAAGAGTGAGGCGAATCTCGCCGTGGCGCGCGCCGAAAACTCCGCCATGCTGAAGGAGAAGAATTATGAGCAGAACTATGGCGGATTCAACCCGAACTCTCCCGAGTCAGCTGTCATGTTCTCCCTTTATTCCGCCGCATATCTCAAAAACTCCATCCTTTTGGCCGACAAAGTCCAGAAAAATTTGATCAACACCACGCATCTCCGTGACCGCGGGGTCAACCAGGCCGGATACTGGGTGCTGTGGGCGGTTTCCATGCCCAGCATCCTCATTGAGATGGGCTTCCTCACCAACCCCACGGAGGAGAAGTTCCTCTCCGAAGAGAAAAACAAGGCGAGCATCGCCGATGCCATCTATCGCGCTTTCGTCTCTTATTATTCTCAGGTGACAGGCAATAAAGTGGCCACTTCTGACGTTATAGCTTCTGATAATAAAAACCCAGAATCATCCAATAAACCCGAATCAAATGATCACAACAATGATAATTCTTCTGATAATCAGCCGGATAAGGAAGTGGATGACTCGAAAACCACAGTAGACAAATCGCTGGCAAATCCTGATGGAATTCGTTTCACGGTCCAGTTCATGGCTCTTCCCGATAAGATTTCGCTGAATGACAAACGCTTCAACGGTCTGCCGAATGTGGACCGTTACTATGAGGGTGGTTTGTGGAAATATACCGCCGGAAGCGAGGCTGACCTGCAGTCGGCGAAGAATATTCTCGCGGAGGTGAAAAAGAGATATCCGGACGCTTTCGTCATAGCCTTCAAAGGAGAAACAAAAATCCCCGTCTCCGAAGCCGTCAAACTCGCGAAACCGTGATGTTGATGGAATGTGAATAAAATATTTCCATCGGAGATGAAAAAATGGTATCTTTGCCGATTGTAGAGATTATTATCCGATGGACAAAAACAAACAGAAATCCTATTCCGACAAAGAGGTTAAAAGCATCAAAGTCGCCCTGTTTTTCATTGCGGCAGTGTTGATTTTTTACCTTGGTTCTGTATTTTTGAAGGGCATTAACGTTTTCGGCAAGAAGAATTACTATTATGCCGTGTTTGAAGATGTGGGGGCTTTGCATGAAAGCACGAATGTGGCGTTGAATGGATACGAGATCGGCAAAGTTACCGGTATCAAGCTGCTGAGCTCCAATCCGGTACGTATATGCGCGGAGATTCTGGTCACCGAGGATTTGGATATTCCCGAGGATTCAAAGCTGGAAGTGGCGCAAAAGGATGTTTTGGGCGGAATGATTGTGAACCTGCATTTGGGACAATCCTCCAAGATGGCCCATCGAGGCGACACGCTCGGTTGTTACCTTGCCGGCGGCATGTTGGATGGGGTGGGCGACCTTGTGACACAGCTCCAAAGTGTGGTCGCTTCAGTTGACACCATCGGACAAAACCTCAAGCTCGCGTTCCGTACGGAGGATTCTCTCAACGGCGGCACGATGATCAAGAACACGCTGGAGAACTTGGAACATGCCACCGCCGACCTCTCCAAACTGTTGGCTGACAATGGTGGTAAGGTGAACAATTTCGTTTCGCAGCTTGACAAACTTTCCAAGACGCTTGCCGATGCTTCCCCGAAAATCAACGAGATTGTAGACAATGTGGACAATATTTCCGATTCCATAGCCCAATCCAACATCCGAGGTTTCGTGAATGAAGCAAAGGGGACCATTGATAATGTCAACCGGATTGTAAGCGAGGTGGAAAGAGGTGAAGGAACCTTAGGCCAACTGGTGCGGAACGATTCGCTTTATAACAGCATTAATAAGACAATCGAAAGTCTGGATGTTCTGATTAAGGATCTTAAGGAAAATCCGTCAAAATACATTAACGTCACCGTTTTCGGTAAGAGAGAAAAGAAAAACAAGGAATAATTATGGAAATCACAGGAAAATTAATTCAAAAACTGCCCGTGAAGTCGGGTGTCAGCAGTTCAGGAAATAATTGGTCGAAGGCAGAATTTGTCATAGAGACCGTAGAACAATATCCTAAAAAGGTGTGTGCCAATTTGTGGGGGGATCGCGCCCGTGCGTTGGATCAATTCCAGGAAGGAAGTCTTATTACCGTTTCCTTCGATTTGGAGTCTCGTGAGTTCAACGGGAACTGGTACACCGACGTGAGGGCCTGGAAGGTGGAGGCCGCCACTCCGGCCGCTGTCACCGGCGCGCCCGTTTACGGTCAGCCGCAAGGTTATGTGCAGCAGCCGCAGGGCTATGCCCAACCTCAGCAGCCGATGTATCCGCCGCAAGGTTATCCCCAACAGCCGCAAGGTTATGGGCAGCCCCAGCAGGGTTACGCTCAACCTCAGCAGCCGGCCTATCCCCCTCAACCGCAAGGATATGCGCCTGCTCCCCAACAGGGTTATCAGGCATCTCAGCAACCTTCTTCTTTCGCCCAGCCGCAGCCCGATATGAACACACTGCCCAATATCCCTCAGGAGACGTTTACCGACGAGGGTGGTGCAGATGACCTGCCGTTCTGACGATGAGGCGATGAAACGATGAGGCGATAAAACGATGAGGCGATGAATTCGGGTATATGTCATTTGACGGTGATACCGATGCGTGCGGAACCGTCGCATTGCTCCGAGATGGTGAGCCAGCTGTTGTTCGGCGAAACCTATCGAATACAGGGAACGACGGAAGAATGGGTGCAGATTGAAACCCATCACGACAATTATTCGGGTTGGATCCAACGGAAACAGTGTTTCAAAGTGTCCGATGAGGTTTTTGACCGTTATTTGAAAGCAGATAAATTGCGATTGAGCCTGCCTTTCGTGTCAACGGGAATGAAACTCCCCAAGGTGTTGACTATGGGGGCGTTGATTGTCGCCGATTCGGAAAAGAGTCCCATCCGGATTTGCTCCCCGGCTCCAAATGCGGAGAATTGGTGGCCTGCGGACGGTGTGCCGGACATCTCCCACGTCCAGCGTATGGAGCTGCTCCGAAAATCAGCACTTTCGCTGCTTGGTGCCCCGTATCTTTGGGGCGGTCGCACTCCGCTCGGCATCGACTGCTCCGGATTCGTCCAACTGTTGTACTCTTTGGTCGGCGTGCAGCTGCCCCGCGATGCTTCGCAACAGGTCACATTTGGCGAGCCGCTCGACTTCGTTCACGAGGCTCGTCTTGGCGACCTTGCCTTCTTCCACAACGAGGAAGGTCGCATTGTCCATGTGGGCATGATGCTCGGTGACGGCACCATTATCCATTCAAGCGGCAGCGTCCGCATCGACCGCATTGACGAGACAGGAATCTTCAACGAGGAGACGCAGCGGTATTCGCACCAGTTACGGGTGATCGTGAGGGTGTGAGGCGATGACGCGATGATACGATGATGCGATGAATGAATGAATGTAGGGGCGTATCGCATACGCCCCCGTTTGTTAATGAATATTTTCATGAAAAAGAAAAAGATTATCATAATCATTATATTGTGTGTCCTGTTGTTGGCGGGAATCGCGGGAGGCGTTTTTTTCAGAACTTTCTTCGCGGAGAATGTGCAGAATAGGGAGACTGTCGTGGTGGTACCGCCTGGCGCTACCTTTGAGCAGGTGATGGACACCTTGCGAAAGCATGAGGTGCTGAAGTCCGAGGAGAGTTTCAAGAAAACAGCGGATGTGTTGAAATACAAGACGATACGCATCGGTAAATATGACATTTCCGGATGTCGCACGAATCTGGATTTAGTGCGATTGTTGCGCCGGGGACAGCACTATCCCGTGAAGTTTACCTTCAACAACGTGCGCACGGTAGACCAACTTGTTGAGAGGGTAGGGCACAAGTTCTTCTTCGAGCCGGAGGAACTTTCCGCGTTGCTTCATGATGGAAGCTATATGCAGAAATTCGATTTGTCGGATACTACAGCCGTATGTCTTTTTATCCCAAACACTTACGACATCTATTACGACATCACGGCAGAGGATTTTCTCAATCGGATGAACGATTATTACGGACAGTTCTGGAATGAAAAGCGTAAGCAGGATGCCGAAGCCATCGGGTTGACACCGGTGCAGGTGGCCACGCTCGCCTCGATTGTGGAAGAGGAGAACATGCGCCCGTCGGAGAAGGCTGTCATCGCAGGATTGTACATCAACAGGCTGAACAAAGGGATGTTGCTGCAGTCGGATCCGACCGTGAAGTTCGCCATCGGGGATTTCGCACGCAAGCGCATCCTGAACGCCGACCTGCAGGTGGATTCACCGTACAATACCTACAAGTACAAGGGGCTTCCTCCCGGCCCGATCCGCATTCCTGAGGCATCCACGATGGATTCCGTGCTGCATTATCGTCACCACAACTACCTGTACATGTGCGCCAAGGAGGATTTTTCGGGCTACCATAACTTTACCGCCACTGCGGCCGAGCACGCCCGCAATGCTGCCCGTTATCGCGCCGCCCTGAACGCCCGCAACATCAAACGTTAATTCATCTTTTTCATCACCTACAGGCAACAAAAAAGGCCGCACTTTTACGTGCAGCCCCTTCTAACTTGGTGATCTGTACTGGATTTGAACCAGTGACCTCTTGCCTGTCAAGCAAGCGCTCTAAACCAACTGAGCTAACAGATCGTCTGTCTGAAATCGGCGGCAAAAATACACTTTTTTCGGACACCGTCAACAGTTTCCGAAATTTTTTTTCTGGATAACTTGGAATGTGAACTGATTTGCTCTTTGTTGAACGAAAACGACGCTGTTTTTTGCAAAGTCAACATATAATATTAACAAATAATTATAAAATAGCTTCTTTATTTTCTGTGTAACTGTCTTGTTTTCAGTAATAAAAAAATATTTTCCAAAAACTCTTGACAAACGCTTCTTTTTGTTGTATTTTTGCGAATGGAATATATACTATAAAATACCACTAACCTAAAAATCAAAAATAATGGAATATCAAAATCCAATTGACGAGGCCAGAAGATATGTGGCCAACGCAGAAGAAGTCATTAACAAAGGAAAGTATGACCCTGAGACAAAATTGTATAAGGATAAGAAATATGTCCGTATAGCGGGTGACACGCTGTGGAAGGGCTGTCTGATCGCATTAGATGCTTTGTTGCAAGTGCGCAAGGGAAAAGGCCGTCCTTCGGTCAAGAAATATCAGGAAGCCGCCGCCAAGCGTGATGGGAAATTGTTGCAATATCTGAACACGGGATATGATCTTATGCATCTTACAATGGGATATGACGGCTGCAAAGAAAAAAAGGTCTGTGATGCGGGGTTCGAGAGGGCTCGGGCAATCATAAACTATTGTGCCAAACTGATGCCGAACCAATTGTATGTGGTCGGGTAGGAATCTGTGTTGCCGATTCACATGAATAGATAGAAAAAAACACCTCAGAATCAGTTCCGAGGTGTTTTTGTAATAAGTCTAACGTCTCACGTCTTATCTCTTCTTCAGTCCGAGAATCTCGCGGGCCTCGTCGGAGGTGGCGATGGGACGGCCGAGCAGTTTGGCCATGCGGACAACCTTATCGACGAGTTCGCCGTTGCTCTTGGCAAGCACGCCGCGTTCGAGGTAGAGGTTGTCTTCGAAGCCGACGCGCACGTTACCGCCCATGACGATGGTGGGGGCGGCGAGGGTGAAGGCGTGGCGGCCGATGCCGGTGCTGGTCCAGGTGCTGCCGGCGGGGATGTTCTTCACGAGCCAGCAGAGGTTGTCAACGGTGGCGGGAGTACAGCCGGGGACGCCGAGCACGAAGTTGAACTGCATCGGGGCGCCGGGAACTTCGCCTTTACGGGCCATGGTGAGGATGGTGTCGAGGTGACCCATCTCGAAGCACTCGTATTCGGGCTTGATGCCGCGCTCAATCATGCGTTTGCCGAAGGCGCGCATGGTCGGCATCGTGTTGTCGAAAATCTCGTCACCGAAGTTGCAGGTACCGCAGTCGAGGGTGGCCATCTCCGGAATCGGGGTGGTGTCAGTCGATTGCAGACGCTCGTCGGGGGTCATGCCCACAGCACCGCCCGTGGACGGGATCAGGATGACGTTCGGGCAAGCCTTGTAGATGGCATCCTCGCATTCCTGGAAACGAGCACGGCTCTGGGTGGGCGTGCCGTCGTCCTCGCGCACGTGCAGGTGCACGATGGCAGCACCGGCATCCACGGCGCTCTTGGCCTCGCGTACAATCTCCTCGACGGTGTAAGGCACGGCCGGATTCTGTTCTTTCGTCACTTCTGCACCGCATATTGCGGCAGTAATAATGAGTTTATCCATTTTTATTCGTTGAATTTGTTATTATTTGACTTTTTAGTTTTGGCTTTTAGCTATTAGCTTTTGGCCAACAGCCAATAGCTAATAGCTAGTTGTTCTTTCTCTGGCATTGTTTGGGAACCACGCACGTACCTGACGCGCGGCAGACCACGATGGGTTCTTCCAGCACGTCAGCGGCGGAAGCGCTGATGTCAGGACGCGGACGAACGACTTTGCGGGCCTCGAAGACCATCTTGCGGGAGGTGTTGCCCACCTTGGTGATTTCACCGACAGCCTCGATGTAGTCGCCAGCGTACACAGGGGCGAGGAACTCCACATTGTCGTAAGCGCAGAACAGACCTTCGTCACCGTCTTGCATGATCAGCAACTCGGTGGCCACATCGCCAAAAAGGGCGAGCATGTGGGCGCCGTCAACTAAGTTTCCGCCGTAATGGGCATCTTGAGAACTCATTCTCAAACGAATCATAGATGTTTTCTTTTCTTCCATAAGGTATTGTTTTTCAGTTATTTGAAATAATTTGAATTTTAAATTCCGATTTTGCAAAGGTATATAAAATTTGAATATATTGGAAAAACCGGATTATGAACGACGAGGTAAATGTTTTCGGCGGATTATCAGTAAGATGAGCAAGCTGGATAAGAGAACGGCTGACAATACGATGATTATTGGGATTGCGTAAGAGATTTTGGTTATTTCACACACATTGTCCCCCACTTTGACGACATACACGCCCGATCGCTTGCCTAAATTTATCGGTACTTTGTTCTCCCCTTGACGCAGGAAAAGGTATTGCTTGTGTATGATATTTCCTTGTGGATCATAGATTTCCAGCGGTGTGACACAATATTCCTCCACCGTAACGGTCAGTTTGTGCTTTTTCCGGGAAAAAGTGCGGTTTGTGTGGCTGACTACGGTGAGAATTTTATCGTTTCTTATGTGGAAGTAGTCCTTCGTCTGCTGCCAGAATAAGTCTCCTCTTTCTGCCAGATATTGGTCCAGCTTCCGGCAGCTTTCCTCCCATTGCGTCAAGCTTTGGGGAATGTTGAATCGTTGCACCTGCATGGGGATCTCCTCTTTCAGCAATCGGAGGATGTTGTCCAAATGGGGCTTTGTTTCCTGGTATCTGAAACGTGTTTTGTTGAGTTGCTCCAGCCTTAAAAGGAACTGGTTCTTGAATATTTTGCTTTCGAGCAATTTACGGAAAAAGAGCGTGGACGCCCTGCCCGTGCTCCAGTATTTGCCTGTAAAGGTAGCCATCGTGTAAACGTCGTATTTGAGTTTGTCGAGGCAGCAGTCCCCGTCGTAAAATACCCACTGCCAGGGGCCTTTTGGATTTTGCCAGCATCGTGCGTTATTAGCAGGCCAGTCCCAATTGGTGGAAAATAGTTCGAATATGAAGTAGTCGATGATGTTGAGGATGTCGATTTGCTTTGTCAGTTGGTGATACTGAGCTGTGTCGGAGAGATCTGCCGTCTCCAACCAGTGGAAAAGTGTTTTGAAATCGTCAGCGGAGCCGCATTCCGCTGCGTCCCAAGCGTTGATGATGTTGACGTTGTTGCAGTCGACGACATAATGGTTTTCCAGGTAGCGTTCATCGACTTTTTCCTCGATGAAGTAGATGCCCCAGTATTCGCCGTTGAGGAAGAGCACTGCCGGACGAGATGCGGTGGTGCCCATGTTGAGTGGGAACGCAATCCTATTCGCAAGCCAGTCGTTCACGCCTGAAGGGGTGGATGCGTTTCTGAACGGTCTTAGTACCAGGTGCTTGTATTTTTCCAACTCGGATTCTTCAAAAATCCTGTATTTGAAGTTTTTCTTCCCGTATTCCTGTCGGGCATAGAGCTTAAGACCTTTTTGCTGTGCTCTTCTGGCGCGTATGCCGCCATGTGTGCGCAGCCCCGCCAGCTGGTTGAAACCGCAGTTCCCGTCGGCATAGAACTCCACATTCACTGCCCGTTCCCATTCGCGGCCATGTTGGGCGTAATTGCCGGTTCCTTCTGGATCTTTTGGGTCGCAAAATTTTCCCGGAACCATAATGCCCGTGTCGTAAGCGAAAAGGGAAAGGGAGTCGGCACAGATGGAGATGACCGGAAGGCCGTGGAGGTCACAGTCCAACGAACCGATGAAATAGGATTGTGTTACGACAGGGGTGACGCGGTTTCCTTGTCTGTCGAATGCCGCGGCACGGATCACAATCCCTTTCGTCACGGAACGGGGAAGATAGAATTCGTTTTTCGGTGAAATCGGGATTTTGTAGATGTTTGAGCGGGATTCCAGCTGCTTATCCAACATCAGTGGCTCTTGATAGCGGGCTGATGTTGCGCTCGGACTGTTTCCGTTCAACGTATAGCGGATGGTGAGGTCTGGATTGTCGCAGGTCATCGTCACCGGGAAGGCCTCCGCAAAAATCCCCCCTGATGGCGAAAAGTGAACCTCATCGCTTTGCGCCCATAAAGGAACCGAAAAACAAAAAATGAGTATAATGTTGATTATTAGATTCTTAATCTGCATTGTGTACCTGTTTTTCTGTTTCAATAGTTGTTATCTCATCGCCTCATCGTCTCCGCAATGATCTCCGCCGCATGGCCGTCGCCATAGAGCGCGATGGGGAACACCGGCGGTACATCCATCAGATTCTGAACGGTTTGCAGGATGGCGGCAGGCTCCGTCCCGACCACGTGGTTGTAGCCACAGCCCACCAGTTCCGTCCATTCGGTCTCGTTGCGTAGGGTGATGCAGTATTTCCGCATGTAATACGCCTCTTTCTGCAGCCCGCCGCTGTCAGTCATCACCAACGTGCCATGATTCAGCAGGTAGAGCATCTCCAAATATCCGACTGGCTCGATAAATTGGATGGGTGAGCGGTCAATGGGATAGCCGATGGCTTCCAGACTCTTGCGTGTGTGCGGGTGCAGGGGGCAAACGATGGGGATGGTATTGCTCGTTTGTTCGAGTGCGTAAAGCAACTGTTTGAGTATTTGCGGATGATCCACATTTTCGGTACGATGTAAAGTGCAGAGGGCATATCGGTCGGGAAGGGTGGCGGTTGGTTTTCGCATGAGCGGGGCGAATTCCCGGGCCGCATCCTTCATCACGTCGCCGCTCATTACGACTTGCGCTCCGTTTGCTAAGCACCCTTCGTTACGCAGCTGGTTCATGGCTATCTCAGAGGGACAGAACAGCAAATCACTGATGCGGTCGGTGAGGATGCGGTTAATTTCCTCCGGCATGGCCTCGTTATAGGACCGCAGTCCAGCTTCGACGTGTGCCACTCGGATGTGCAGCTTCTTGGCGGCAAGAGCGCCCGCGAGGGTTGAATCCGTGTCGCCGTAGACCAGCACCCAATCTGGCTTTTCTTGCAACAGAACCTCTTCGATCTTCTCCATCATGCGGCCGGTGAGTGCACCATGCGGAAGCCCATGGATGTCAAAGTGATACGACGGTTTGGGGAGTTGCATCTCTTCAAAAAAGAGTTGCGACATGTTCTGGTCAAAATGCTGTCCTGTGTGTACGATGATTTCCTGAATGTCAGGATATTGTGACAAAGCACGGGATACGACAGCGGCTTTGATGAACTGCGGCCTCGCTCCGAGGATGGTGATTATTTTGAGGGTCTGATTATTCAATGCAACAATAAATTAGATGGCAAAAGTACAATTTTTTCGACTTAATTCATCATTCTTCACACATCGCACGTCATACGTCAGTCCTCAGTCTTCAGTCCGATAAGTACTCCGGACACGTTCCACGCGCTGAAGTAAGACCCCTCGCGTTGTCCTTGCGGGATGGCGATGGTGATGGTGTGTTCGCCCGGTGTGAGGCCAGTGAGGTCGAAATAGACAGGTTGTGTGGCGGTGCCGGGGCACCAGCCTGAGCGGGAATAGTCAGAGGATGACATTCCGTTCCAGAAGTTACCAGAGGCGGGGTTGAAGACCCGGAAGGTTCCGCAGTCGCTGCGCCACGGGGTGTGACTGAAACGCGGCTTCCCGTCGATGAGGATGACGTTCTCTTTCGGCACGAACTCGTCGCCCGTGTCCCAGCCTCCGTGACCTGTGCTGATGTAGCGCAGTCGCAGCGAGGTTAGCCCTTCGGGAACGGTGAATGTCACCGTAAGTGAGTCTGTTTCAAATAATTTCCCGTAATTTTGTCCCGACATCTCCATCACGTTGCAGGTGTTGAAGAGTGGTTGCGTCCAATATTCCTTGTTGATGTCCCCCGTCCATTCGTAGCTTTCGGGGTAAGCCTTGAGGTCGAGGGTGATTTTGTGGCCGCCAGCATCGTAGTTGCCGATGAATGCCCCGATATAGACATCGCCCTGCAGATATTGTCGTAAGTCGCTTACATCCTGCTTGTAGTATGCGGCATCTTCCCATTCTTTGTCGTTTAGCGAGCGATACTGGTTGAAGTGGTGTACCCCGAAAGGCGTGAAGAAGCGGACTAATTCCACCAGCGGCGTGTAGTCTTTCTCCAACTTGATGCCCTGATATTGTTCGCCGTTCTTGTCGGTGAAAGTCGGCAGCACGCCCACACTGTCAATCAGCGCATTCAGGAAGCTGATTTTCGAGGCGGGGATGACGAAGATGGAGCCCGTGCGGTCGTAGGCATCTCCGTTCGACTTTTCCGTGAGCTCTGCAAATATCTGGTAGTGAGCAGGTAGTTGCTGAAGCTTAAGTCGTTTCAGGATGATAGTGCCGTTGGAGTAGGGCAGGGTGGTGTCGTAGGGGATCATGGAAGTTTTCGGAAGTTTTGGGTTGAAGCAGATCTGTGCGTTGCGGAAAATGGGAATGGTGATGACCAGTTTTTCCTTTTCGAGGCTGTTGAGGGCGCGACTGGTCATATACGTGCCGAGGTTGGCGGGGATGACCGGCTTTACGTCCATCTTGTTCCGCGAGGTTGTCCCGAATGATTCGGACGCAAGGCGTGTGGTGGCATTGCCGTTGCGCGTGTATCGCACGAGCACGCCGGGCAGGTCAGCGAATGTTGTGGTCGGAGTGGCGCGGTACTTCAGATCCTCTGTCATCCATATCTCCATCCGGTTGGAAAAGAGCGAGGTGGTGTATTTCTTACATCTGTAGCCATCGATTATTTCGACTTTCTCAAACTGATAGTCGTTGCCAGTATGGAGCGAGATGCCAGTGAAATACTGCTCTTTCCCTGAGTAATAGAGCTGGTAGAAGGCGGTGTCATGCGCGAAGTCGATATAGGTGTAGTGCTTCGCGATGCCGGGGATAGGATTGGGTTCCTCGGGGTTGGCGGAGGAGATGCATAGTTGGTCGTTGGAGACCGTCACTAAGGTGCGTGACGTGTCGCCACTGCCATCAGTGAAAGATTCGTAGATCAGTCGGTACTGCGCATTCGCGGTGCAGAGTGTTAAGATTACGGTGACAAGGAAGATGAATGTTCTTTTAATCATTGTATTTCTGTTTGTAATATTGAAAGCGCAAATGTACATATTTTTTGCTAACATTCATAATAGTCCTAAAGCGGCTAAAGATTAACAAAAAAAGGCGCGAAAACTCGCGCCTTTCGTATTAGGAGTGTTTTTGGATTACTCGCCAATCTGTCTGCGGACGAAGCTGACACAAGCCAGATCTTTGTCCATTCTTTTGACGTAGTCGCCGACGCTCTCTTTACCGTCGCTGCCCATGACGAGCGCTTGGTATTTGAGGGTGCTTTCCTTGAAGAACTTCACCAGACGGCCTTGGGCGATTTGCTGGATCTGTTTCTCATTGAGGTTAGCAGCAGCTTTTTCAGCTTCCTCAACCTTGATTTTGCGGGCGAGTTCGGCCTGCTCTTCGGTGATCCAACCTTTAGCCATATTGGAGTTGATATGGTCGTCGCTGTCGACGTGGGCGGGGTTGATGCCGGCTTTGTGCAGTGCGGAATCAACGGCTCTCTGGATCATTTCGAGACGGGTCTTCTCGATGCCGACGGCCAGTTCGCGGTCTTTCACCTCTTGCGGGATGGCGTTTTCGTCGAGGGCGACGGGAGCCATAGCGGTGATGTGAAGGGCGACGTTGTGGGCGGCTTCGGCAGCTTTCTCACCGGGTTTGTTGAAGCCCACGAGAGTGGCCTTGTGGTTGCCCATGTGGTTGTATGCTTCCACGTAGGGGGCTTCCAGAACGAGGTAGTCGGGGCATTCGATCTTCTCACCGGTTTTGCCGGTCATTTCGACCAGTTTCTCGGCGACGGTCATGCCGCCACAGTCCATGTTCATCAGATCTTCTTTCGTCTTGATGTCGGCAGCCATAGCCTTG
The DNA here is from genome assembly GCA_017438945.1 of Bacteroidales bacterium. Classification (GTDB taxonomy): domain Bacteria; phylum Bacteroidota; class Bacteroidia; order Bacteroidales; family WCHB1-69; genus F23-D06. The sequence continues at coordinate 28,971 of JAFRUI010000027.1, forward strand.
TCGAGGACGCTGTCGGTGAAGTTGACGAATTCTTCGCCTTTGCCCACGAAGTCGGTTTCGCAAGCCATGACGAGCATATAACCTTTGGTTCTGTCGGCGTTGGTCTTGGCGATGATACGGCCTTCGTTGGAGGAGCGGTCAGCGCGTTTGGCGGCTACTTTCTGGCCTTTCTTGCGGAGGATGTCGCGTGCTTTTTCGAAGTCGCCTTCAGCCTCGACGAGGGCCTTCTTGCAGTCCATCATGCCGATACCAGTCTCTTGTCTCAGTTTGTTAACATCTGCAGCTGTGATATTAGCCATATTGTTGTAAGATTTTTCTGTGATTAAAATTATTCGTTGTTCTTGCGGGAGACTCTTCTGCGGCGGCCGCCTTCGCGATCGTCGTTTTCGTTCTCTTCGGCTTCGTTCTCGGCGTTCATTTCAGCCATTTCCTCTTCCATGCGGTCCTTGTTCATCTCGCGTTCGGCCTGTCCTTCGCGGATGGCGTCGCAGATAGCTTTGAGGATCACAGCGATTGACTTGGATGCGTCGTCATTTGCCGGGATGGGGAAATCCACCATATTCGGGTTGGAGTTGGTGTCCACGATAGCGAAAGTGGGGATGGCGAGTTTGCGTGCCTCAGCCAGGGCGATGTGCTCTTTCATGATATCCACGATGAAGACGGCTGCGGGGAGGCGGGACAGGTCGCTGATGGAGCCCAAGTTCTTTTCCAGTTTGGCGCGTTCACGGCTGATTTGCAGGCGTTCGCGTTTGGAGATGTTCTGGAATTGGGGGCTTTCGATCAGACGGTCGATGTCGCTCATTTTTTTCACAGCCTTGCGGATGGTGAAGAAGTTGGTGAGCATGCCGCCGGGCCAACGCTCGGTCACGTAAGGCATGTTGACTTCCTTGACCATGTTGGCGACGGTCTCCTTGGCTTGTTTCTTGGTGGCCACGAAGAGGATTTTGCGGCCGGAGCGAGCGATGCTCTTGGCGGCGCTGCAGGCGTCCTCTATCTTGTCCATCGTTTTGTAGAGGTCGATGATGTGGATGCCATTCTTCTCCATGAAGATGTAGGGAGCCATGGCGGGGTTCCATTTTCTTTTCAGGTGTCCGAAATGACAACCAGCTTCTAATAATTCTTCAAATTGTACGTTTGACATTTTCTTTTTTTTGATTTGTTTACATTCTTGAAAGCAACGGTGGAGTAGTCCTACGCGGGAATCTTCACCGTTTCGATACTAAACACTGTCCAAACAAGATTCCGATTAACGTTTGGAGAATTGGAATCTCTTACGGGCTTTGGGCTGACCGGGTTTCTTACGTTCCACCATACGCGGGTCGCGGCGCAGGAAGCCTTGGGCTTTCAGAGCCGGGCGCAGTTCGGGGTTCACCTGGGTGAGGGCCTTCGCGATAGCCATGCGGAGAGCCTCGGCCTGACCGGTGACGCCGCCGCCGTCCAGATTGGCCTTGATGTCATACTGACCCATCAGGTTGGCCACTTGGAGGGGTTGCTCGACCTTGTATTGCAGGGTGGGGACGGAAAAATATTCCTTATAGTCACGGTTGTTCACCATGATTTGGCCGCTGCCGGGCTTCATGTAAAGGCGGGCGACTGCGGTTTTTCTTCTGCCTAATGTATTGATCACTTCCATTGTTATTTAATATCCTTAATGTTAATTACTTTGGGTTGTTGAGCTTCATGCGGATGGTTCGGACCCACATACACATGGAGGTTGCGGAACAGCTGGGCACCGAGTCTGTTCTTCGGGAGCATGCCCTTGATGGCGTGTTCCAGAATGCGTCTCGGATCCTTGCGCATCACTTCCTTCGGAGTGGCGAAGCGCTGTCCGCCAGGATACGTGGTGTGGTGGACATATTGCTTGTCCGTCCATTTGTGTCCCGTGAATTTCACCTTCTCCGCGTTGATGATGATCACATTGTCGCCGCAATCGAAATGAGGCGTGTAATAAGGCTTGTTCTTGCCTTTCAGTATGCGTGCCACCTGTGTAGCGAGGCGGCCCACAACCATCTCCTGGGCGTCAACTACCACCCATTCTTTCTTGACGATTTTCTCATTCGCCGAAATTGTTTTGTAACTTACTGCATCCATTTTTTCAGTTTTGTCATTCTTTTGCGAGAGATATCTTCACCCATATCTCTCTGATTTCTAATTTTTTTCCTTTGCTAACTTAAGGATAATAATCGAGATTTTTTAAGCGCGCAAAAATAGACTTTTTTTGGATATAGTCAAGAGGTGTTGAAAAATATTTTTTGGCTAGCCTCCAACCGCCGTCAGCAGCATGAAGATACCGATCCCCAGGTAGTTGCCGACGGCATACCCCAGCAGCCCGATGGCGATGCCGGGGAGAATCACCGACTTGTCGTGCAGCACGGCGGCCACCATCGGCACGAACGGCGGCGAATTGATCAGGGAAATGGACGACGTGAGCGTCATCGCCCCGCTGATCTTGAAGAGTCGGGCCAGCAGGATCTGGAGTGCCAGCGACCCGAAAACCACAAAGGCGATGTAATACAATATATATATGTACTTCGAGAATTCAAGTTCGTGGACGTTCACCATGGTGGCGACGGCCAGACAGAAGACATAGACGAAGTAGAGGCCGGTGTCGAAAGTGCCCTCCAGCTTGCGCACCGGTTTCCAAAACGAGATCAGGATGGAGAAGGTGGTGATGACGATGATGATGAATGCCGTCGTGTTTTTCATCGGGATGAGGTAGGTGAGTCCGACGGCGAAGGTCACGATGGCAATGGCACCGAGTATGGACGCGGCGCGGTTCAGGATTTTCTGCTTCAGCGATTTGGTCGTGACTTCAGGAGCCGACTCTGACAAATTGTCCGTGACAGTGTCTGTGGAGGCTGCCGGGGTGTTTCCCATCTTGGGGAAGAACCAACGGACGATCTTGCCGCCGAAGAAGACGATGACCAGCAGATAGACGGCAGTAACGACCAGGTCGTAGCCGGAAACGAGGAGGAAAAGGTTGTGGGGCAGGCTCACGGCCTTGGCCACAGGCGCGAAGTTGGGGATCCCCCCGGTGTAGATTCCGGTCATGGCGGCGGTCACTTTCGCGAAATCTTCGAGGCTCACTCCCGACGCCACCGCCTGGGAACGGAACAGGAAGAACCCGATGATGTTGACGGCCATGATGCTGACCAACCCGACGAGGAAGGCCTTGAGCACCGCCTTCGCCGACCATTTCCGGAAGTCGCAGCTGCACAGCATCAGCGGGATGGAGGTCAGCACGGCCATGTTGGAGATGTTCTCGAAAAGGTAAGTGGATTCTTTCCCGGCAATACCGGCGTTCCCCACCACCAGCCCGATGACATAGAGGATGACCATCGGGGAGATTTTCTCGATGACGGGCCATTTCCTTGCCGCAAGCATCACGAGCAGCGGGATGACGTAGAGGTACAGTGTAGCGATTATTGGAGGCATTCGGTTTGGCTGTTTTTTTTCGGGCGGCAAAGGTACGATTTTTTTAGGACTGGGGACTTTGGACTGGGGACTTTGGACTGAGGACTTTGGACTTTGGACTTAGGACTGGGGACTGGAGACTGAGGTGTCAAGGATTGGGGGTGTGAGCATTTATGACAAATTGTCAGTTTTAAGAATTTGGCGTTTGCTGCGGCGAAGACCATTGAGAAGGACTCTGACTCTTTCGATTTTTTGTTTGCATTCAAACAATTGTTCTTCTGAAAGATACTCTAAATCATAAGCCAACAGAACCTGACAATAGACTTCCATCAATGATCCCATCGCAATATCAAAAAAATGTATCTGCTCTTTTGTCGAATATCGTGCGTTTCCTTCTACCAGGTTTGATGAAACCGAAGTTACCGCACGACGTAATTGATCTCCTAAACCATATTTTTCAATAGTTGGGAATGTGGCCTGAAGACGATATATCATTTTGACCAATTGCCTTGATTCTTTCCAAACTTCCATGTTTTCAAACGGATATGTTTCCATAATGTAGTTTATTTGTTTATAAAAATTTAACAGCAAAAATACATTATTTTTTCAATTGTCAATATGTGTCGTTTTTTTTTCTCTTAAATGCATGTTCACTCCCCAGTCTCAAGTCTCCAGTCCCCAGTCCTAAGTCCCCAGTCCTAAGTCTCCAGTCCTCAGTCCTCAGTCCTCAGTCCTCAGTCCCAAAAAACTTGGCACGGATTTTGCATCCCTTCCCGCCGTCAACGAAAAAGACGAAAATTCAAACTTAAAAATAAAAACATTATGAAAAGTATCAAACCTTTAGCAGACAGAGTTTTAGTGAAACCTGCAGAAGCTGAACAGAAAACCGCCGGCGGCATCATCATCCCCGACACCGCCAAGGAAAAACCCCAACAAGGCACCGTCATCGCAGTCGGCCCCGGCAAAAAGGACGAACCCATGACCGTCAAGGTGAAGGACACCGTGCTCTACGGCAAATACTCCGGCACCGAAATCCAACTCGACGGCGAGACTTATCTTATCATGAAGGAGAGCGACATTTACGCGATATGTAAATAGGACTTTGGACCTTGGACTGAGGACTGAGGACTATGACTCAACGTTGACGGATATCCTCTCAAGTCCCAAGTCTCAAGTCTCAAGTCTTAAGTCTTAAGTCTTAAGTCTTAAGTCTTAAGTCTCAAGTCTCAAAACAAGACTGAATTAACGAATAAAACAAAAAAGTAAACAATAAACAACAAAGTAATGGCAAAAGACATTAAATATAACTGGGAAGCCCGCGAGGGTCTGAAAAAAGGTGTTGACGCATTGGCCAACGCCGTGAAAGTGACACTGGGACCGAAAGGCCGCAACGTGATCATCGACAAGAAATTCGGTGCGCCGCAAATCACCAAGGACGGTGTGACGGTCGCCAAGGAAATCGAACTGCAAGAACCCATCGAGAACATGGGTGCACAGATGGTGAAGGAGGTTGCCTCCAAGACCAACGACCAAGCTGGTGACGGTACCACCACCGCTACCGTGCTCGCACAGGCCATCTTCAACACTGGTCTTAAGAACGTAACCGCCGGCGCCAACCCGATGGACCTCAAACGCGGTATCGACAAGGCCGTGGCCACGGTCGTCGAGAACCTCAAGGCTCAATCTGTGGAAATCAACGACAGCCACGAGAAAATCGAGCAAGTCGCTACCATCTCCGCCAACAACGATTCTGCTGTAGGTAAGGTGATTGCCGAGGCTATGCAGAAAGTGAAGAAAGAGGGCGTGATCACCATCGAAGAGGCCAAGGGCACCGATACTTACGTGAAGGTGGTCGAAGGTATGCAGTTCGACAGAGGCTACATCTCTCCTTACTTCGTGACAGACACCGAGAAGATGGAAGCCGTTTATGACACTCCTTACATCCTGATTTACGACAAGAAAATCAGCAACATGAAGGAATTCCTCCCGATTTTGGAAAAAGTTGTCCAAAGCGGCCGTCCTATGCTGATTATCTCTGAAGATGTTGACAGCGAAGCTCTTGCCACTCTCGTCGTGAACCGTCTGCGTGGCGGTCTGAAGATCGTGGCCGTGAAGGCTCCCGGCTTCGGCGACAGAAGAAAAGAGATGCTGGAAGACATCGCTATCCTGACCGGTGGTACCGTGATTTCTGAGGAAAAAGGCTACAAACTTGAGGATGCCACCATTGAAATGCTCGGAACAGCGGAAAAGATCACGGTTGACAAGGAGAACACGACGATCGTCAGCGGCAAGGGCGACAAGAACGCCATCGCTGCCCGTATCGCCATGATCAAGTCCCAGATCGAAAAGACCACTTCCGACTATGATCGCGAGAAACTGCAGGAGCGTCTTGCCAAAATGGCAGGCGGCGTGGCAGTCATCTACGTGGGTGCCGCTTCCGAAGTGGAGATGAAAGAGAAGAAAGACCGTTTCGATGATGCTTTGCACGCTACCCGTGCCGCCATCGAAGAGGGTATTATCCCTGGCGGTGGTGTCGCTTACATCCGCAGCATCGCAGCTATGAAGGGTCTGAAGGGCGACAACGAGGACCAGCAGATTGGTATCGACATCGTGCGCCGCGCTCTGGAAGAACCTCTTCGTCAGATTGCCAACAATGCCGGTAAGGAGGGTTCTGTAATTGTGAACGCTGTTGCAAAGGGCAAAGGCGACTATGGTTACAACGCCCGCATTGATGAGTACCAGCACATGATTGAGGCTGGTGTCATCGATCCGACCAAGGTTTCCCGTGTGGCTCTCGAGAACGCCGCTTCCATCGCCGGCATGTTGCTCACCACCGAGTGCGTGCTTGCCGAAATCAAAGAGGAAACTCCCGCAATGCCCGCTGGCGGCATGAACCCCGGTATGGGCGGAATGTACTAATCTAATGTAGAATGCAGAATTAAGAATGCAGAATATGGGGAGTCCGTTGTGGCTCCCCTTTGTTGTTTTAAATATCCTCCTTTGTCGTATTTTTTTTTATTTTTGCAATTTATTTTTGACGGATAACGGGGGTGGAATTTCGCTTGGATTCCGTCAGGATTGTATGATGACAAATAATTGAAAATCATTAATATGGAAGAAGAAAAAACTACGATTGAACAAGAGGAAAACGAAATCAAACTTCCCGAAAACGCGTACCGGGAGCTCAAGGAGGGCGAAGAGTACAAGCCTATCTTGTTGAGTGACAAAAAGTATCCCGAACTGAACGGCTGGACTATCTTCTGGGGTATCCTGATGGCGGTCATCTTTTCGGCGGCCACAGCCTACTCAGGACTGCGTTTCGGCCAGGTGTTTGAGGCGGCCATCCCCATCGCTATCATCGCCGTGGGTATTTCCACCATCGCCAAGCGGAAGAGCCCGTTGTCGGAAAATGTGCTGATCCAGTCTATCGGCGCGAGTTCCGGCGTGATTGTGGCGGGTGCCATCTTCACGTTGCCGGCCATCTACATCATCAAGGAGACCAATCCTGTGGCGGGCGCGGAAATCCAGGTCAATTTCTTCCAGATATTCATGTCGTCGCTGTTGGGCGGTTTTCTGGGCATCCTTTTCCTGATACCGTTCCGTAAGTACTTTGTTTCCGACATGCATGGCAAGTACCCGTTCCCCGAAGCCACAGCCACAACGGAGATCATCGTGTCGGGTGCCAAAGGAGGTAACCAAGCCAAATTACTGTTGATCAGCGGTTTGATAGGTGGTCTGTACGATTTTCTGATGACGACCTTCCATTTCTGGGCCGACACCATCTCCACGCGCATGGCGGGGTGGGGTGAACAGTTGGCCATGAATCACAAATATGTCTTTAAGATGAGTGCCGAATCCATTTTGTTGGGCACTGGCTACCTGATCGGTCTCAAATACGCTGCTGTCATCTGTGCCGGTTCCGCTCTTTCTTGGTGGGTGCTGACTCCGCTGTTGGGTCATTACGGCATGCTCGAAGTGGACGGCGTGGCAACGGCCATGAGCACTCTCGACCCTGATGTAATCTTCTCCGGATACGTACGTTACATCGGTATCGGTGGTATCGCTATGGCCGGTATCCTCAGTGTGATCAAGTCTGCGGGTGTGATCAAGAAATCCATCGGCGTGGCGGTGAAAGCCGGCAAGTCTGCAGGTGCGAAGAGCGAGGTGGTGCGCACGCAGCGTGACCTCTCCATGAAGATCCTCATGTTCGGATTCTTGGCCGTCATTGTCATGATGGTGCTCTTTTTCTTCCTGGGCGGCATGCACATGAATCTGACGCAGGTGCTTGTGGCCTTGTTGGTGGTCTTCCTGTTCGCTTTCCTGTTCACCACGGTGGCGGCCACGGCTATCGCCACAGTGGGCACCAACCCTGTCTCCGGTATGACGATGATGACGCTGATTCTCTCCTCCTTTATCCTCGCCTCTGTCGGGTTGAAGGGCGGCACGGGCATCATCACGGCATTGGTGGTGGGCGGCATCGTCTGTTCTGCACTTTCCATGGCCGGCGGCTTCATCACCGATTTGAAAGTCGGTTACTGGATCGGCACGTCCCCGTATAAACAGCAAGCTTTCAAGTTCGTGGGCACGTTCGTCTCCGCATTGACGGTGGGTGCGGTCATCATGTTGCTGTCCAAGACTTACGGATACACGGGTGAGAATGCCTTGGTGGCTCCGCAGGCAAACGCCATGGCGGCCATCATCGAGCCGATGATGTATGGCGGCTCCACCCCGTGGATTCTTTACATCGTGGGTGCCGTTCTGGCTATCCTGTTGGACGTGATCGGCGTTCCCGCACTGGCATTCGCGCTCGGTATGTTCATCCCGTTGCAGCTGAACCTCCCGTTGTTGGTGGGCGGTTTCCTCGCCTGGTTGGTGAAGACCCGCAGCAAGGATGAGGCAATCAACAAGCAACGCGCCGAGAAGGGCACGCTCCTCGCCTCCGGGTTGCTCGCTGGCGGTGCTATCATGGGTGTCCTGAGTGCCATCCTCAAATACGCCGGCGTCGAACCCACCTTCATGGCCGACTATATCGGTTCCCCGATGTACAACATCCTTGCCATCGTGATGTTCGCGGGACTCTGCTGTTACCTCTTCTTCCACGCCACACATACGAAAGAAAAACTTCAATAACCCATAACCTATAACCCATAACCATTAAAGAAATGCATATAGCTGTCGCCGGAAATATAGGATCCGGAAAAACAACGTTAACAGGAATGCTGGCCAAGCATTACGGATGGGAACCCCTCTACGAAAGCGTGGAGGACAACCCTTACCTCGCCAGCTTTTATCAGGATATGCAACGCTGGTCGTTCAATATCCAGATCTATTTTTTGAACAGTCGCTTCCGTCAGGTGCTGGACATCCGTCAGCGCAAGAAAGACGTCATCCAAGACAGGACGATTTATGAGGACGCATACATTTTCGCTCCGAATCTGCATCGGATGGAGTTGATGGCCTCGCGCGATTTCGAGAACTATGCCTCGTTGTTCGAGCTGATGAAGAAGTTCTTGCAGCCACCCGATTTGCTCATTTACCTTAAAGCGGATGTGGAGACCCTGATCTCGCAGATTTTGAAACGCGGTCGTGCCTATGAGGGAGACATCAGCCTGTCGTATTTGGAGAATCTTAATAATCTGTATAACAACTGGATAGACAAATATGACGAGGGTAAATTGCTCGTGGTGGATGTCAACAAATTGAAGTTCGCCGAACGTCCGGAAGATTTCGGGGTGATTATCGAGAAGATTGACGCCGAATTGTACGGTCTCTTCAAATAACCCATCTTGTAGAGACGTTTCCTGAAACGTCTCATAATATCGTGAAGAATATGCGAGATTTTAACGTTTTCGGTATTATCCCCGCCCGTTACGCGTCCACCCGTTTCCCTGGCAAGCCGTTGGCTGTCCTTCAGGGCAAACCGATGGTTCAGTGGGTGTATGAACGTGTGCAATCCTCTGAGGTATGCGATCTTGCCGTGGCCACGGACGATGATCGCATCGCGGATTGTGTATGTGGTTTCGGCGGGAAGGTGGTGATGACCTCTCCTGACCACGCCTCCGGCACCGATCGTTGCGGAGAGGCGGCAAGATCCATGCATCCGAGCGATAACGACGTGATTATCAATATCCAAGGTGATGAGCCACTGATTTCCCCAAGGGAAATCCACCTGCTCGCCAGTGCATTTGAAGACCGTTCAGTGCAAATCGCCACCTTGGTCAACCCGTTTCAGGAAGGGGGCCTTCTCCACAATCCCAATGTGGTGAAAGTGGTGAAAGCAAAGAACGGTAATGTACTGTATTTCAGCAGACTCCCGATTCCTTATCTGCGTGAGAACGCCACTCCACCCAAAAACTATTTCAGACATATCGGCATCTACGCCTACCGTTATGGAGCGTTGAAAGAGATTGTGAAGCTTCCGACTTCGGAATTGGAGAACAGCGAAAAACTGGAACAGCTCCGCTGGCTTGAAAACGGCTACACCATCCGCGCCTTGGAATGCGACTATCAAGGCATCGGGGTGGACACGCCGGAAGACCTGAAGAATGTAGAATTAAGAATGTAGAATTAAGAATAAGATGATAGACTTTTTACTGAAAACCTTATTACAAGACCAATATGTGTTTGTTGAACGATTGGGTGCGTTTCGGATACAGCTAAGACATGCTGTCATAGAGAAGAATGTCATCCATCCTCCGTATAATGAGGTGGTCTTTTCGCAGAATGACAGCGAGGAGAACAATTTTGCGCTCGCCAATCAGATCAGTCGTGACAAGAAATGTCTTTTCACGGAGGCAAACGAGCTGATTATGAAATGGGTGGACGAACTGCTTGCCGCCCTTCAGCACAACAAGTCTGTCACCTATGAAGGATTTGGCACGTTTATGCTGGACAAAAAGGGGAACATCTCTTTTGAAAGCATGGTCGTGCCGCAACTGAACAGCCAGTTTGAGGGGATGGAACCTGTTGACATCAAGAGTGTTGGCGTTGCGGTTGCGGAAGACGATGAAGCGATGAAGGTCGTGGAACCTGTTGCGGAAGCCGAACCAGAACCCGTTGTAGAGCCTGAACCCGTTGCCGAACCGGAAGTGGACGAAGCGATGAAGGTCGTGGAACCTGTTGCGGAAGCCGAACCAGAACCCGTCGTGGAGCCTGAGCCGGTTGCCGAACCGGAAGAGGATGAAGCGATGAAGCTCGTGGAACCTGTTATGGAAGCCGAACCAGAGTCCGTCGTGGAGCCTGAGCCGGTTGCTGAACCGGAAGAGGATGGAGCGATGAAGGTCGTGGAACCTGTTGTGGAAGCCGAACCAGAGTCCGTCGTGGAGCCTGAGCCGGTTGCTGAACCGGAAGAGGATGAAGCGATGAAGGATGAAGAAAAGGATGACGACGATGATAATGAGGAGGATGAAGAGGATGATGATGACGACGACGATGAA